>NZ_JBQHDG010000007.1:0-400665 GCF_052068095.1 Phytohabitans sp. LJ34 | reverse complement strand
CAGCACTGGTAGGCGCGCGTCATCGGGTTGATGATCGTGCCGTGCGCCTGGGCCGCACCGGTCCACGGCAGCATGCCGACTGTCACGGCGACCAGCAGGACAAGCGCTCGGATGAGCCGAGATCCGCGGCCGGATTGATCGGGCTTGTGTGAACGCACGTACATCCTCCGTTCTTCGGCATTGAAAGCCTGTTTGGGAGCGCTTCCAGCGAAGTATTACATCTACGGCTGTACATATCAAGAATCGTCTATTGCTGTGGTGTGGGGCGAGATGTGATGTGCGTTCCCGGATCAGTACAGCGGGGCGCAGACCGCGGAGTACGGCGAGTTGGAGATGTTGTCGGCGCTCTTCCTGCCGGTGACGCCAAACTGGATCGACTGCCCCCGCACGAGTTCTCCGTTGTAGGACGCGTTGCCGAAGACGTAGACGGGGTCGGCGTCCAGGAGCAGCTCGGAGTTCCAGTGCCCGGTGACCTCCGCCCCGGTCTGGAAATGCGTCTCGATCCGCCAGCCGAACATCTTCCTGGTGGCGTTGTTGGTGACGGTGAACGTGCCCTGGAAGCCGGCCGGGAACTCGGGCGTCGCGTTCCAGCCACCGCCGACGTAGGTCACGGAACAGGGCGGTGCCGCCTGGGCGGGCGTCGCGGCGACCGTCGTGGCCGTGAGTGTGAACAGTGCCGGCAAGAGCATCGCGAGCGCCCGGCGGTAGGTTCTGGCGTGCATGGGATCTCCCTTCGCGGCCGCCGGATGGCGGCACCGTCAGGGTGCCCGCGGGCGTTCATCGAAGCTGCATCGGTTGATTCATCGGCATGTATTTGATGATGGTCTCTCGCACCTGGGAGCGTTGGATCTGGCCCGTCGCGGGAGTGCGCGGGATGGCCTCCACCACGGCGACCCGGCGTGGCTGCTTGAACGGCGCGAGCCGCCCGGCCACGTGCGCCCGCACCGCCGCCACGTCGGGGACCGCGCCGTCGCCGGCCGGCACCAGGGCGGCGCAGACCACCTCGCCCCAGCGGGCGTCGGGCAGTCCCACCACGGCGACGTCCCGCACACCGGGCAGGTCGCGCAGGGCGTACTCCACTTCGGATGGTGACACCGACTCGCCGCCGGTGCGGATCACCTCGCGGGCCCGGCCGGTCAGGTAGAGGTAACCCTCGTCGTCCAGGCGGCCGAGGTCGCCGGAGCGGTATCCGCCGTCGCGCATCGCCGCCGCGGTCTCCGCCGGCAGGCCGTGATAGCCGGCCATGAGCGTGTCACCGCCGACCACGACCTCGCCGTCGTCGAGCCAGAGCGTGCCGGGAAAGGCTGCCCGCCCGACGCTGCCCGGCCGGCGTGACAGCTCCCAGTCGTGCAGCGCGGCCATCCGGCCCGCCTCGGTGGAGCCGTAGAGGATCGTCGTGGTGGTGCCGGGCAGCCGCTCCTTGATCCGGGCCACGAGCTCGGCCGCCACGGGCGAGGTGCCGGTGTCGGCGTGCCGGAGGCTGGACAGGTCGGCGCGCCGGTGCTCGGCGTCCAGCAGCCGCTCCCACACCGCGGGGATGCAGTAGATGGCGGCCGGCCGGTGCCGCCGGACCGCGTCGACGATGCTCACCGCGTCGGCGCGGGGCACCAGGTGTACGGCGGTGCCGTGCTGCCACGCCTCCATGACGTAGTGCCAGCCGCCGTAGTGGTACAGCGGGAAGCTGCACAGCACGCCGCCGTCACCGCGCAGCCCGGTGCTGAACGTGCCGCCACCGGGTGCCGAGCGCAGCCAGCTCGCCCGGTGGCTGACCAGCGCGCCCTTGGGACGGCCGGTGCTGCCGCTGGTCAGGTACAGGATGTGCGGGTCGGTCTCGGACACCGCCACCGCCACCGCCGGCGACCCGGGCGCGCCGGAGAGCGTGGCGGCGATCGCGTGCGGCGCGCCGAGGCCGGGCCGCCGCGCGTCGCAGACCACGAGGCGGGGATCCAGGTAGTCCAGCACCGCCGCGAACTCCACATCGGACAGTGCCGGGTTGACCGGCGCGAACACCGCGCCGAGCCGGGCACACGCGAGAAACCCGTCGAGGGTACGCAGGGCCGGCGCGGACCACCAGAGCACCCGGTCGCCGCGGCGCACCCCGAGGCCGGCGAGGGCGTTGGCGGTGCGGTTGGCGGCCTCGTCGAGCTCGGCGAAGCTGACCCGGGCGCCGCCGAGGCTCGCGGCCACCGCGCGCGGGGCCATCCGGGCGGCACGCCGGACGATGTCGCCGATCAGCAGTGCCATGCCGGCCCGCCGATGGAGACCTGAGCGGGGTTGATGGCTCCGTGCGCCGGCTTGTCGGCGGTGATCCGGATGGCCTCCGGTATCTCGTCGACGCCGTCGAGGCGGTGCGTGACCAGCGACTCCACGTCGACGTCGCCGCGGGCGACGAGCCGTAGCGCGTGGGTGAAAGCGCCGGCGCCGGAGCCCGGGTGCAGCAGGGAGACGCTTCGCTCGCGCAGCCGGGCCAGCGGCGCCGGCGCCCCCTCCGGCAGCACCGACACCAGCACGATCCGCCCGCCGCGGCGTACACATCGGACAGCGAGGTCGAGCGTGCCGGCGCCGGACAGGCCGACCGACGGCGCGCCACCGGCGGTCTCGATGACGACGTCGACGCCGACGCCCTCGGTGGCGTCGGCCACCCGCTCCGCCACGCCGTCGCCGGCGCCGAGGACGAGGTCGGCGCCGAACCTGACGGCGAGGTCCAGCTTGGCCCGGCTCCGCCCGGCGACCAGGATCTGCCCAGCGTTGCCGTGCCGGGCCACCTGCACCGCCAGCAGCCCCATCACGCCGGCACCGACGACGAGGACGCTCTCGCCCGGCCGCACGGCGGCGAGCGCGTGCGCGTGGATGGCACCGGCGAGCGGCTGGATGGCTGCGGCGGCGGAGTCGCTCACCCCGTCCGGCACCGGCACCACGTTCGCCGCCGGCACCACCACCCGCTCGGCGAACGCGCCGGGCCGGGTGAAACCGACGAACCCGGGGGAGGCGCACGCGTCCGGCCGGTGGCGGCGGCAGGCGGCGCACCGTCCACACACGACGGTTTCCACCACGGTGACCCGGCTGCCGGCGGGCACCCGGCCGGCGGCCGTGACGACACCGCAGAACTCGTGCCCGCCGAACCGGACCGGCCCGCGGGCGAGCGCGGCGGCGAGGTGGCCGTGCTGGGCGACCGGCTCGCCGGCGATCATCATGCACTCGGTGACGCTCGGCTGGACGCAGGTCACGTCGACGACCACCTCGCCGGGGCCGGGCGCGGGGTCGGGCACGTCTTCCATCCGCAGGTCACCGAAGCCGTGCAGCACAGCAGCGCGCATCCCCACCTCAGCTCTCTTGATCTCTAGTTGGATTTTGTATCTAATATCTAAACGGAGTCAAGGAGGGGGCCGGTGGAGCGGGAAGTCATCGTCACGGGCGTCGGCGGCCAGGGCATCCAGCTGCTCGCCAAGACGCTCGCGCTCGCCGCGACCCGGCAGGGGCGGCACGCGATGCTCAGTGCCGACTACGGCGGTGAGATGCGCGGCGGGCCGTCCAAGGCCAGCGTGGTGATCGGCGACGCGCCGCTGCGCGCGCTGCCGGTGCTGCCGTCGGCCTGGTCGGCGATCGTCGCGCACCACAGGTTCAGCGAGGGCGTGCTGGAGCGGGTGCGGCCCGGCGGCCCCGTCGTCGCCAACGTGCCGCTCGTCGACCCCGCCGCGCTCCGCGCCGACCTCGCCATCCACCCGGTCGACGCGGCCGCACTGGCCAAGGCGGCCGGCGCGCCCCAGGCGGTCGGCTTCGTCCTGCTCGGCGCCTACGTCGCGGTCACCGGCCTGGTACCCCAGGAATCTCTGGTGGCCGCGATGGAAGAGCTGCTCCCGCCGTACCGGCGGCAACACGCACCGGCCAACGCGCGGGCCCTCGCGGCCGGCGCGAGCCTGACCACGGCGGTGGCCCATGGCTCTTGAGCTTTTGGAGGGCAGCACCGCGATCGCCCGCTCGGCCATCGCGGCCGGCTGCGCGTTCTTCGCCGGATACCCGATGTCGCCGTTCACCGGGCTGCTGGAGAGCATGTCCCGCGAGCTGCCGGCGGCCGGCGGCGTCTGCCTCAACGCGGAGAGCGAGATCGAAGGCGTCAACATGACCCTCGGCGCGGCCGCCGCCGGGGCGC
Source organism: Phytohabitans sp. LJ34 (assembly GCF_052068095.1). Classification (NCBI taxonomy): domain Bacteria; kingdom Bacillati; phylum Actinomycetota; class Actinomycetes; order Micromonosporales; family Micromonosporaceae; genus Phytohabitans; species Phytohabitans sp. LJ34. The sequence continues at coordinate 396,515 of NZ_JBQHDG010000007.1, read as the reverse complement.
GGGCGGCGACCGGCTCGTGCGGGCAGGGGATCGCGCTGATGCAGGAGGCGATCGCCGAGGCCGCCCTCAACCAGACCCCGTTCGTGGTCTTCAACATGGCCCGCAACCAGCAGGACTACTTCCAGGCCACGCGCGGCGGCGGCTGGGGCGACTACCGCACGATCACGCTCGCGCCCAAGGACGTGCCGGAGGCGGTCGAGCACACCCAGCTGCTGTTCCACCTCGCCGACAAGCACCGTGCCCCGGTCGTGCTCTACGGCGACCCGCTGCTGGCGCAGACCCGGGTGGGCGTCTCGATCGAGGCACGCGACTTCGGGCCGCTGCCGCCCAAGGACTGGGCCCTCGACGGCACCGGCGGCGGCACCGGACGCTCCCGGCAGGTGTGGACCTGGGCGATGGGCAAGGCCACCGACCCCGGCCCCGGCCCGGACCGGCACTGGCGGTCGATCGCCGAGAAGTTCGACGCGATCGCGGCCGTCGAGGCCCGCCACGAGCAGGCGTACGTCGAGGGTGCCGACACGGTCGTGGTGTCGTTCGGGTCGGCGGCGAAGTTCGTCGAGCACGTGGTCGACGAGCTGCGGGTCGAGGGGCACCGGATCGGCTGGTTCCGGCCGGTGACGCTGTGGCCGTTCCCGGGTGCGGCGCTCGCCGAGGCGACCCGCGGCGTGCGTCGGGTGCTGGTGTTCGAGCTCAACGCCGGCCAGATGCTCGATGACATACGTATTCACGCCGCCGACCGGGACGCCGTCCGGTTCGTCGGCGGGGTGAGCATCTCCGAGTCCGGGCTGGCGTACGGCGAGCTGATGGACGCGCCGGTGATCCGCACACGCATCCTGGAGGCGCTCGCATGAGCATCGACACGAGCCGGCCGCCGGAAGGACCGGCCAAGCTGGCCGCCGACTTCAAGCCCAACCTGCTGCTCGGCGAGCACTCGCTCTGCCCCGGCTGCGGCGAGCCGGTCGCCCTGCGCCTGCTGCTGGAGGTGCTCCAGGAGCTGGAGATCGTGCGGCGGACGATCGGCGTGGTCGGGCACGGCTGCTACGGCAGCTTCGTGCGCATCATGGACGTCGACGTGCTCCAGTGCCTGCACGGCCGCGCGCCGTCGTGCGCGACCGGCATCAAGCGGGTGCGCCCCGACGTGGCGGTCTTCACGATGCAGGGCGACGGCGACATGGCCAACGAAGGCCTCCAGGAGGTGCTGCACGCCGCCGCCCGCGGCGAGAAGATCACCTGTGTACTGCTGAACAACGGCGTCTTCGGCGACACCGGCGGGCAGCTCACCGCCACCACCGTGCTCGGGCAGCGCACGAAGACGAGCCTTTCCGGGCGGGCCGCGGAGGAGCACGGATACCCGATCCCGGTGGCCGACCTAGTCGCCGGGCTGCGCGGCGCGGCCTACGTGGCCCGCGGCGGCGTCGGCACCGCCGGCGGTGTCGCGCAGACCAAGCGGATGCTGCGCCGGGCGTTCGAGGCGCAGCTGTCCGGCGCCGGCTTCGGGCTGGTGGAGATCCTGACGATGTGCCCGACCGGGTGGTTCGTGCCGGCCGGGGAAGGCCCCGACTACCTTGGCGAGTCGATGGAGAAGGTCTATCCACTCGGGGAGCTGATCTCGCCATGACACTCGTCCGGGTGAAGACCGGCGAGGCCGTCGCCGCGCACATCCTCGGCCTGCTCTTCGACGGCACCCTGCGCGGCGGCGACCGCATCGACCTCGACCGCGTCGCCGCCGACCTCGGCGTCAGCCGGGTGCCGGTCCGCGAAGGCCTGATGCACCTCGAACGCGACGGGCTGATCCACATGCCGCACTACCGCGGCGCGTTCGTGGCCGAGTTCGACGCCGGCACGGTCCGCGAGGCGTTCGAGCTGTACGGCATGCTCAGCGCACTCACCAGCAGCCGCGCGGCGACCGCCGGCGACACCGGCGTCATCGAGGAGCTAGGCAAGCTGACCGAGGCGCTGCGCGACTGCGCGCAGGTCGATGAGTTCGAACAGCTCGCCCGCCAGTTTCGCAAGGTGGTCAACCTGACCGCCTCCGGCCCGCACCTGCGGGCGCTGCTGCGCAGCTTCAGCGGCCTGGTGCCGGCCGCCGCCCGATTCTCCATAGTGGACGCCATGGACGCCGAGCGAGCCGCGCTGAGCCGCGAGTACGACACCCTGCGCGCCGGCGACCCGGTCGCGGCGGCGCACGCGGCCCTCGACCACGTGCGGATGACGGCCGCCAACGCGATCGCCGCGCTGCACCGCCGCGGCGTCTTCGCCGGCCCGGACACCGGCCCGTCCGCGGACGCCGACGTCGTGTTGGGCGTCCTCTCCGATCCCGGAGGTCACCCGCATGCCTGAGCAACGGACCAGCCGCGGCACACTCGTCATCGACACCGAGAAGTGCAAAGGCTGCGAGCTGTGCGTCGCCGCCTGCCCGCCGAACGTGCTAGAGATGTCGACCGCGGTCAACGACATGGGGTACCGCTATCCGGAGCTCAACCCCGGCTGCACCGGCTGCACGGCCTGCCAGATGGTCTGCCCCGACTTCGTCTTCGCCGTCTACCGCCTGACCGGCTGAGCGACGGAGCCGATTTCACGCAGATGTGCCCCCGTCCGCGTCAGCGGTAGACCGTATGCTCCCGCGGGCACCGCTGCGGCCGGCGGCTCGCCAGGGCTCGCCGAACCCCCCGGCCTCCGCTGCCAACTCCGCGCGGCAAGCCCACCCATCGCCCCGCCCCAAGAGGCAGCCCTCTTGGGCGTGAATTCCCAGCAGGGGTCCCGTATACCCGCCCAGACGGTGACAGGGCTGCCCTCTTGAGGGCAGGCTAGGGGGTTTGACGGGGCCGGGCCTGCCTTCCAGACTGGCCCACGGCGCGCTGTGATCACGTGCACTTGCGAGGTGGCTGATGAGACGTGGGTTGACCTCGGACACTCCTGAGGTTGTCCAGTTGCTGGCCGACGACGGGTTCTCCGGGCGGCTGGCCGAGCTGGCCCGTTCGCTCGGCCGCGACCCGGGCGAGGTGACCGCCGAGGCCGCCGGCTACCTGCGGGAGATGGGGGCGGTGCACAGCGCGCGGGCGATGGGCGCCTGGTCCCGGTTTACGACGTGGATGTTTCGCGCGCACGAGCTGCTGGTGGACGAGGAGGCCGCGCGCCGGCTGCATCAGCTGGATCGTAAGTACTCGCTGTTGTTCCTCTTCTCCCACCGGTCTTATTTGGACGGTGCGGCGGTGCCGGTGGCGCTGGACCGGCACGGGCTCAGTCCGGCGTTCACCCTGGGTGGGGCCAACCTCAACTTCTTTCCGGTCAACCATCTGGCCCGCCGCTCCGGCATCGTCTACATCCGCCGGTCGACGCAGGACCAGCCGGTTTACAAGCTCGCGTTGCGCGCCTACATCGGCCAGCTGATCCGTAACCGGAAGAATCTCAGCTGGTCCATCGAGGGCGGCCGGACCCGCACCGGCAAGCTGCGGCCGCCGACGTACGGCATCGTGCGCTACGTGGTCGACGCGATCGAGGCCACGCCGGGAGCCGAGGCGCTGATCGTTCCGGTGTCCATCGTGTACGAACAGCTGCACGAGGTCGGGTCGATGACCGCCGAGGCGCGCGGGGCCAGAAAGCGGCCCGAGGACGTCCGCTGGCTGGTCAACTTCGCCCGGCTACAGGCCAACCGGCTCGGTCGGGCCTACCTGGACTTCGGCGAGCCGCTCCCGCTCCGCGAGCGGATGGCCGAGCTGCGCGGTGCGGACCAGCAGGGGCGGCACGTCGTCGAGCGGATCGCCCTGGACACCTCGCACCGCATCAACCAGGCGACTCCGGTCACCGTCACGGCGGTCGTCTGCCTGGCGATGCTGGCCGCAGACCGGGCGCTGACCCTCGACGGGGTGCTGGAGACCGTGGCGCCGATGGCCGGCTACATCGAGTCCCGGCGCTGGCCGGTGGCCGGCGCGGCAAACCTCACCGACCGGGCGACGATCCGCCGCACGTTGCAGGAGCTTGTCGCCTCCGGCGTGCTGGCCAGCTACGACGGCGGCACCGACACGGTGTGGGCGATCGGGGCCGGCCAGCACCTGGTGGCCGCGTTCTACCGCAACACGGCGATCCACATGCTGGTCGACCGGGCGATCGGGGAGCTCGCGCTGGTCGCCGCGACCGAAGGCGGCGCGGACGGCCTGGGCGCGGCGACCGCGGAGGCGCTGCGGCTGCGAGACCTGCTGAAGTTCGACTTCTTCTTCGCCCGCCGCCGCGACTTCGCCGAGCAGATGGCGCTGGAGCTGTCGATCATCGAGCCGGGCGGCGGCGACGGGCTGCACGAGTTCACCCCGGCCGAGGCGCGCAGTTGGCTAGAGCAGGGCCGGCCGCTCGTCGCCCCGCTGGTGCTGCGGCCGTTCCTCGACGCCTACCACCTCGTCGCCGACCGGCTCGCCGCCTGGGAGGGGGAGGAGGTCGACGAGCCCCGGTTCCTGGACGAGTGCCTGCGCGTCGGCCGGCAGTGGGCGCTTCAGGGGCGACTGGCCAGCGAGGAGTCGGTGTCGTTGGAGCTCTTCAAGCCGGCCCTCAAGCTGGCCCGGCACCGCGACCTCCTCGATCCGGCCGCGCCAGATCTGCCGGCGCGCCGCGCGGCCTTCCGCGACGAGCTGCGCGAGACCGTCCGCAGGGTGGGCGTGATCGCCGACCTGGCGTAGGTCGCCGCTCTCCACCGGTGCTCGGGCCGCCCGCGACGGAAAGGCGGTCAGCGGAAACCCCGGTCGGTGTGGCCGGACAGCTTCACCGGCACGCCCATGTGGCTCGCCTTCGCCTCGACCAGCGTGTAGCCGGCGAACCGGTCCTTGCGCACGGCGGTGCCGAAGAACCGGGCCCACGTTTCAAGGGTGGCCAGAGCCTTCTCGTCGTCCCGGTGGATCAGCCCGAACAGGCCCTGCTCGGTCATGTCGATGTGCCAGGTCAGGGCCGGCATCCCCGGGCGGGCGAGCAGGTCGACGAGCGCGTGCGCGGCGGCGAGCTGCCACGCGCGGACCTCGGGCACCGACTCGGGCTCCGGCTCCGGCTCCGACTGGGGCTCCGGCTCGACCGGACGGCGGGCCTCGGCCTCCCGACCGCGGCGATGCTCCTGCCAGCGCTCAACCAGCGCGGGCAGCTCGCCGCGCAGGAACGCGACGAACCGCACCGCTTCGGCCGCGCGTCCGGCCGCCGGCGGCTGGCTGTCCAGGTCCGCGGCCAGTGCGTCCAACAGGCCCTGACCCCGCCCGAGAACCTCCTCGCCGCGCGCCAGCACCGCCGACCACATGTCTTCGCTGCCGCTGTACCGGTGGGCGCGCCAACCCCTCCCGGGGCGGCAGGTCACGAGGCCGGCGCGCTGCCAGTCGTAGACGACGGCGCGGACCAGCCGGGTGCTCAGACCGAGCCGCGCGGCGAGCCGGCGGATGGTGACCCCGCGATCGTCCGCCAGCACGTACGCCAGCACCCTGGTGTAGAGGCGGACCTGGTCGGGCGCGGGCCACGCGTTTCCGGCGTGGAGCGCCACATCGTCGACCGATGCCACCCCACGCAGGTTAGCCGCACCGGGCGAGGATTTTTGGCGCAAGCTGTCGAGAACGCCTGCCGGCCGTTCGTCACCGGGGGGAGGCAACCTTTCCAGCCATGAGGAGCAGACCATGAAGTACGCGATGCTGATATTCGGCGACGACCGCGAGTGGAGCGCGCTGGCCCCGGCCGACGAGCAGGATCTGATGAAGCAGATCACCGCGTGGTTCGAGCGGTGGCAGCCGACCGGCAAGATCGTCGACGGCGGTGTCGAGCTTCAGTCCCGGGACACGGCCAAGACGGTGCGGGCCGGCGCGGACGGCGAGCCGATGGTCACCGACGGGCCGTACCTGGAGCTCAAGGAGGTCATCGGCTCGGTCGTCGTGTTGGAGTGCGACGACATCGACGAGGCGGTCCAGATCGCGGCGACCTGGCCGCTGGCCGCCGGGATGAGCGCGCTGGAGGTCCGTCCGGTGATGAGCACCGAGTAGCGCTACGCGGGCAGCAGCCGGGTCTGGTCCCCGGTGACGACGAGCACCTCACCGTCACGCAGCGCCCAGTGCGGCCGCTTCGCGCCGGCGTACGAGGCCGACACGGCGTCACAGGCCGCGGTCTCCGGATGGCCGGGCGAACGCACATGTGGCACGAACGGGCGGTCGAGCAGGCCAAGCCCGGTCATGATCGGTTCGGCGACGGCCGCGGGGTCGTCGACGAGTCGCAGACCGTCCAGATCGGGGGCCAGGACACAGGCGCCGGCGCTGTAGCCGCCGTAGACCACCGCGTCGCGACGGAGCAGGTCGCGCAGGACGGTGTCGGCGCCTGTGTCGGCGAGCACCCGGCGCAGGACGAAGACGTTGCCGCCACGTACCCACACGATGTCGAAGCCGGCCAGGCTGGACACCGCGGCGGGCTCGCGCAGATCGGCCAGCGTGACGTCGAGGCCGGCGGCGTGGAGGTCGTCGAGGTCGCGTCGCAGGCCGGTTTCACGCACCTCGAAGGGAAGCCCGTCGAGAGCGTTCGGGACCAAGGCGGTGCGCCGCCCGCCGCCGGCCAGGGCGACAAGGCGGTCAGCGTGCGCTCCGGTACGAAACGACGACAGGTACAGGCGCATCGGAGCAGTATGCCGGGGTGAGCCGTGGCCAGCGACCGGCCAACCGCCGATCGCTGGCCAGGCCACCTACCACTGGTAGCTGGCGCAGGTGGAACCGGACCGGTAGCACTCGGCGTACCCCTGGCCCGCGTGGGTCACGTCGAAGACGATGACGAGCACCTCGGTGATCCCGCCGGACACGCGGCTGCCGTCGAGCGGGACGTTGCCGATGTTGAACCACTTGCCGGTCGTGCCGCCGCAGTAGTAGCCCGACCCGGACGGGTAGACGGCGTAGTCGATGCTCGTCGATCCCTGCCAGCCGGTCACCGAGACGTATCCGCACTCGCCGGCGTTGGCGAAGAACCGCACCGAGGTGGCGGTAACGGACCGGCTGTACCAGCTCAGCCCACCGGTGGCCTGCACGGCCAGCCTGCCCGCTCCGCTGGCGTGTACCGCCTTGGCGACGAAGCTGGTGGGGGCGGCGCTCGCGGGGGAGCTCAACCCGAGTATCGAGACCGCGAGCATGCCGATCGCGACACCTGCTCGCGCCATCCGTCGTCTGAGCACAGTCATCTCCTTCGTCGTCGGGTGAGCTCGACTGAACAGGAGGCGGCGGCCCGGGTGGGGCAACCCGACCGAATCCGAACGGTCGATAGCCTGACGATCATGCCGGCCCTCTTCCAGCAACCGCCCGATCCCGGGCAGGCCGCCACCCTCGACGGCGTCGTGGAGCGGCTGCGGCTGCTGAAAGTCTGGGCCGGTGGGCCGTCCTACGAGACGATCAAGGACCGGATCAACGCGGCCTGGTCCGAGGCGGGCCGGCCCGCCGCCGAGCTGGCCCGCAAGACCACGGTGGTGGACTGTTTCCGGCCCGGCCGCCGCCGGCTCAACCATGATCTTGTCGTCGCCATCGTCGAGGCGCTGCACCCCGACGCCGGTTACGTAAGCCAGTGGCGGCAGGCGCTGCGGATCATCGGCGGCGAGACCACCGCGGCGTCCCAGGTGCGCGTCCACGACCAGCTCCCGCACGACTCCGCGGGCTTCACCGGGCGGGCCGGCGAGCTCGATCGGCTGCGCGCCGCACTGCGCCGCCGCGCGTCCGCCGGGGCGGTCGGCGTGATCGAGGGGATGGCCGGGGTCGGCAAGACACGCCTGGCCGTACACGCCGCACGCCTGCTCGCCGACGAGCGGCCGTTCGACGCGGTCCTCTTCGTCAACCTGCGCGGGTTCCATCCGGATCCGGCGCAGCCGCCGGTCGACCCGGCCGCCGTCCTGGACGGCTTCCTGCGCCTGCTCGGTACGACCGCGCGGCGGATACCGCACGACCTGCCGGGGCGCGCGGCGGCGTACCGGCGGCGGGTGGCCGGAACGCGGACGCTGGTCGTCCTCGACGACGCCGCGACCGCCGACCAGGTCCGTCCGCTGCTCGCCCAGGCCGCCGGCTGCGTCACGCTGATCACCAGCCGGCGCCGCCTGTCGCCGCTGCCGTCCGCGGCGCGGCTGCGGCTCGACGTCTTCACGCCGGACGAGGCCACCGCATACCTCGCCGGCGCCGTCGCCGGCATCCCGGTGGGCGCCGATCCGCGGGCCACGGCCCGGATCGCCCAGCTCTGCGGCCACCTGCCGCTCGCGCTCGGCCTGGTCGCCGCGCACATCCGCGGCAAACCCGCGTGGACGCTCACCGACCACGCCGACCGGCTCGCCGAACGCCACCAGGACCGCCGCCTGGACGCCGGCGTCGAACTCGCGCTCGACATGTCCTACCACCGGCTGTCCGGCGGCCACCGCCGGATGCTGCGGCTGATCTCGCTACACCCCGGACAGGACCTCGACGGGTACGCCGCGGCGGCGCTCGCGGGCGTCGACCTGCCCACCGCGCGCGCGTGGCTGGACGAGCTGCACCGGGACCACCTCGTGCAGCCGGCCGCGGCGGGACGGTACGCGCTGCACGACGTGCTCCGGGCGTACGCGCTGAACCAGGCCGGAGACGAAGACCCGCCGCCGGTACGCCGCGCCGCGCTGACCCGGCTGTTCGACCACTGCCTGGGTGCGGCCGCCGCCGCCATGGACATCCTGCACCCGGCCGAAGCGCACCGCCGCCCCAGGATCGCCGCGCCGGCCACCCCGATGCCGCCCCTGCCCGACGCCGGCGCCGCGCGGGCCTGGCTGGACGCCGAACGGGACACGCTCGTGGCCGTCGCCGTGCACACCGCGGCCCACGGCTGGCCGCGCCACGCGACGCGGTTGTCGGCCACGCTGTTTCGCTATCTCAACGGCGGGTACAACGCCGAAGCCGTCGTCGTACACAGCCGGGCCCGCGACGCCGCGCGCGAGCTGGGCGACCTGGCCGGCCAGGCGAACGCCCTGACCAACCTCGGCGCCGCGTACATACAGACCGGGCGGTTCGCGCCGGCCACCGACCAGCTGGAACAGGCCCTGAAGCTGTACCAGCGGGCCGACGACGACACCGGACAGGCCCGCACGCTGACCAACCTGGGCGTCATCGAGGCCCGCTCGGGTCGCTACCGGCAGGCGGCCCACCGCCATGAAGCCGCGCTGGCCGGCTACCGGCGGGCCGGCGATCTCACCGGCGAGGCGCGCGCCCTGGGCAACCTCGGCTTCGCCGAAGCGCGGCTCGGCGACCACCGCGACGCCGCCGCACGGTACGCGCGGGCCACTGACCTGTGCCGGCGGACCGGCGACCGCCTGGGCGAGGCGGCCATGCTCGGCAACCTCGGCGACGTGGAGGTGTGGCTCGAACGGTACGACGCCGCCCGCGAGCACATCGAACAGGCCCGCGGCATCTACCGGGACAGCGGTGACCGGGACGGCGAAGCCTGGACCCTGACCAGCCTGGGCATCCTGGAAAACCGCCTCGGCCGGCCGGCTCGGGCCATCGACCACCACCGGCGGGCACTGGAGGTCTTCCGCCAGGCCGGTGCCCGAGACGGCGAGACGTACGCGCTCAACGGCCTCGGCGAGGCCGCCGCCCCCGGCGACGCGGTGACCCACCACGGCTCCGCCCTGGAGATCGCCACGGAGATCGGCGCGGCCGACCAGCAGGCCAGGGCGCACGCCGGCCTCGGCCGCGCGTGGCGGGAACTCGGCGACGCCGATCAGGCCCGGCATCACTACGGTGCCGCGCTCGCGCTCTACGGCCAGCTCGGCATGCCGCAGACCGCCGACGTCCAGGCCCAGCTCGACACCCTCGCCGCGGAGGACCCGTAGCGTTACCGGGTCGACCTACCTCAGCTGCTGTGGCGGTGCAGGAACGCGTCCACGAGCAGGCGTTGGCGCCTGGTCGGCACCGCGTGCACCTTCAGGATGTCGCCGTCGACCGCTATCCGAACGGAGGGCACCGGCCGGTCGGTCAGCCACGCCTGGACCAGCGCGATGACGGCGGGTAGCGCCGCCGGAGCCAGGGTCACCTGGAGAGAGCCCATCGCGAAGGCGTCGATCGGCGCCGCTTCGGGCGGCACGGCGGCGTGGCGCACCGACTCGACACCGCTGGCGGCGAGCTCCTCCATCCGGTCCTGGAGTGACATGGTCTGCTCGGCGAGCTCGCGTATGTCCGCGTACTCGCCGGGCGCGACGAACATCGACAGCTCCACCGGACCGCCCCGGTGGGGTCAGGCGCAGTCGCGGCAGACGTCGATGTCGGCCACCGCGCGCTGGTTGCGGTGGCGTACCAGGTAGCAGCGCGAGCAGCGGAACTCGTCGGCCTGCATCGGGATCACCGTGACCGACAGCTCTTCGTCGATCTGGTCGGCGCCGGGCAGCTCGAAGCCCTCCGCCAGGTCGGCCTCGTCGACGTCCACCGCGTCGGCACGCGGCGTGGCGCGGCGAGCCTTGAGCTCTTCCAGGCTGTCTTCCTCGACGACGGGGGTCCGTGGCGCGTCGTAATCAGTCTTTGCCATTACTCATCTCCTCTGGGCGGTAGGGCAACAACCGCCCCGCCGGGTCTATTCCGCCTCGCCGACGGGTTGCGTCCGGACCGGTCAAGGGTAGCCGCGCCCGCGAGCCGAGCAGGTCATTTCAGCGGTGACCACCCGGCGGCGCGAGGCGGCGCGATGAACGTGAGGCGGCCGCTGATACATCCGTTCGGAGATCCGACTCTTGCCTGTCCAGCCGCTCAGGCGCCGGTGAGAGTGGGCCTGACCACTTGGCCTTCAACGGACGGAGCAGTCGTGACGATCAGCCGCGACCGAGCCACCGCCGACGGCGGTGCCGAGGTTTTCATCATCCCGCCGCCACCCGGCGACCCGGGCCCGCCCGACGACCCGCCCCGGGTTTCCATCTCCGTGGTGAGCAGCCGGGTCGTGGCCGGCATCGCGGCCACCGTGCGGGTCAACGCGTTTCGGGGCGCGACCTACGCCTGGGATCCGATCAACGGCGGGTGGAAGGGCACCCCGATCGTCACGTACAACCAGACGCGGGTCTTCATGGACGGCGTCGAGCGGATCCGGGAGGGCCGCAGCGGCGGCGACTTCTCGCTGACGTTCCCGTCCCACGGCGCGCACACGATCCGGGCGGACGCGGTCACCACCGGCGGTCAGGTGATCCAGGGTGGAACGGTCAACGTGCAGGTCGCGGCGGCCGACCCGCCCGGGTTCACGATCACGGGCCCGGCGGCGGGGGCCACGGTCGACCTCAACGACGGCGGCGGCCAGGTCACCCTCCAGGTGAGCGTCGCGTCCGGCGCCTACTTCCCGGTCACCGTCGCCATCGACCGGGACGGGCAGCGGTTCTCCACCGAGCAGATCAGCACCACCTCGTACTCCAAAGTGGTCACGCTCGGCCCGATGCCGCTCGGCGCCCGGACCGTCGCCGTGACCGTCTCCGACCGCGACAACCTCGCCTCGACCAAGACCCGCACGGTGACCGGCCGCGACGTCGGCAAGCCGCAGTTGCAGGTGGCTTTCCCGCAACCGTCGGCCAACGTCATCGGCGACGCGAACGGGAACGTCGTGGTCCAGATGACCGGCACCGCCGGCGACAACCAGAGCGGCATGACCGGCGGCAGCGCCGGGGTGGCCTGGGCGCTGAGCCCGGGTGGTACCCGGACGCCGGCGCAGGCCCTGACCGGCAACGACTTCCGCACCTGGCGGGCCGACGTGCCGCTGTCCGGGTTCGGCGCGCACACGATCTACGTGTGGGCGACCGACGCCGCCGGCAACACCGTCGGCAACCCGGTCGCGGTGCCGGTCGTCGTGATCAGCTCGTACGTACCGGCCACCCTCGAGGAGCGGCTGAGCGAGCGGGAGTACCTCGAAGCGCTGCTCTCCTTCGCGCAGGAGCAGATCCGGGTGCCCGGCACGCCCGAGGCGCCGCTCACCACCGCGACGCTCGTCGGCGTGCTGCGCCAGCCGCTCGACCGGCTCAGCCAGCCGCTGTCCGCCGCCGCCGACCGGGGCACCCAGGAGGTCAACCAGCTGCGCGTGCCGATCGAGCTGCTCCGCGCGCACATCGCCGCGACCGGCACGTCCACCGCACCCGGCGCGGCCGGGGAGCTCGACTACCGGACCGCCGCGTACACCTCGCTGCTGGCCGCCGTCGGCACCTCCCACGCCGAGCTGCGGCTGGCCCGGGGCGCCGCGCCCGCCGTACGCGAGGCGCTGGCCGCCCGGCTCGGCATCCGGCTCTCCGCGACCCGCCCGGACGAGCTGGACCAGCTGGTACTCGATGGCGCGGCACTGACCGAGACGGCGCTGGAGACCCTCTTCGGCCTGGCGTCCACCGCCAACCCGGACCCGCTGCGGGCACCGACCACGCCGCTGCTGCTGGCCTGGCAGCGGGCCGCGCTGTCGCTGTCCTGGGCCGACGAGGACCGCGCGCCGGGCGGCGACCGGGCGTTCGGCGCGCTGGCCGACCCGGACGTGGTCGGCGCGGACGACGTGGTCGCGGGCCCGGCCGGCGACCCGATCCGGACCCTGCTGACCCAGCGGGCCACCACGCTCACGGCCCACGAGCAGGCACTCGACGCCATCCGCACCGGCAACCCGAACGCCGCGCAGGCGCTCGCCGCGATGGTGACCCAGACGATCCCCGGCGCGGACCTCGCCGCCTGGGAGACCGACGAGGGCAAGGGCGTCGACATCTCCGGCCGGCTCGCCGCGGCCGGGCTGACCCTGGTCGGGTTCCGGGTCCTGCGCGGCCTGGCCCGGCTCGCCGCCGCCGGCACTCTCACCGCCGCCGAGTGGAACGACGGGATCGCCGTGCTGACCGGCGCGCGCCGGCGGCAGCAGTTCACCGCCTGGCGGGCGCAGGAGACCGGGATCGTGCTCTCCCCGGACTACTTCGTCATGACCGGTGCCGGGCCGCGGGTCAGCCCGTACCGCGAGCACGGGGACGCGCGCGAGGACTGGCAGTCCGTGCTCCGCACCCGGATCGCCCAGCGCGACGACCTGGCCGTGGCCAACGCCCGCGCGGTCGCCGCCGCCGAGCAGGCCGCCCTGCCGATCCTGCGGGACGCGCTGCTGGCCGACCTCGCGCCGGCGACCACCGGCGACGTGGGTGAGGAGATGACCGCGCGATACCTGGTCGACATGCTCGCCAGCGGCGCGCTGCGCACGACCCGGATCCGGCAGGCCATCGAGAGCGTGCAGTCGCTGCTGTCGGCGAAGCGTTCCGGCGAGCTGCTGGCCGGCCACCCCGCGTTCGGCTGGACGCTCACCAACCCGGCCACGTTCACCGCCGCCTGGGTCTGGATGGGCGAGATCGGCAGCTGGCAGGCGGCCACGATGGCGTTCCTGTTCGCCGAGCGCCACCTCGACCCGGCCGTGCTCGTACCGGGCGGCCGCCAGCAGCTGCGCACCTTCTTCGAGAGCATCCGCGGCTCCGGCCCGTTCACCGCCGACGACGCGGCGGCCGCGGCGGCCGCCTACGTCTCCTCGGTCTCGATGAGCTTCACGTACCTCAACCCGACCCGGTCGACCACCAAGCAGACCCAGATGCGGGACCTGTCCCGGACCAAGGCCGAGCCGGAGCGGCGGGAGATCTTCTGGGTCGTGCCGCTGCTGCTCGCGCAGCGCCTCCAGTCCGCCGGCGACCACCGGGCCGCCCTGGACTGGTACTGGATCGTGTACCCGTACGACGTCGGCGCCCCGGTCTCCATCTACGACCGGATCAACACCGAGACGCCGTTCCGGCCCAACCTGACCTTCCCTCCACAGTGGACGTCCATGCTGGACCCGTTCGCGCTCGTGGAGAACCGGCCGACCCCGTACACCCGGTACACGCTGCTGTCGCTCATCCGGTGCCACATCGAGTTCGCGGACGTCGAGTTCACCCGGGAGACGGACGAGTCGATCGCGCACGCGCGGAGCCTCTACCTGGCGGCCCGGCGGCTGCTCGGCGCCGCCGCGCTGCGCCCGCAGCAGCCGACCAACCAGGGCGAGCCGACCCTGCCCATCCCGGAGCTCGCCGCGCTGCGGACCCGGGTCGACGTGCAGTTGGCCAAGCTCCGGCAGGGCCGCAACATCGCCGGCCTGTCCCGCACCCAGGGCTTCGTGGGTGCGATGACGGTGAGCCAGCCGACCCCGTACCGGTTCAAGGTCCTGATGGAACGGGCCCGGCAGCTGACCGCCCTGGCCGGGCAGATGGAAGCCGGCTACCTCGCCGCGCTGGAGAAGTACGACGAGCGCAACCTGCGGCTCTTCGACGCGCTCAAGGGCATCGACCTGACCAGCGCCCAGATCAACCTGGCCGCGAGCCGGGTGCAGGAGGCCCGCGACTCGGTCAAGGCCGCCGAGGCGCAGCGCACCAAGGCCGGCGTGATGACCCGGACGTACGAGCGGCAGATCAACATGCCGCCGAACAAGTACGAGCGGGACCTGCTCGACCAGTTCCAGGAGATGAAGTCCATCCGTAACCAGATCAACGTGGTGGACACCGCGGTCGGTGTCATGCAGGCCGCGTCGGCGGCGTCCAGCTTCATGGACGCGCTCTTCAGCGGCGGCGCCAAGCAGGTGCTGGCGATGGCGATCAGCGGCGCGGTGGCCGCCAAAGGCGTCATCGTGGCCAACCAGAACAACCTCCAGGCGCAGATGGACGCCAACCAGCTCAAGGCGGGTATCGAGCAGCGCCGGGACGAGTGGCGGCTGGCCAAGATCTCGTCCGAGCAGGACTCGCTCGTCGCCGCGGCGCAGGTCGTCGTCGCCAACGACCACGTCGCGATCACCCTCCAGGAGGAGGCCATCGCCACCCTCCAGCACGACCAGGCGGTGGCGACGCTGAAGTTCCTCAACGACCAGTTCACCAACGCCGACCTGTACCTGTGGATGAGCAACACCCTCGGCGGCGTCTACCGGTACTTCCTCCAGCAGGCCACCGCGACCGCCCGGCTGGCGCAGGCGCAGCTGGCGTTCGAGCGGGCCGAAGCGACGCAGACCCTGATCCGCAACGACTACTGGCAGACGCCCGCCGACCTGACCGCCGGCGGACCGCAGGTCAACCGGCGCGGCCTGACCGGCGCGGAGCAGCTCAGCCAGGACCTCACCCGCTTGGACGAGTACGCGTTCAGCTCCGAGCGCCGGCGGCTCAACCTCACCCAGACGTTCTCCCTGGCCCAGCTCATGCCGGTGGAGTTCCTGGAGTTCCGCCGCACCGGCGCGCTGGCCTTCGCCACGCCGATGGCGCTGTTCGACGCCGACTTCCCTGGGCACTACCTGCGGATGATCCGCCAGGTGCGGACCAGCATCGTGGCGCTCGTCCCGCCGGACCGGGGCATCCGGGCGACGCTCTCCTCCAACGGCATCTCCCGGGTCATCACCCGCCAGTCGGACACGTTCAAGGACATCGTGGTACGCCACGAGCCCGGCACGGTCGCGCTGACCTCGGCCATGGGCGCGAGCGGCGTCTTCGAGCTGGACGCCCAGTCGGAGATGCTGCTGCCGTTCGAGTCCAGCGGCGTGGACACCACCTGGGAGCTCCAGCTGCCGCGCGCCGCCAACCCGTTCGACTACTCCACGATCGCCGACGTGCTGATCACGATCGACTACACCGCCCTGCATGACGAGGGCTACCGCGGCCAGGTCGTGACCCGGCTCAACGCCAACCGGGAGCGGGGCTCGGACCGGGTGTTCAGCCTGGCCAACGACTTCCCGGACCAGTGGTACGACCTCAACAACCCGCCCGACCCGGCCAGCCGGTCGGTCACGCTCGACCTGCGCGCGGTCGACTTCCCGCTCGACATCGAGGACCTGGTCACCGCCGCGGTCGCGGTGCGGCTCGCCAGCGGTGAACCGGTGCCGGCCACCGTGGTGTCCCTGCGCCGCGGCACCGCGGGCGGCGACGCGACCACCACCGACGGGATCGCCAGCACCCGGCGCGGCAACGCGGCCGGCTGGACCTCGCTGTACGGCACCAGCCCGGCCGGGGAGTGGCGGCTGGCCTTCGGCGCGGACGCCGCCGGCCTCTTCACCGGTGGCCGGCTCGATGACATCACGCTCGTGGTGAGCTGGACGGGGAGGGGACCGGCGTGGCCGGCACAGACCTGACGCAGTCCGCCGGCGGCTCGGTGATCGCGCTGCCCAGCGGCGGCGGCGCGATCCAGGGCCTGGGCGAGAAGTTCAGCCCGGACCTGTTCACCGGCACCGGCAACTACACCGTGCCGATCCCGCTGCCCGCCGGGCGGCTCGGCCTGGAGCCGAAGCTGACACTCGGCTACAGCACCGGCAACGGCAACGGACCGTTCGGCCTCGGCTGGCGGCTGGACACCCCGGGCGTGACCCGCAAGACCACGCGCGGGACGCCCCGGTACACCGGCGACGACGTGTTCGTCCTCTCCGGCGCCGAGGACCTGGTGCCGGTCGCCGAGGTCGAGCCGGGGCGGACCCGCTACCGGCCCCGGACCGAAGGGCTGTTCGCCCGGGTCGACCACGTCCGGGACGGCACCGGCGACTTCTGGGAGGTACACGCCAAGGACGGCACGCGTAACCGGTACGGCGCGACCGTCGCCGACCCGGACGACCCGGGCCGAGTCTTCGCCTGGCGGATCACCGAGACCCGCGACCCGCTGGGCAACCTCGTCCGGTACGAGTACCTCACCGACGAAGGCGAGGGCGGCGGCCACCGGTGGCGCCAGCCGATGCTCGCCCGGATCTCCTACGCCGACTACGGCGACCGGGCCGACCCGGAGTTCCTGGTGGTGGTCGACTTCGACTACGAGACGCGGCCGGACGCGTTCTCCGACCACCGGGCCGGCTTCGAGATCCGTACCTCTTTGCGCTGCGCGGCCATCCGGGTGCGCACCCGGGCCGCCGACGGGGTGGACCGCCCGTCCCGGATGTACCGGTTCGGGTACCAGCCGGCCGCGTTCAACGGCGTCTCGCTGCTGACCCGGATCGAGGCGATCGGCGTGGACGGGGCGACCGCCGAGCCCACGCCGCCGCTGACGTTCGGGTACTCCGGCTTCGACCCGCGGGGCCGGCGGTTCGAGCCGGTGCGCGGCCGCGCGCTGCCGACCGTCGCGCTGAGCGACCCCACGCTGGCGCTGGTCGACCTGCGCGGCGCCGGCCTGCCAGACCTCGTGGAGCTCGGCGCCACCGCACGGTACTGGCGCAACGTCGGCGCCGGCCGGTTCGACGTGCCCCGAAACCTGAACGAGGCGCCCCCGTTCACGCTCGCCGACCGCGGCGTCCGGTTCATGGACGCGGACGGCGACGGCCGCCCGGACCTGTTCGTCCGGTCCGGGCCGACGGCCGGCTACTTCCCGATGTCGTTCGCCGGCGGCTGGAGCCGTCGTTCGTTCCAGCCCTACCGGCGGATGCCGAGCGTGGACCTCGCCGACGCCCGGGTCAAGCTCGTCGACCTCGACGGCGACGGGCTGACCGACGTGCTCCGCTCCGGCACCGGCGGGCGCCTGGAGTGCTGGTTCAACGACGCCGACCCGCGCCGGGCGTGGCAGCGCACCGCGGTCAGCAACGGTAGCGGCCCGCCGGCCGACCTCGGCGACCCGCGGGTCCGGCTGGCCGACATGACCGGCGACCGGCTGCCGGACATCGTGCTGCTGCGCGCCGGCGACATCACGTACTGGCCGAACCTCGGGCACGGCCGGTGGGGCCGGCCGGTGCGGATGCGCCACTCGCCGCGGCTGCCCGACCGGTTCGACCCGCGCCGGGTGCTGCTCGGCGATATCGACGGGGACGGCGCCGCCGACCTCGTGTACGTGGACAACGGGCGGATCCAGATCTGGGGCAACCGGAGCGGCGACGCCTGGGCCGAGCAGCCGCTCACCATCGCCGGCACGCCGGCCCTGACCGACACGGACACCGTCCAGCTCACCGACCTGTACGGCACCGGGATGGCCGGCCTCCTCTTCGGACGGTCGCACGCCGGCGGCGACCCGGCGCGGCTGCGCTTCCTCGACCTCACCGGAGGCGCCAAGCCGTACCTGCTCGAACTCGTCGACAACAACGTCGGCGCCACCACCCGGGTCCACTATCGACCGTCCACCGAGGACTTCCTGCGCGACGACGCGTCCCCGGCCACCCGGTGGCGCACCACGCTGCCGTTTCCGGTGCAGGTGGTCGCCGGCGTCGTCGTACACGACGCGATCTCCGGCGGCCGGCAGAGCACCGAGTACCGGTACCACCACGGCTACTGGGACGGCGTGGAGCGCGAGTTCCACGGGTTCGCGATGGTCGAGCAGCTCGACACCGAGTCGTTCGACGCCGCGGCGGGCGTACCCGCCGAGCACTACTCACCGCCGACGCTGACGAAGAGCTGGTTCCACCCCGGCCCGGTCGCGGCCGCCGAGGCCGGCGACTGGACCGAGCTGGACCTGCGGCACGAGTACTGGGCCGGCGACCCGGGACTGCTGGCCCGGCCACCGGAGCAGGACGCGTTTCTGCGCCACCTGCCGCGCGCCGACCGCCGGGACGCCATCCGCGCGCTGCGCGGCCAGGTCCTGCGCACCGAGCTGTACGGTCTGGACGGAACGGAGCGCCAGCAGCTGCCCTACACGGTGACGGAGACCGTGTCCGGCGTGCGCCAGGAGGCGCCGCGGATCTGGTTCCCGTTCACGCTCGCCCAGCGCACCACCCAGTGGGAGCGCGGCGACGAGCCGATGACCCAGTTCTCCTTCCCGGGCGGCTACGACGCGTACGGCTTCGCCACCGAGCAGCTCGCGATCGCCGTGCCGCGCACGCCCGGCACGCCCTATCTGGCCACCTACACCACGACCGGGTACGCCCGGCGGGACGACGCCGAGCGGTACATCGTCGACCGGGTGGCCGACGTGCGCACCTACGAGGTGGTCAACGACGGCGCCATGTCCGTCGCCGGTCTGCGGCAGGCGGTCGCCGACCGCGTCGGCGTGACGCTCCGGGTCATCGGGCACACCCGCACCTGCTACGACGGGGACGCGTTCACCGGCCTGCCGGCGGGGGTGCTCGGCGCGCACGGCCTCGCCGTCCGCGAGGAGTCGCTCGCCTTCACCGACGCGCACTTCGCCAACCCCGCCGACCGCCCCGCCTACCTCGACCCGACCGGCGGCGCGGCCTGGCCGGGCGAGTACCCGGCCGACTTCCGCGCCGGGCTCCCACCGCTGGCCGGCTACGTCCACCGGGACGGCGGCTACTACGTCGTCACCGCCCGGCGCCGGTACGACGTGCACGACCCGGGCCGGGTGCCGCGCGGGCTGCCGCTCGCCTCGCTCGACCCGCTGGGCGCGCGCGGCACCATCGAGTACGACGCGCACGACCTGCTGCCCGTGCGGGCGACCGACCCGGCCGGCCTGACCACCACCGCCGAGTACGACTACCGCCTCCTCCAGCCGCGCACGGTCACCGACGCCAACGGCAACCCGTCCTCCGCCGGGTACTCGCCGTCAGGGCTCGTCACCGCGCGGTGGCGGCGGGGCAAGGCGGGCGAGGGCGACCAGACCGCCGCGAGCACCCGGATCGACCACGACCTGCTCGCCTTCGTCGAGCGCGGCCAGCCGACGTCCGTGCGCATCACCCGGCGGCAGCACCACGACACCGACGCCGCCGCGTCCGACGCCACGCTCGTCACCGTGGAGTACGCCGACGGGTTCGGGCGGGTCACCCAGACCCGGTCCCAGGCCGAGGACGTGCTCTTCGGCGACCCGGCCTTCGGCGGCGGCGTGCTCGCGCCCGACCAGTCCGCCAAGACCACCGATGCCGTCGGCCGCCGGCGCGGCCCGTCCGACCCGGACAACGTGCTCGTCAGCGGCTGGCAGCGGCACGACAACAAGGGCCGGGTGGTCGTGAAGTACGAGCCGTACTTCGACACCGGCTACGACTACGCCGAGCCGGCGGACGCCCAGCGCGGCCTGCACACCACCACCTTCTTCGACCCGCGCGGCCAGGTGGTGCGCACCGTCGACCCGGACGGCAGCGAGCAGCGGATGGTCTACGGCGTACCGACCGACCTCACCGACCCGGACAGCTTCCGGCCGACGCCGTGGGAGACCTACACCTACGGGGCGAACGACAACGCCGGACGTACCCACGGCAAGGCGGCTCAGGCGTACCGCGACCACTGGGACACCCCGGCCAGCGTGGAACGCGACGCGCTCGGCCGGACCGTGACCACCGTCGTCCGCAACGACCGGGAAGAGGCGATGTTCGTCACCCGGCAGCGGTACGACATCCAGGGCAACCTCGTCGGCGTCGTCGACGCCCTCGGCCGCGACGCGTACCGCTACCGGTACGACCTGGCAAAGCGGCGGTGGCGGGTGGAGACCATCGACGCCGGCCGGCGGGACACCGTCCACGACGCGGCCGGAAACCCGGTGGAGGTTCGGGACGCCAAGGGCGCGCTCACGCTCGGCGGGTTCGACACCCTCGGCCGCCCGACCCGGGTCTGGGCGCGGGACGGCGCCGCGGCGCCGGTGACCCTGCGGCAGCGGGTCGAGTACGGCGACGCCGGCACGCCGGAGCAGCCCGGCCCGGAGCGGGACGCGGCCCGCGCCGCCAACCTGCTCGGCCGGCCGGTCCGCCACTTCGACGAGGCCGGCCTCGTCACCACCGCGGCGGTCGACTTCAAGGGCAACGTCACCTCCTCGACCCGCCGGGTCATCGCCGACGGGCCGCTGCTCGACGCGTTCGCCGACGGCGTGGCGTTCCAGGTCGACTGGACGCCCGCACCCGGGCAGAGCCAGGCGGCCCGGGACGCCGAGCTGCTGGAGGACCTCGGCTACACCACGACCACCGGCTTCGACGCGCTCGACCGGGTCACCCGCCACCTCCTGCCGTCCGATGTGGAGGGACGCCGCCGGGAGCTGGTGCCGACGTACAACCGGGCCGGCGCGCTGGAGAGCGTACGCCTGGACGGCACCGTCCACGTGCGACGGATCGCGTACGACGCCAAGGGCCAGCGGACCCTGGTCGCCTACGGCAACGGGGTCATGACCCGGCACGCGTACGACCCGCTCACCGTGCGGGCGGTCCGGCAGCGCAGCGAGCGGTACACACTCGTCGACGAGCTCACCTTCCGGCCGGCGGGGGAGGTGCTCCAGGACTACGGGTACGACCACGACCTGTTCGGCAACATCCTGGCCATCCGGGACCGCACGCCGGGCAGCGGCATCCCGGGCAACCCGGCGGCGCTGAACATCACCGACAAGACGCTGCGCGCGATGGTCGGGGCCGGCGACGCGCTCGACCGCCGGTTCACTTACGACCCGGCCAACCGGCTGGTCTCCGCCACCGGCCGCGAGTACGAGGCGCCGGCCGGCCCGGACCCGTGGACCGGCGAACCGCGCGGCACCGACCCCACCCGTACCCAGGCGTACACCGAGGCCTACCAGTACGACGCGGTGGGCAACCTCCAGGTGCTGCGGCACACCGGCACGGGCGGCTTCACCCGCCAGTACGACGTCGTCGCCGGCACCAACCGGCTGCGGCGGATGACCGTCGCCGGCACCGGGTACGACTACACCACCGACGCCAACGGCAACGTCACCGGCGAGACCGGCAGCCGGCACTTCGAGTGGAACCACGCCGACCAGCTGCGGGCCTTCGCGGTGCGCGCCGGCGGCGCCGAGCCGTCGGTGCACGCCCAGTACCTGTACGACGCGACCGGCCGGCGGGTGAAGAAGCTGGTCCGCCGGCAGGGCGGCGCGGTCGGCGTCACCCACTACGTCGACGACCTCTTCGAGCACCACCGCTGGACCGGGCCCACCGCCGGTGCGAACAACCTGCTGCACGTCATGGACGACACCCGGCGCATCGCGCTCGTCCGGGTGGGGCCGGCCGGCCCGGACGACGGCGGCCCGGCCGTCGAGATCCACCTGCCCGACCACCGCGGCAGCAGCGCCGTGGTCGTGGACGGCACCGGCGCCTTCGTCAGCCGCGAGGAGCACACGCCGTACGGCGAGACGAGCTTCGGCGGCTACGCCCGCAAGCGGTACCGGTTCGCCGGGCGGCAGCGCGAGGCGGAGAGCGGGCTGGACCACTTCCCGCGCCGGTACCTGGCGCCCTGGCTGGGCCGCTGGATGAGCTGCGACCCGGTGGCCGGCATGGACGGCGCGCAGTCGTACGCGTACTGCGGCGGCGACCCGCTCAACCGGATCGACCGGGACGGGCGCGAGTGGTGCTGGAACGTCTTCGCCGACGACTGCGAGCTGGACACCGAGCTGATCGTCAAGACCGGCGCGGTGGCGCTGAGCGCGGCCGAGGTCGCCATCGGCTGCCCGCTGGCCGAGACCGGGATCGGCGCGGTCGTCTGCATCAACGGGCTCGACGACCTCAGCTCCGCCATATTCGACCGGCCGACCCTGAAACAGCAGGCCATCTCGGGCGGGCTACAGGCGGCCGGCGTCGACCCGGAGACCGCCGACACGGTCGGCCGGTACGGCTCGATGACCCTGTCCGCCGCGACCGGGGCAGCCGGCTCGGCACAGGCCCTCAAGACGGTACGGCCGACCGGCGGCGGGCACGTGCCGCCACCGCCACCGCCGTCCGCGCCGGTGCGCACCACGCCCCGGCCGACCGTGCCACCGCCGCCGGTCGCGCCCGCGGTCCGCCGTGCGGTCCCCGCCCCGCAGGCACTGGAGCTGGACAACTCGGTGCTGTCGGCACTCGGCAAGAGCGCCGACGCCAACCACCAGGCGGCGAAGACGTTTGTGGCCCTTGCAAACGGGCGACCGTTGACAATCAGCCGCGCGACCTACAAGGAAGCGCTCGGCGCCGCGTCCAAGCACCAGGTGAAGGAGGTGCTCAGGAAGTACAACATCGCCTTCGACGCCACGCTGAGCCTCGAACGGATTGGCGCGTTCGCGCAGCGCCTCCGAGCGGGCGTCACACGAGCCGGCCGCTCGCTCAGCGATACCGACGCGATGCAGATGGCCGCCGCCCACCTCCAGAACCGTATCTGGATCACCGCCGACCGGGACGCCTTCAGGCGCGCCGTCGACCTCGGCATCCAGGCCCGGTACGTCGGATCACCGGACCAGATGGCCACGGCCTCGAGGTACGTGCGGCAGCCCATCACGTACTGAGCAGGGCCGCCGTGACCGCGGTTTCCTCGAACGTGCGGGCGAGGGCGACCATCGCGTCGCGGGACAGGTGCCGCGTGTCGGCTTCGAGGGAGAGGCGGAACGACCCGGGTTTCTCCTCGACGGCGGCGAAGAGCCGTTCGCTGCCCCGGTAGGTCAGCGGCTCGTGGTCGATCACCGTGGCGGGCAGGGCCGCGCGTACCTCGTCGGGTGTCGGCGGGGTCTCGACGGGCTTGTCCTCCGCGGTGAGCCGGCGGTCGTTGTAGTAGCAGTGGATGTCGAGCTCCTCGCCCCGCTCGCGCCCGACGCGGTCGACGAGCGCCGCCATCTGGGTGGGGTCGTAGTAGCCGTTCTTGAAGGCGACGATGATCCGGCGGCCCACCCGTCGCAGCGCCTCGTCGAAGGTGGTGCCGGCGACGTCGACCATGCAGAGGGGGTACTGGGTGGTGACGCTGACCGAGTCGGCCAGCCCGCGCCGGAAGCGGTTGTTGACCGCGACCCGGGCCACGGACGGGTTGACGCCGGTCACCCGGGCCAGCGCGACGAGAAACAGGGTGAGGTTCACCTGTGCGCTGCTCGCGCCGGTGCGGTTGCGGATGGACTGGATGGCCAGGTGGATGGCGGGGGAGTCGAGGAGGAGCAGCACGTGCCGGGGTTCACCGCGGTCGACGGGCGGGGGAAAGCGCCGGGCCGGCATGTGGCGCAGGATCTCGGCCCAGTGCCGTAGGACCGCCTCGTTGTGCCGCTGGCCGGCGGTCGACCGCTGCCAGCGCGCCTGATCCAGTGGCTGCAACGCGGTGATCGGCTCCGGCGGGGCACCGCCGGCGGCCTCCCGCCGCTGAAGATCGGCCACCATCGCCAGCGCGCCGGACGCGTCACAGACGACGTGACAGATATTCGCGACGCGGTGTACCGGCACTCCGTCCTTGAGGATCACGGCGACGAACACCGGCCAGTCGCGGGCGAAGTCGAAGTCGAAGTTCACGTACAGGTCGACCATCCGCTGGGCGACGACGATCGGGTCTTCCGCTCCCGCCTCGACGACGTCGATGGCGATCTCTCCGGAGCCGTGCACCACCTGGCGGGGGGCTCCGTCCGCGGGAAACCGCAGCCTGGTGCGCAGGGCCTGGTGCCGGCTCATCAGGAAGCGCAGCCAGTCGGCGACGTCCTCCACGGTGGTGCCGGCCGGTAGGGGCTGCCGGTCGGGCAGCGGCATCCACGTGCCCTGCCGCTCCATGGCGGCCAGGATCTCGAGCTGCCCCCAGCTCAGGTCGGCCTCACCAGCCCCCTCGCCGTCGAAGCGCACCATCATCCGCCGCATGACACAAGCCTCGTGGCGCCCGTTCGAACATCGCCAGAGAATCGATGGACCCCCCTGTGACGCCACGCAGCGCCACCAGCCTGGCGGGCCCGGGGTTTCGGCCCGTAGACATATTTCCCATGTCCGCGCCAGCGGTAGACCGTTTGCTCCCGCGGGCACCGCTCCCGACCGGCGGCTTCGAGATCTAGGAGACTTAGGGTTGAAATAGCGCCCAAACTCTCCTAGATCTCGAACCTCGTGCCGCTTACACCCTCGTGGCGGTTACACGCGGCGACGACAACCCCGTTGCTTTCCCGGATCGCCGATCCGAGAAGGGGACATTGTGGACAAACGTCGACCACCGCCTGGCGCGAGCCCGTCACCCCGCCCCCCTTTTCCTCCCGGCCGGTTGCGCGCAGGGTGAGCGCGACCAACGGCGGACGGGTGAGGCCGCGGGAGCAGCGGTCTGGACCACGACGGACGTCGCGGTAGCTCAGAATCTCTGTCCAAATAAGGGATTCGGTGGTCGAAGCCACCTCGACTCCGGAAGGGCTCTAGATTGGGTGGGTGGCGGACGAGGTCGTGGAGCTGACGAGTGAGCTGATCCGGCTCGACACCACCAACGACGCCGACACGGTCGCGGCCGGTCGGGAGCGGGTGGCGGCGGAGTACGTGGCGGCAAAGCTCGCCGAGGTCGGGTACACACCGACCTATGTGGAGTCCGGCGCGCCCGGCAAGGGCAACGTGGTGGTCCGGCTGGAGGGTGCCGACCCGGGGCGCGGCGCCCTGCTCGTGCACGGTCACCTCGACGTGGTGCCGGCCGACGCCGCCGAGTGGGCGGTGCATCCGTTCTCCGGTGAGGTACGCGACGGGTTCGTCTGGGGGCGTGGGGCGCTCGACATGAAGGGCGCGGTCGCGATGGCGCTGGCGTGCGCCCGGCGGTTCAAGCGGGATGGTGTGGTGCCGCCGCGCGACCTTATCTTCGCGTTCGTCGCGGACGAGGAGGCCGGTGGGTTCGCCGGGGCGCGCTGGCTCGTCGACAACCGGCCCGACCTGTTCGAGGGGGCCACCGAGTCGATCGGGGAGGTGGGCGGGTTCTCGTTCACCGTCGCCGACCGGGCCCGCGCCTACCTGGTGCAGACCGCGGAGAAGGGCGCCATGTGGCTGCGCATCAAGGTGACCGGCACCGCGGGCCACGGTTCGATGGTCCACGACGACAACCCGATCGCCACGCTCGCCGCGGCCGTCGCCCGGCTCCAGCGGCACCGGTTTCCGGTGGTGCTCACCGATCCGGTACGCGACTTCCTCGCCGGCGTCGCCGAGATCACGGGCGTGCCCTTCGATCCGGACGACCCGGATGCCGCGGTGGCCCGACTCGGCAACCTGTCCCGCATGATCGGCGCCGCCCTCCGCGACACCGCCAACGTGACCGTGTTCGAGGCCGGCTACAAGGCCAACGTCGTGCCCTCGGTCGCACGCGCCACTGTGGACGGTCGGATGCTGCCAGGGCGGGAGGCGGCGTTCGAGGCGGAGCTGGCATCGGTCCTCGGCCCGGCCGTCGAACGGGAGTGGGACAGCCTGCCACCGGTCGCCACGACCTTCGACGGCCACCTTGTCGACGCGATGGCGGCGGCCATCGCCACGGAGGACCCCGGCGCGCACGTGCTGCCCTACATGCTGTCCGCCGGCACCGACGCCAAGTCGTTCAGCCGCATGGGCATCCGGCACTTCGGGTTCATGCCGCTGCGGCTGCCCGCCGGCCTCGACTTCACCGCCCTGTTCCACGGCGTCGACGAACGGGTGCCGGTCGACGGCCTCGAGTTCGGTGTCCGGGTGCTGGACAGGTTTCTGCGGATCTGCTGACATCAAGACGCCGAGGGCGGGATCCGGACCGCGCGGAAGGTCGTCGTCTGGCGCAGCGCGAAACCGATGCGCTCGTAGAGCCGGATGGCGCCGGTGTTGCTGGCCGCGGCGTGCAGAAACGGCGTCTCGCCGCGGGCCCGGATGCCGGCGGCGATCGCGCGCACGAGGCGGGTGGCCAGCCCGTGCCCGCGGTACGCCGGGTCGGTGCAGACCGCGCTGATCTCGGTCCAGCCCGGCGGGCGCACCCGCTCGCCGGCCATGGCGACGAGCCGCCCGTCGCGGCGGATGCCGAGGTAGGTGCCGAGCTCGATCGTGCGCTTGCGGAACGGCCCGGGGTCGGTGCGGGCGACCAGGTCGAGCATCTCCGGCACGTCGGCCGGCCCGAGCGTCACCGCCTCGGCGTCGGGCTCGGCGCGCAGCGCGACATCGACCAGCTGGACGCCGGCCATGGTGAAGATCACCTCCCAGCCCGGCGGCGGATCGACCGTGACCCCGGGCAGCGCCACCTCGGCACCCGGCCCGGCGAGCTGGGCGAGCTCCGCCCAGGCGTGCGGGCCCGGCTCGGGGCGAAGGGTGGCGAACCCGGCGACGTCGGGGTGGTAGCGGGCGGCCTGCCCGCGCACCTCGCCGAGGTGCGCCTGCGGGCCGTTGAGCGCTGCCCACGCCGGATTGTCGAGCACGTGCGTCATGCCGCAACCCTACGTTCGGGGTTGGTGGGCGTCGTCAGAATTCCTGGCCGCCGACGTCGGCCAGGCCGCGCTCGACCATCCAGCGCACGGACCCGTGCAGCGCCTCCAGCGACGAGTACCGAGGGGCGCTCGGCCGCGTCCCGCATCATGGCGAGGAGTGGCTCGGCCGCCTCAGACGGTGAAGCCACCGTCCACATTGATCACCGCGCCGGTCATGTACCGCCCGCCGTCACCGGCCAGGAACGCGACCGCGGCCGCGATCTCCGCCGGCTCGGCGTAGCGGCCCAGGGCCGTGAAGCTCCGGATCGTGTCGGCGTTCGGGCCGTCGGCCGGGTTCGCGTCGGTGTCGGTCGGACCCGGGTTGACGAGGTTCGCGGTGATGCCCCGCGCGCCGAGGTCGCGGGCCAGTCCCTTGGTCAGGCCCACCAGGGCGGTCTTGCTCATCGAGTACAGCGCGAAGCCGGGAAACACCGCCCGCTCGGCCACGTTGCTGCCGATCGTGACGATCCGCCCGCCGTCGCCCATGTGCGCGGCCGCCGCCTGCGCCGCGACGAACGGCCCGCGCACGTTCACCGCGATCGTGTGGTCGAAGTCCGCCAGCCCGAGGTCCGGCAACGGGGCGACCTGGAACACGCCCGCGTTGTTCACCAGGACGTCGAGCCGGCCGAACTCCGCGGCTACCCGCTCCACCGCCGCGGCCAGCGTGCCGGCGTCGGCGTTGTCCGCCGGCACAGCCACGCCGCGACGCCCGGCGGCTTCGATCCGCTCGACCACGGCGGCCGCCCGGTCGGCGTTGGACTGATAGGTGAGCGCCACATCGGCGCCGTCTTCGGCCAGCCGCACCGCCACCGCGGCGCCGATGCCCCGGCTGCCGCCGGTCACCAGTGCGACCTTGCCGTCCAGAACTCTGCTCATGCCCACAAGGCTTGCGCGCCCCGCGCCGCCCGTCTGGCGACAATCGGACCTCGCGTTCGCCCTCAGACAGCGGGTGCGGCCGGGACGGTCGACGACGGTGTGCCGACCGGAACGACCGGGTCGACCTGCGGCGGCATCAGGATCCACAGGATCGGGTACACCAGGATCTGGCTGCCCGGGATGACGAACAGGATCAGCACGAACAGCAGGCGAGCGGTCCACGGCTCGAAGCCGAACCGCCGTCCCAGCCCGGCACAGACACCACCGAGGATCCGGCCCTCTCGCGGCCGGACGAGCCCTTGGCGGCTGAACGTGTCATGAACGGTGTCCACAAGACCTTCCTTCAATAGCGGTAGCTTGGACACCTACAGCGTCCAGCCGAACGCACCCGAGCGGCATCGGTGACCGACCCTGGTAGACCCCGGATCCCGCCGGCAGCAGGCCACCTAGGAGACCTTTCGGGGTCAGGTCGCCATTCGTCGTGGCGTTGCTTCCAGGCATACTTGCCCAGGTCCGCGTCAGCGGCGGACCGTATGCGCGGGGTTCCCGGGGAAACGTGGAGCGCGGCGGAGCGTTTTCTTGGGGTGCTTTCCCGCGGGCACCGCTCCCGGCCGGCGGCTCGTAGACCGAGCCGAGATCCCCGGCCGTCCGCTGTCCGCGCTCGAGAGGGCTGCCCTTTGGGGCGGGGGCGGCGCGGGGTGGGGCTTGTCTCACG
Organism: Phytohabitans sp. LJ34; assembly: GCF_052068095.1. Lineage (NCBI taxonomy): Bacteria > Bacillati > Actinomycetota > Actinomycetes > Micromonosporales > Micromonosporaceae > Phytohabitans > Phytohabitans sp. LJ34. Next base: position 367,976 of record NZ_JBQHDG010000007.1, on the reverse strand, counting down.
GACCCGGCAGCGGACGGCCGGGACTCGACTTGCGTGAAGGATTCGGGTCGCTCCGGCGGCCCGAATCCTTCACGATCACGTTCGCGCGGATACGGCCTGCCGGAGTTTCTCCACCCGGTCGACGTTCTCCCACGGGAAGTCGGCCAGTTGGCGGCCGAAGTGCCCGTAGGCCGCGGTCCGGCGGTATATCGGGCGGAGCAGGTCGAGGTCGGCGACGATCGCCGCCGGTCGTAGGTCGAACACGTCGGCGACCGCGGCGGCGAGGTGGTCCGGTGGCACGGTGTTGGTGCCGAAGGCCTGCACCATCAGGCTCACCGGGCGCGCCTTGCCGATCGCGTAGGCCGCCTGGACCTCGCAGCGCCGGGCCAGGCCGGCCGCGACCACGTGCTTGGCCACCCAGCGCAGGGCGTACGCGGCCGAGCGGTCTACTTTGGACGGATCCTTGCCGGAGAACGCGCCGCCGCCGTGCCGGGCGCTGCCGCCGTAGGTGTCGACGATTATCTTGCGGCCGGTGAGCCCGGTGTCGCCCATCGGCCCGCCGATCTCGAACCGGCCGGTCGGGTTGACCAGCAGGCGGTACCCGTCGGTGGGCAGGGGAGCGGTCGCGAGCACCGGGTCGACGACGTGCTGGCGGATGTCCTCGACCAGCATCGACTCCAGGTCGATGCTCGGCGCGTGCTGGGTGGATACGACGACGGTGTCCAGCCGCACCGGGCGGTCGTCGTCGTACTCGACCGTGACCTGGGTCTTGCCGTCCGGCCGCAGGTACGGCACGAGCCCGGTGCGGCGTACGTCGGCGAGCCGGTACGCGAGGCGGTGTGCCAGCGCGATCGGCAGCGGCATCAGCTCGGGCGTCTCGTCGCAGGCGTACCCGAACATCAGCCCCTGGTCGCCGGCGCCCTGGTGGTCGAAGTCGTCCAGTGAACCGTCCACCCGCGCCTCGTGGGCGTTGTCCACCCCGCTGGCGATGTCCGGCGACTGCCGTCCGATGGAAACCGAGATGCCACATGTGGCGCCGTCGAAGCCCTTGGCCGAGGAGTCGAACCCGATGTCCAAAATGGTCTTTCGGACGATCTCCGGGATGTCCACGTTCGCCGCCGTGCTCAGCTCGCCGGCCACGTGTACCTGGCCGGTGGTGATCAGGGTTTCCACGGCGACCCGGCTGCGCGGGTCCTGGGCCAGGATCGCGTCGAGGACGGCGTCACTGATCTGGTCGGCGATCTTGTCCGGGTGGCCCTCGGTCACCGACTCCGACGTGAACAGGTGCCTCGTCACGCCGGTACCGCCACGATGACGCTCGTCGCGGCCTGGGTGGCCCTGACCTCCTTGAGCCGCAGCCCGGCGTTCTCGAACAGCGCGGCGAACTCGGCCTCGGTGCGCACCTGACCCTTGAGGAGGGCGAGCATGACGATGTCCTCGAACTTGCCGAAGTGCGCCGAGTCGCCCTCCGGCAGCACCTCGTCGATGACGATGAGCTGGCCGCCGTCGCCCATGGCGCGGCGGATGTTGCGCAGGATCGTGGTGGCGTCCTCGTCGTTCCAGTCGTGGATGGTCCAGGACAGCACGTAGGTGTCGCCGCCGGGCGGCACCGAGGCGAGGAAGTCGCCGCCGACGCACTCGGCCCGGTCGGCCACGCCCTCGGCGAGCAGGACCTCGGCCGCCTCCGCCACCACGTGCGGCAGGTCGAAGACCACGCCGGTCATTTCCGGGTACCGGTGCAGCAGCGTCGCCACGAGGTGACCCTTGCCCGCGCCGACGTCGACCAGGCGGCGTACACCGGACAGGTCGTGCGCCTCCAGTGTGGCCGAGTTGACCATCAGGTTCATGGAGCCCATGGCCTTGTTGAACAGCGCGGAAAGCTCGGGGTGGGCGGCGAAGTAGGTCCACCAGTCGGTGCCGTGCACGTGGTCGAAGGCGGGCCGGCCGGTGCGCAGGCTGTAGACGAGCGAGTTGAAGGCGCCTTGCCGGGCGGGCAGGCCGACGTAGCGGGCCAGGTCCCGCATCGAGCCCTTGGTGTCGCCGCGCAGCGTCGCGGCGAGCGGGGTGAGCGCGAACGTGCGCGGCTGGACCTCGGTGAAGACGCCGATCGTGGCCAACGCGCGGAGCGCGCGGTACAGGGCGTGCGGGTCGCTGCCGGTGCGCTTGGCGAGCTCGTCGACGTGGCACTCCTCCTCGTCGCCGAACGCGTCGGCGACCCCGATCTCGGCCACCGCGATCAACAGCTGGCTGGCGAGCGAGCTGTACAGCAGCTCGTACATCCGCACCGGCGCGGGCTTGTCCGGGTGGTGCGGTAGGCCGAGCAGATCGCCGTGTGTCATGTCAGCTCCGTTGAGGTCGTCGGTTGGCGCAGGACGGTGCCGAAGCGCTCTCGCAGCTGCCGTTTGAGGACCTTGCCCGTGGGGCCGGTGGGGAAGTCCTCGGGCTCGCGAGCGATCATGGCGTAGCGCATCTGGGGCAGGTCGCGCCGCGCGAGGGCGGTGTTCAACGCGCGGAGCAGGTCCGGCGGCTCGGCCGCACCGGGCTTGAGGCGCACCGTCGCGAAGGGCACGTCTCCCAGATCCGGCTCCGGCGCCGCCACGGCGACGACCGCGCAGTCCGCGATGACCGGGCAGCCGACGAGGATGGCCTCTTCCATGGGGAGGCTGTAGACCGGTCCGTCCGCGGTGTGGATCACGTCAGGTACCCGGTCGAGGTGGTAGAAGCGTCCCTTGCGGTCCTGGTAGACCACGTCTCCGGTCAGCCAGTAGCCGGAGAGCGAGGACTTGGTGGTCAGATCCGAGTTGTTCCAGTACCCGGGGGTGCGGGTGGGTGTCCGGACGCCGAGCCGGCCCACCTGCTCGGGGCCGAGCAGCCGCCCGTCGTCGTCGAGCACGGCCGCCTTTCGCACCACGCCGATGGGGCTGCCCACGCAGCGTCCATAGTCGACACTCTCGGGTTGGCTGACCTTCTTGAACAAGGCCATGCCCATCTCCGAGGAGCCGAGTCCGTCGACGAAGGACGAGCCCGGCCGGTTGCCGCGCCGGCCGTGCCGGATCAGCGCCCGGATGTGTGCCTCGTGCGCCGAGTCGCCGGTGTTGATCCAGGTGTGCACCTCACCGGTGGCGGCCGGGTCGAGGTCCATCTCGGCCAGTTCGGCGTACGTCTGCGGGAACGCCACCACCATCGTGGGCCGGAACTCGTCCATCGCCGCGTGCACGGCCGGCCCGCTGCTGTCCGCCATGACCAGCATGGGCATGCCGAGCAGGGTGGCGGTCATCAGGTAGCTGATGCCGGCGGAGTGCGAATGCGGCAGGGCGGAGAGCAGCCGGTTGCGCCGCGCCGGCGGAAAGGACCACAGGCGCTTCCGCTTGCCCAGGAAGAACTGCCGGTGGCCGAAGGTCGCCGCCTTCGGCGCACCGGTCGTGCCGGACGTGTGGCAGAGCATCACCGGGTCGTCGTCGCCGTGCGGGTACGGGTAGACCGCCGGCAGCCGGTCCCGGCCGACGGCGTCGACCGGCATGCTGGCCTGGTCCACCCGGAACCCGTCGAGCGGGGCGGCGGCTTCCAGCCGGGCGAGGCGGTCCCGGCTGGCGATCACCCCGACCGCGCCGACCCGGCGGATGTAGTCGGCCGCGACCTCGATCGGCATCCGGCCGTTGACGAGCGCGGCGACCGCCCCGAGCGAGGTGAGCGCGAGGAAGTGCAGGAACGAGTCCACGCCCTCGTCGACGTACACGGCGACCGGGTCGCCCTTGCGCACGCCGGCTTCGTGGTACCACGCGGCATAGGTGTCGCGGATCTGGACCAGCCGGTCGAGGCTCAGCGGCTCGATGGTCGGCCCGTCCGGGCCCGGGCGCTGAGCGAACAGGAAAGGCTGGTCGGTGTTGCGGCTGAGCCGGTGGACGCGTTCCAGGAAGTTGCCCACGCCCAGCTCCCGGTCGCCGAGAAGCCGCATCCGGGCGGTCAGCGGCACTGCGGCGGCCGCCCGGGTGAGGGTTCCGTTCAGGACGCTGCCCGGTGACATGGCCTCAGCCCTCGTAGATGGTCAGCTCGTAGCCGTCCGGGTCGCGGAACTGGAACTCGCGCCCGCAGTAGCCGTCGCACGGCGGCTTGGTGATCGTGATGTCCTGCTCGGCCAGGTCCTTGGCCAGGCGGTCCGGGTCTTCCGCGTGGACCCAGATGACGACGCCCCACCCGAGCTGGCTCACCGAGTCCAGGTCGATGGTCGTGCGGCGCAGCGCCAGCTTGATCGGGGTGGTCTCGAACACGATCGCGTTGGGGTTCTTCGAGACGGGCTCCTGCTTGAATCCGAGCAGGTCCGCGTAGAAGCGCCGGGAGCGCTCCAGATCGCGTACCTGAAGGGTCAGGAAGTTCGGTCCGACGGCGTTGGTCATCGCATTCGCTCCATCAACTGATAGCAATGGGATTTCGCCTCCAGAGCGATGCTGCACGCTCCTTCGCATCGGAACATCGCGTATCCGCGCGATGTCTCACGTGGCCGCCGGCTCCGATTTGTCACGCTTCTCAAGCTCATGGATTCACGTGATAGCGCCCGGTGCTGTGTCGCGAAAACAATCCCTAGAGATTCACACCGGTCATCCCAATGAGGGTGGAACCATGAATGTTGCCGTGCAGAAGTTCGGCGGGAGCTCGCTGGCGACCGCCGCTCAGCTGCGCCACGCGGCGGCCCGCGCCGAGGCGAGCCACCGCGCCGGGCGGCCGACCGTGGTGGTCGTCTCCGCCCAGGGCGACACGACGGACGCGCTCATCCAGCAGGCCGCCAACGTCAGCGCGACCCGCTCGCTGCGGGAGATGGACCAGCTGCTGGTGACCGGGGAGAACGCCGCCGCGGCGCTGATGGCGATGGCGCTGCTCGACCGCGGGCTGGCGGCCGTCTCCCTGACCGGCGCGCAGGCCGGCATCACCGCCTCCGGGCGGCACGGCGCCGGGCTCATCACCGAGGTGTGCCCCACCCGGATCGTGACCCACCTGGCCGCCGGCGCGGTCGTGGTGGTCGCCGGGTACCAGGGCGTCAGCCCGGACGGCGACATCCTCACCCTCGGCCGTGGCGGGTCGGACACCACCGCCGTCGCGCTCGCGGCGGCGCTCGGCGCCGAGAACTGCGAGATCTACACGGACGTCGACGGCATCTACAGCGCCGATCCGCGGATCGTGCCGTCGGCCCGCGTCCTGTCCAAGGTAGACGCCGCCGTGATGGCCGAGATGGCCTTCTCCGGCGCGCATGTCATGCACGCACGGGCGGTGGAGCTGGCCGCGACCCGCCGGCTCGACGTCCTCGTTCGCAACTCGATGTCGCCCGCGCCCGGCACCACCATCGCCGCGCGGCGCACCGACCCCAAGGTGGACATGATGGAGAACGAAGGTTTCGTCGTGGCGGTGACCCACGACCTCGACGTCGCCCAGGTGACGGTCTCGGCCGGCTCCTCGCCGGGCGTCACCCCGGAATGCGTGCTCACCCCGCTCGCTCGTACGGCGGTGCCGGTCGACATGCTGTCCTGTTCCGCGGAGCTGCGCTTCGCCGTGCGCCGCAGCGACCTGCCGGTGGCTGACCGGGCGCTCCGTGAGGCCGGGCTGCCGCACGGATACGCCATCGACGTCGCGGAGGACGTCGGCAAGCTCTCCCTGGTCGGTATGGGTTTGTTCAACCGTCCCGAGTACACCGCCCGCCTGCTCGCGGTGCTGGCCGACCGCGGCATCCCGACCAGCCTGCTCTCCTCGACGCAGATGCGGGTGTCGGCCCTCGTGCCGCTGGACCGGGTCGTCGAGGGCGCGATGGCGTTGCACAAGGACTTCGACCTGGACGGCCGGGAGCAGCCCGCCTCGTCCCTTACCACCGCGTGATCGGAAGGGGCTCCCTCATGCCCGTCAGCTTCGCGGTCGGTGCGCAGATCCGCCTGCACCGGCTCTTTCGCCACGGCGACGACCGCCTGCTCGTCGTCCCGCTCGACCACTCGGTGTCGGACGGACCCATCGCCCCGGCGGGCGGGCTGCCGGCGCTGGTGCGCCAGCTCGCCGGCAACGGGGTGGACACCGTCGTGCTGCACCGGGGCAGCGTGCGCGAGATCGACCCGGGCATCTTCCGCGACATCGCGCTGATCGTCCACCTCAGCGCCAGTACGAAGCACGCCCCCGACCCGGACGGCAAGTTTCTCGTGGCCGACATCGACTGCGCGCTGCGCCTGGGTGCCGACGCGGTGAGCGTGCACGTCAACCTCGGGTCGCGGGAGGAGGCGCGGCAGATCGCCGACCTCGCCCGGACCGCCGACAGCTGCGACCGGTGGGGCGTCCCGCTGCTGGCGATGATGTACCCGCGCGGCCCGCGCATCGCCGACCCGCGCGATCCGGAGCTGGTGGCCCACGCCGCCTCGCTCGCCGCCGATCTCGGCGCCCACATCGTCAAGGTGCCGTACACGCGGTCGGTCGCGGAGATGGCCTTCGTGATCCGATCCTGCCCGATCCCGGTCGTGGTGGCCGGCGGGCCGAAGCGCGACGACACCGAGAGCGTTTTGTCCTATGTAGACGAGGTAATGCGTGCCGGCGCCGCCGGGCTGGCGATGGGGCGCAACGTCTTTCAAGCACCGGATCCGGGCGCCCGGGCCCGGGCAGTGGCGGACCTTGTACACGCCGGATCTCCCCGCACGCTCCAGCCGGAGCTGCACCTGACCGGAAACCGGACTTGACCGACGACACCCCCAGGAGGACCACTGTGGACAAACTCTGCTGGATTGACATCCGCGACGCCGGTGAGGCCAAGGCCGCGATCGTAGCCGAGGCGATCCACCACCGTCTCGACGCCGTACTCGCCGACGACGTGGCCGACCTCGAACCGCTGCCGCCGACCGTCCGCAAAGTGCTCTTCCCACAGCACCGCGCGCTGCCCGAAGACCTGTCCACGGTGGACATCGTCATCGTCGACCCGGCGGAGCACGGCGAGCCGGCCGAGCTGAGCCTGCGCCACCCGGACGTCCGGTTTGGCCGCTACGTCGAGATCGTGGACGCGGCCACCCTCGACGACGCCTGCGCGGCCGCCCGCACCGACCCGTTCTGCCTGCTGAAGTTCCGCGACCCCACGAAGATCCCGCTGGAGATCGTGATCGCCTCGGCCGCCAAGGCAACCGGCAGCATGATCACCCAGGTCGCCGACGTCACCGAGGCGGAGATCGTGTTCGGCGTGCTGGAGCACGGCTCGGACGGCGTGCTGCTCGCACCCACCGGCGTCGGCCAGGCCACCAAGCTGGCTCAGATCGCCGAGACCAAGGCACCGCACCTCGACCTCGTGGAGCTCGAAGTGGTGCGGACCACGCACGTCGGCATGGGCGAGCGGGCCTGCGTCGACACCTGCACGCACTTCCGCCCGGACGAGGGGATGCTCGTCGGCTCGCACTCCAAGGGCATGGTGCTGTGCGTGAGCGAGACGCACCCATTGCCGTACATGCCGACCCGCCCTTTCCGGGTCAACGCCGGTGCGATCCACTCGTACACCCTCTCCGCCAACGGCCGCACCAACTACCTCAGCGAGCTGACCTCGGGCGGCAAGGTGCTCGCCGTCGACGTCAAGGGCGAGACCCGCGAGGTCACGGTGGGCCGCGTGAAGATCGAGTCGAGGCCGTTGCTCTCCGTCGACGCGGTCGCGCCGAACGGGACGGTGGTCAACCTGATCCTCCAGGACGACTGGCACGTGCGGGTGCTCGGGCCGGGCGGGACCGTGCTCAACAGCACCGAGCTCAAGCCCGGCGACCGCCTGCTCGGCTACCTGCCGGCCGAGGACCGCCACGTCGGCCACCCCATCACCGAGTTCTGCCTGGAGAAGTGATGAGTTCGTCCAATGGGGACCTTCGCCGTCCGCTGGACGTGGCGGTGATCGGGGCCGGCGTGCTCGGGCTCGCCACGACCGACGCCCTGACGCGCCGCGGCGCCGACGTGCTCTGCTTCGACGGCCGGCCGCCGGGCAGCGGCCAGTCCGGCGGTCTCACCCGCACCTTCCGCCACCGGCACGACCACGAGGACACGGTCGCGCTCGCCGTCGCCGCGCGGCAGCGGTACCGCTCCTGGGAGGAGCGGTACGGGCGCCGGCTGATCGGCGACGAGGGCGCGGTCTACGCCGGCATGGGCCCGGCCGACGTGGCGGCGCTGGCCCGGCGGGGCGTACCGCACCACTTCGTCTCCGCCGACCGGCACCGCGAGGTCTTCGCCGCGCTCGGCCCGGTCGACGGTCCGCTGCTGGTGGACCCCGGCGCGGGCGCCATCCGGGCGCGGCGCACCATCGCGGCGCTGACGGAGTGGACGCGCGGCCGGGTGGTGATGGCCGACGTGCACTGCGTGACCGATCCCGGTGACGGGCGCGGCATCGAGATACAGACGCACGAGGCCATCTACCGCGCGCGGCACGTGGTGATCTGCGCCGGCACCGCCACACCCAAGCTGGCCTCCGGCGTCGGCCTGCGGATACCGCTGCACTGCGCCCTGCACGCCCGGCCGCACTACCAGGTGCGCCCGGAGGCCATCGGCGGCCCGCTGCCGTGTTGGGTCGACCGCTCCGGCGCCAACGGCGAGATGGTGTACGGCTCGCCGATCGGCCGCACCGGCCAGTACGTCGTCGGCCTCATCGGCGACGGCGTCGACATAGCCCTCACCGACGAGGGAGCGCTGCCCGCCGGACGCACGATGGACGAGCACGTCCGGCGGGTCAGCGCCTACGTGCGGCGGGCATTGCCCGGCCTGGAGCCGACACCGGTCGGGGTGCGGGTCTGCGTGATGAGCAAGCTGCCCGCCGGCAGCGACTCCTTCGGCGGCTGGCACACCGACGGCGTCACGGCCTCGACCGGTCACAACCTCTTCAAGCTGGCGCCGGTGCTGGGTGAGCTGCTGGCCGACGCGGCACAGCACAACCGGCTGCCGGTGGAACTGGAGCGGGCGGGTGAGCGGGCGCTGGCGACCAGCGGGTCGCCGCGATGATCGCGCTCACCGGGGCGACCGGGACCGTGGGCCAGGCGCTGGTAAAGGAACTCGCCGCCGCCGGCCTCCGGCCCCGGCTCCTGGTCCGCGGCCGGTCCGTCCGGCTCGGCGCGGTCGCCGGCCTCGGCGACCCCGTGCCGATCGACCTCAGCCGGCCGCAGACCATGCCGACGGCGCTGGCCGGGGTACGGCGGCTGTTCCTGCTCACCCCGTTCAGCCCGCAGCAGGACGAGTGGCAGGTGTCGCTGGTGGAGGCGGCCGCGCGGGCCGGCGTCACGCATGTCGTCAAGCTCTCCTCGCTGGGCGCGGACGAGTCGGCCGACGCGCTGGTGCAGCGCCAGCACGGGCGTGGCGACCGGGCGCTGGCCGATTCCGGGCTGCGGCACGTGGTGCTGCGGCCCAACGCCTTCGCCCAGAACGCCGCGCAGTGGCTGGGCACCGTCGCCGAGCGGGACGCGATCGTCATGCCCACCGGCGACGCCCGGGTCAGCATGATCGACGCCCGGGACATCGCGGCGGTCGCGGCGCGGCTGCTCATCTGGCCGCCGAAGGACCAGGCGGCGCGTTTCGACCTGACCGGCCCGCACGCGTTGAGCTACGCCGAGATGGCCGAGCACCTCTCCAAGGTGGCCGGCCGGACCATCCGGCACCTCGACGTGCGGCCGGAGGAGGCGGAACGGGCGATGCTGGCGGCGGGCCAGCCGGAGTGGGCGGTCCGCGCCCGGTTGGAGCTCTACGGCACGTACCGAGCCGGGCAGGCGGAGGTGGTCACCACCGCCGTGCGGGATCTGACCGGACGCCCGCCGCGCACCTTCGACGTGGTGGCCGAGGAACTGGCCGATCGACTGCGCCGCCCGTGAACGTCTACTGTGGAGGACGTCGATGAAGACGCTCGTCGTCGGCGGGACCGGCGTGCTCGGCCGCCACCTGGTGCCGCTGCTGCTGGCCCGGGGACACGAGGTGCTCGTGCTCTCCCCGGGCCGGCGGGCGGACTCGCTGCCGCCGGCGGCCGGACACGTGACGGTGAGCCTGTTGGAGCCGCGGGCGGCCACCGTGCTGGACCGGCTGCTGCCCGACTACGACGCCGCCGTCAACGTCGCCACCGCGATACCGCACGACCCGAGCCAGCCCGACGCCTGGAAGGCGAACACGCTGGTGCGCGTGCAGGGCACCCGGACCCTCGTCGACGCCGTCCGCCGGGCCGGTGTGCCCCGCCTGGTGCAGATGAGCATCACCATGGCGTACCAGGACGGCGGCGACGGCTGGCTCGACGAGTCGGCGCCGTTCGATCCGGCCCTGGAGCGCGCGGCCGTGGTGGCACCGATCCGCGCGCTCGAAGCGACCGTCCGCCAGATTCCGCCGGCGCGGACCCGCTGGACGCTCCTGCGCGGCGCGCGCTTCGTCGGACCCGGTACGGTCCAGGACCAGCAGCGGGCCGACCTGCGCGCCGGCCGGCTGCCGGTGACCGGTGACGGCCGGCGGTTCGTCTCGCTGGTCAACGTGCGCGACTTCGCGGCCGCGGTCGTCGCGGCCACCGAGGCCGGCCTGCCGGGAGCGGTGCTCAACATCTCCGACGAGCCGATCCGGGTCGCCGACTACCTCGACCGCCTCGCCCTGCTCTGCGGCGCGCCGCCCCCGCGCCGTGCCCCCGACGAGGCACCCGACCTGCCCTCGCAACGGGTCCTCGCCGAGAGCGCCAGGCAACTGCTGGGCTGGCGCCCGGAGCACGGCATCTGGCCGACCGACCAGGCCCCGATCAGCTTGCCCGGCCGTCGCGGATGAGCACCCGTCGGGCCAGCTCGACCCGGCTCTTGACACCGAGCTTGGCGAAGCTGTGCCGCAGATGACTGTCCACAGTGTGCGGTGACAGGAAGAGGTGCTCGGCCACCTCGCGGTTGGTCAACCCCTCGGCCACGAGCCGGACCACCCGGAGCTCCGACTCGGTCAGGCTTTCCCACCCGGAGTTGCGCCCGACCGAGCCCGGCCGCATCCGGAACCGCACGCCCAGCGCGCGCATCCCTCGCTGCGCCCGGGCGGCGTCCCGCTTGGCGCCGCAGTCCGCGTAGAGCCGCAGCGCCTGCTTCATCAGCTCGACCGCGGTCGAACGGTGTCCCGCCCCGCCCTCCAGCATCGCGAGGTCTTCCAGCCCCGCGGCGGTGGCCAGCGGCCGGGGTCCGGTGCGAAAGGCGTCGACGGCGGCGCGGAGGGAGTCGATGTCCCGGTGCAACAGGCCCTCGGTGTGTGCGGCGGTGCCGGCCAGCGACGGCACGCCGCTGTTGCGGTCGGCGATCTGCCGCGCGGTTGTGGACATCGCCTCGGCCAGCTCCAGGTCACCACCCGCGATGGCCATGCGGGCCACGCGCGGACCGGCGGTCGGGTCGCGGGTGAGCAGCGCGGTGCGCAGGCGGGCGTCGGAAGCCAGCGGCGCGATCGACCGCAGGGCTTCGGCCGGCGGCTCACCGACGGCTTCGCGCAGCTGTGCGTCCGTCCAGGCCACGTCGTCGGCGCCGGCCGTGTGCCCGTCCGCGACGATCTGCCGCGCCCGCCGCAGGTACTCCGTGGCGGCGGCGATGTCGTCGCGCTGGATGGCGAGCTGCGCCAGGATGGTGAGCAGCGGCAGGCTTTTGGCCGGGGCGCAGAGCTGCTCGGTCACCCGGATTCCGGTCTCCGCTTCGGTGACCGCGTCGTCCAGCCGCCCGGCCGCGATGCGCAGCGTGGTCCGGTGGTGATACCAGCGCGGCTGGGCCCAGGTGGTGCCGAGGCGGTCGGCCTCGCGCTGGTCGGCTACCAGCGCCGCGTCCGCCTCCTCGAACTGGTCGACCGCGGTCAGCGCGGCGGCCAGCCAGAGCCGCGGATGCCGCCGGCGGCTTTCCCCACCGACCCGGTCGGTGATCCGCACCGCGTCCGAGCCGAGGCTGACCGCGGCCTCCAGGTCGCCGCGCATCCGCGCGCCCACGCTGCGCGCGGAGATGCCGCAGACCAGGGCGGCGTACTCGCCGGTGGACGCGCCCAACGCGGCCGCCGCCGCCCCGGCCTCGTCGGCGGCGGCGTCGTTCATGTCGTCGAGCAGCGCGAACGCCTGGATGGCGAGCAGCTCGGCCCGGATCGGGTCGGTCTCGGCCACCCGTGCGATGGCACGCGACGTGTACTGCACCACCTCGGCGCTGTGCCCCATGACGTTGGCCGCCTCGGCCAGCCCGAGCAACAGCTCCAGCTCGTCGTCGGGCTCCAGCCCGGCGTGCAGGGCGCCCTCGCCCAGCCTGGTCGCCTCCACGACGCGGCCGGCCAGCGCCAGCAGGCGGACCGCGTCGGCGATCAACCGCGGCCGCGCCGGGTCGTGCTCGCTGATCAGGTCGAGCGTCCGCAGTATCAGGTCGGCGGCGGTATTGGGCGCGGTCGGCGCGATCTGGGTCATCGCCTGACGCAGCACGCTCACCGCCAGCGCGTCGTTGTGGCCGCCGGCCCGCACCAGGTGCTCGACCACCTCGACCGGCGAGCGCCCCTCCTGCTGCACGACCGAGGCGGCCTCGCGGTGCAGCGCCCGGCGGACCGGGCCGGGCAGCCGGTTGTAGCGCGCCTCGCGGATCAGGTCGTGGCGGAACGCCAGCTCCGCGCCGTCGTCGACGAGGATCGCCGCGGACACCGCCTCCTGCACGGTCGGCAGCAGCTCGATCGCCGACTGCTCCAGCAGCCCGGCCACCTCGTGCACGGAGAACGGCCGGCCCAGCACGGCACCGGCGTCCAGCAGCCGGCGGGCCGGCTCGGACAGGTCGCGCAGGCGCTGGTCGACGGCGGTCAGGAAGTCGTCGGTGAGCTCGTCGCCGACCAGCGTCGCGGTGCCGCCCGTGACCCTCACCTGCCCGGCGCTGCACAGCGTGGTGAGCAGCTGTTCGAGCAGAAAAGGGTTGCCGCCACTGCGGTGCGCGGTGGCCAGCACGCTCGCGTCGGGTGTGGCGCCGAGCAGCGTGGTGCACAGCTCGAAGACCGCGTCGTCTTCCAGCGGTCGCAGCTCGTGCCGCGTCGCACCCTCACTGATCAGCCAGTCGATGGCCTCCTGCGCGTATCCGCGGGTCGGTGCCGGCCGGCGGGACAGCAGCCACAGCACGGGGGAGGAGGAGAGCTCGGGCACCAGTATGCGCAGCGCGAGCGCGGTCAGCTCGTCCGCCCAGTGCGCGTCGTCCAGCACCACAAGCAGGCTCCGCGAGCGCACGTAGTGTTCGATCCGCTCGCCGATCCGGTCGATCCACCATTGCGGGTTTTGGTCAGCCTCGTCGATACCGGAGATATCCAGACCGCTGGGCGCGACGGACTGGAGCAGACTGCGCATGGTGGTCAGCGGCGCGGCGAAGTGCAGCTCGATCGCCCGGGCCGCGGCCACCGTCACGCCGGCCGCGCCGGCCGCCTCAGCGGCGGCCTCGAGTAGGCGACTCTTACCGATCCCGGCGGCACCCTCCAGCACGACGCAGCCACCGGCGCCCCGAGCCGTCTCGCGCAGCGCCCGGTGCAGCTCGAACAACAGCGACTCCCGGCCCACGAGTGGGCTGGACTTATGCTGGGGACGCGTCCACGCCGGCCATCCTACCCGCCACCTGTTGGTGTTTTCGCGCGGTCTGCGCCGTATCTCCGGTGCAATCGCGGACCAGCGATCATCGTTTGTCGCCTGCTCGGATAGCGGAAGCGCGGCATATTGCCAGATCGACTTCGGCACAGACACGGGTTGACCTTCCGATGCGAGGTAGGGCTCGGGTGGACCGGTTCTCGTGTGAGATTGCGTGGCCACCGCCATCAAGGTTGCGGCGAAGAAGGTAATGCGCACTACCGCAAATGGCGAGGCCTCCGGAAAGCGATCAAAAGAAGCGTATCCGGTCCGTAGCCATACCGCTACATCGATGATTAGCCATCCGTCCGCCGGCGGCGTATGCGCCACCCCATTGGGGACAGTCCGCTAGATCCCGGACGCTATCGCGCCGGCGGCGGCGAGCGCCGCGCGTGCCTCGACGCACAGGCGCCGCACCAGATGCTCCGCGGGGTACGGCTCGGTCAGCGAGTGCGTCTGACCGGCCCAGAGCGCGACGCCCTCGGCGTCGCCGGCCGCCAGCGCGGCCGCCCGCAGGGGCAGCGTCAGATGATCCACCTGGGGGTACGCCGCCGGCGTCGACACGAGCGGGTGACGGTTCATGAAGCCGTTGACGATGCTGCGTCCCCGCCGCCCGGTGAACGCGCGGGTGAACATCGTCTGCCGGGAAGTGCCCAGCACCGCCCGGTGCAGGCGGTCGGTGCCCGCCTCGGGGCAGGACAGGAACGCCGTGCCGATCTGCGCGGCGACCGCCCCCGCGGCGAGCACGGCGGCGAGTGCCGCGCCGTCCGCGACACCACCGGCGCCGATCACCGGCAGGCGGCAGGTGCGCGTGATGAGGCGCAGCAGCGCCAGCAGGCCGTACTCGCCGATGCCGCACACGTCGGTGAAACCACCGCGGTGCCCGCCCGCCTCCACGCCCTGGGCGATCACGGCGTCCGCGCCGACCGCCTCCGCGGCCAGGGCCTCGCTCGGCGTCGTGACGGTGACCAGCACGGTCACCCCGGCCTCGTGCAGGGCGTCGACGACCTCGCCGGAGGGCAGGCCGAACACGAAGGACACCACCGGCACCCCCTCCTGGCGCACCAGCTCCACCTTCTCGGCCAGGTGGTCGTCATCGCCGAAGGGCAGGCCGAGCCCCACGCGCTGCCGGGCCGCTTCGGTACTCAGCTGGTCGGTGTACTCGGCGATGTCGACGTCGAGCGCCGCGCCGCGGACCGGCCAGAAGATGTTGACCCCGAAGGGCGCGTCGGACAGCGCCTTGACTTCGTGGATCTCGGTGCGGACCGCCTCCGGCGTCTTGTAGCCGGCGGCGAGGAAACCGAGCCCGCCCGCCCGGCCGACGGCGGCCACGAGCCCGGGAAGGGACGGCCCGCAGGCCATCGGTGCGGCGATCACCGGCGCCGCGAGGTCACGTACGTCCACCAGCTCACCTCGCGCCGAAAAAGCCCACGCCCGCCGGTCAACCCGGCGGGCACGGGACGTTGCTGACTCAGTTCTCTACGAGACGTAGACCGATAACGCCGATCACGATCATGGCGAGGAATCCCAGCCGCGAAAGCGAGACTTCCTCGCCTAGCAGCACGATCCCGGTGACGGCCACGCCGACCGCGCCGATGCCGACCCATACCGCGTACGCCGTGCCCACCGGCAGCGACTTCAATGCGGCGGTGAGCAACACGAAGCTCAACGCGGAAAAGGAAATGCCGACCACGGAGGGCCAAATCTTGCGAAACCCGTCGGAGTTCTTCAAGGCGATCGCCCAGATGATCTCCAGCAGACCGGCGACTATCAGAATCAACCACGCCATGGCTATGCCATTTCCCTGATCATTCGGTGCGATGCGTCATGCGGCGTAGCCACCGTCGACCGAGAACTGGGCGCCGGTGATCCAGTTGCCGCCCTCCCCGGCGAGGTGGGCGACGGTGGCGGCGATCTCGTCCGGCGTGCCGTACCGCCCCAACGCGGTGAGCAGGCGCTCGGACTCGGCCGCCGGGTCGCTGGCCGGGTTCATCTCGGTGTCCGTCGGGCCCGGGTGGACCAGGTTGACGGTGATGCCGCGCGGGCCGAGGTCACGCGCCAGGCCGCGGGTGAACCCGATCAGCGCGGTCTTGCACAGCGAGTACAGCGTCACGTCCGTCACCGGTACGCGCTCGGCCCAGCAGGACCCGATGCTGATGATCCGCCCACCCTCGCGCATGTGCGGCAGGGCGGCCTGCGCGGCCACGAACGCGGACTTGACGTGGATCGCGAAGGAGGTGTCGATCTCCTCCAGGGTCACCTTGTCGATCGGGCCGTAAGGGAAGTTGCCGGCGTTGTTGACCAGGATGTCGAACCGGCCGAACTCGGCGACCGTGCGCTCGACCGCCGCCACCACCGCCTGCGGGTCCGCGCTGTCGGCCTGGATCGGCAGCCCGCGCCGACCCTCCGCCTTGATCGCGTCCGCTACGGATTTCGCCCGTTCCCCCGTGGTGGCGTAGGTGAGAGCCACATCGGCGCCCTCCTTGGCCAGTCGGGTTGCGATCGCGGCGCCGATGCCGCGGCTGCCGCCGGTGACCAGCGCCACCTTGCCCTCAAGCGTGGACACGTTCTTGCCCTTTCCTCGTGGTGTTTTCGCTACTGCTGACCGGGAAGCCGGATCGACTGGGCGTGCGAGAACACGTTCAGCGGATCCCACGCGGCCTTGACCTGCTGCAAACGCGGGTAGTTGTGCTTGAAGTACAGGTCGTGCCAGGCCACCCCGGTCGAGTTCCAGCGCCGGTCGCTCAGGTCGGCGTCGGCGTAGTTGATGAAGCACCCGTCGGTGACGTTGTTGGGCACCGGAACGCCGCCCGAGTCGGCGTAGACGGCGTGGTAGACGCCCCGGTGGAAGGCGAGGTGCTTTTCGTCGTCCTCCGGGTTGGCCCAGGCGGTGCCCCAGAGCAGCTTCATGACCGAGTCGCGGTGCGAGTCCGCGGTCGCCGACGGGTCGACCGCGTTGACCCTGCCGCCGTAGCCGGCGATCGTCACCACGAAGACCGGGTGGTCGTAGTCGGTCTCGGTGAGGCCCTGGTACAGCGCCGCGATCTGCGCCTCGGTGAACCCGCGCCGGTGGTAGCTGGACATGTACTTGTACCGGTCGGTCGGCGCGTGCATCCAGACCGCCGGCCACCCGGTGGCGTGCAGGTACGGCATCCGGCGGTGCTGCGTCACGGTGGGCTCGACACCGACCCCGTCGTTGACCGCGGCGACGAACGCGCGCAGCCGCCGCTCGGAGTCGGGGGCGGTCGCGTCCATCTGCATGGTCATGCTGAACGGGCCGGCGGCGCGGGTGGTCGGCTCCAGGCGGGCGGTCAGGTCCGCGTACGGCGAGTCGGGGGCGCTGTTGGCCTCGTGCCAGGTGCCGTAGTTGCGGATCAGTTGGGCGAAGCGGTCGGCGGTCATCCCGTCCCAGTCCCACGAGACCGAGCTGATCCACAGCTCGGACGGCGCCGCCGGGAGCAGCCGGGCGGGATCGGTGCCGGTGGCGCCGGGGGAGCGGAACCAGTAGCGCACGGCGATGCCGAAGCTGCCACCGCCACCGCCGGTGTGCGCCCACCAGAGGTCCCGGTTGGGGTCGGACGGGTCGCGGGTGGCCACGACGGCCTGCGCGCGTCCCTGCTGGTCGACGACCACGACTTCGACCGCGTACATGTGGTCGATGATCAAGCCGTGCTTGCGGCTGATCTGGCCGTATCCACCGCCGGGCACGTGCCCTCCGACACCGACCGAGTAGCAGGCGCCGCCGGGCAGGACGACGCCCCACCGCTTGAACAGCGTGTAGTAGAGCTGGCCGAGGCTGGCACCGACCTCGACCTCGACCGCGTTGCGGGTGGGGTCGTAGCGGATGCCCTTCATCTCGGACATGTCGACGATCGTCTTGACCTCGCGGTGGTCGACGAACCCCTCGTAGCAGTGCCCGCCGCTGCGCACCGAGATCCGCCGGCCGGCCCGCACCGCGTCCTGCACCGCCCGGACCACCTGCCCGGTAGTGCGGGGGAGGCAGATCTCGTCGGGGGAGCTGACGAACCGGTTGTTCTGACCACGGGTCAGGCCCGCGTAGCGCGCGTCCCCGCGCCGCACGGTCGTCGGAGCGACCTCGGCGGCGCCGGCGGGTGCCGGTGCGCCGGACGCCTCGGCGCCGGTCGCCAGGGCCGAACCGCCCAGCACCGCACCACTGAGCACGGCCGTGCGGCGCAGCAGTCGTCGACGCGACAACGTGGTCATCTACCAGCCTTTCTCGATCGGGTTGAGTCGCCTCAGCATGTCGGCTCGGGCGGCGCGCTACATCACGTAAGTACGGGATGCTTTATGGCCCCCGACAACGCGTGAAGACGTGATGTGCCGACCGCGCGCGGCGGTCCATCGTTGCCTCGGCGACGTACGAACGGAGGGACATAGTGAGCCTGCACCTGCAAAGTGGTAAGCAAGCGCAGTACGTGCCGGCCGGTGAGGGCCCGAGCGTGTGGACCTTCCTCGGCGACCGGTACACGGTCAAGGCGAGCAAGGAGTCGACCGGCGGTCCCCTCGGCCTGCTCGAGGCCCTGGTGGAGCCGGGCAGTGGCCCGCCGCTGCACATCCACCGCAACGAGGACGAGGCGTTCTACCTGCTGGAGGGTGAGCTGGAGCTCCAGGCGAACGGCGACACGTTCATCGCCCAGCCCGGATCGTTCATCTACATCCCGCGGGGCGCGCCGCACGCCTTCAAGAACGTCAGCGAGTCGACCGTGAAGATGCTCGGGTTCTTTCTGCCCGGCGGGTTCGAGCAGTTCTTCCTCGACATCGGCCACCCGGTGGTGCCGGGCGAGCCGCAGCCGCCGGGAATCGAGTACACCGACGACATCATGCGGAAGTTCGCCGAGTACGGCATGGAAGAGGTTTGAGCCAGTACGGCATGGAAGAGGTGGAGCGGTTCGCCGAGGCCGCGTGCGCCCTGGGCACCCCCAGGGCTCACGCGGCCTCGGCGTCCAGCCAGCTCCACAGCTCGGTGAGGGTCCGGGCGCAGCCGCCGCAGCCGGTCGAGGCGCGCGTGGCCGCCCGCACCCCGTCAAGACCCTCCACCCCCAGGCGCCGTGCCGTCACAAGCGCCCCTTTCGTCACGCCCAGGCACCGGCAGATCAGCGCCGCGTCCGGCAGCGCGCCGACCGGCTCCGTCACCTGGTCGGTGTCGCCGCGCAGCAGCAGACCGAGCCGGTCGGCCGGCACCGGCGCGCCGGAGTCGAGCAGCCGCGTCACCGGCCCGGCGGCATCGGGAAGCCCCACCAGCAGGGCGCCGACCAGGCGTTCCGCGCGGATGGCGAGCACGCCGTACCGGCCGCGCCCGGCGTCGGACACGCAGACGGTCTCGACACCCGCGGCGTCGGGCACCTCACCCACCACGGCCACGTCGATGCCGCGGGCCTTGAGCCGGACGACCTGCGGGGTACCCGTGTACCGGGCCTGCGGTGCGGCGCCGGAGATCAGGTCGGCCAGCACCCGCGCCTGCTCCCAGCAGGGCTCCACAAGCCCGTAGCAGCGGCCGCGGTGCTCGGCGCACTCGCCGATGGCGGAAACACCCGGTGCCGAGGTCGCCAGGCGGTCGTCCACCACGACGCCCCGCCGCACCAGCAGGCCACCGGTGCGGGCCAGGTCGACCTCGGGCGCCACGCCGGCGGTCACCACCACACCCGCGCACTCCAGGGACGTGCCGTCGGTGAGCTTGAGGGTGCCGCCGCTGACCGGCCCCGGCGTCCACGACGCGGCACCGACGCCGACCCGGACCTGCACGCCGTACGCGCGTACCGCGTCCGCCAGCACGGCGCCGGCGCCCGGGTCGAGCTGCCGTTCCATGAGGTGACCGGCCGGATGCACCAGCACCACGGTCGCGCCGCGCCCGGCCAGCCCGCGGGCCGCCTCGACGCCCAGCAGGCCGCCGCCGAGCACCGCGACCGGCCCATGGTCGGACAGCCGCGCGATGCCGTCACAGTCGTCGACGGTGCGGAACGTGAGAATGCCCTCGGCGGGTGCGCCATCCACAGTGGACAGGCCGGGCACCGGCGGCAGCAGGGGCCGGGATCCGGTGGCCAGGACCAGGTGGTCGTACCCGAGGCTGGTGCCGTCGGCGAGCCACACCCGGCGGGCGGCGGCGTCGAGCCGGACCGCCGGCATGCCCAGCCGCAGGTCCGCGTCGACGCGGGGCAGCTCGACGGTGTCGGCGGTGGCGGTGCCGGCGAGCACGGCCGAGAGCATCACCCGGTTGTATGCCGGCCGCCGCTCGGCCGCCAGCACGGTCACCGGAGCGTCCACGCCGCGCCGCCGCAGCTCTTCGACGAGGTGGTGGCCGGCCATGCCGTAGCCGACGACCACGACACGCGCGCCGCGCCCGGACCTCATCGGGCCTCCCCGCGCGGGTCGGGCTCCAGGCGGACCGCGGACACCTTGAAGCTCGGCATCCGGGAGACCGGGTCGAGTGTGGGATCGGTGAACAGGTTGGCCCGCTGCTCACCCGGAAAGTGGAACGGCACGAAGACCGTACCGGGCGGCAGATCGGCGTCGATTCGGACGGTGACCGACGCGGTGCCGCGGCGCCCCACGAGCCGCGCCCGGGTGCCGTCGGCGAGCCCCGCGCGGGCCGCCGTGTCCGGGTGCATCGCCACCGAGGCCACCGGCTCGGCCTCCAGCAGAGCCGGTACCCGCCGGGTCTGCGCCCCGGACTGGTAGTGCGCGAGCAGCCGCCCGGTCAGGACCCGCACCGGGAACGCGCCGTCCGGCTGCTCGGCCGCCCCGACGTACCCGGTGGCGGTGAACCTGGCCCGTCCGTCCGGATGGGCGAACCGTTCGGTGAACAGCCGCGGTGTCCCCGGATGGTCAGGGCTCGGGCACGGCCAGTGCAGCGCCGCACCCGCCTCCAACCGCTCCCAGGTGATGCCCCGGTAGTCGGCCGGGCCGCCGGCCGACGCGGCGCGCAGCTCGTCGTAGACCCGGCGGGGCGAGGTGGGAAACCGCCCGGCGGGCTGCCCCAGCCGGATCGCGAGTCCGTGCAGCACGTCGAGGTCGGATCGCACGCCGGGCGGCGGGGCAACCGCCCGGCGGCGGCGCAATACCCGGCCGTCGAGGTTGGTCATCGTGCCGTCCTCCTCCGCCCACTGCGTCACAGGCAGCACCGCGTGTGCGAGGGCGGCCGTCTCCGAGGGCACGAAGTCGGCGACCACCAGCAGGTCGAGCGCGGCCAGCCGGTCGGCCACGTGCCCGGCGTGCGGTGCGGAGACCACCGGGTTGGAGCCGAACACGAGCAGCGCCCGCGGGCCGCCGGGAGTGCCCGCGGCGTCCAGCAGCTCGTACGCCGACCGGCCGGGGCCGGGCAGGGAGTCGGCCGGCACACCCCACACCGCCGCGACGTGCGCGCGGGCCGCCGGGTCGTCGATGCGCCGGTACCCGGGCAGCTGGTCGGCCTTCTGCCCGTGCTCGCGGCCGCCCTGCCCGTTGCCCTGCCCGGTGAGCGTGCCGTACCCGCTGCCCGGCGTACCCGGAAGTCCGAGTGCGAGCGCCAGGTCGATGAAGGCGCCGACCGTCGCCGTGCCGTCGGCGTGCTGCTCCACCCCGCGTCCGGTGAGGACGTACACCCCGCGGCCCGCGCGGCGGGCACCGGCCAGCAGCGCCACCGCCCGGCGCAGCTCGGGGGCGCCGACCCCGCTGACCCGCTCGACCCGCTCCGGCCACCACGCCGCGACAAGGCGGCGCACCCGTTCCACGCCGGTGGTGCGGGCCGCGATGTACTCCTTGTCGCAGCATCCTTCGGCGAGCGCGACGTGCAGCAGGCCGAGCGCCACCGCCAGGTCGGTGCCGGGCTCCGGGCGCAGGTGCAACCCACCCCGGCTGACCGCCCACCGCGCGGTCGCCGAGCGGCGCGGGTCCACCACGATGAGCTGGGCGCCCTCCAGGTGGGCGAGCAGCGGCGGCATGGTGTCCGCCGGGTTGGCGCCGGCCAGCAGGACCACGTCGGCACCGTCCAGATCGGTCACCGGAAACGGCAGCCCGCGATCGACGCCGAACGCGCGCTGCCCGGCCGCCGCGGCCGACGACATGCAGAACCGCCCGTTGTAGTCGATCTGCGAGGTGCCCAGCGCGACCCGCGCGAACTTGCCCAACTGGTACGCCTTCTCGTTGGTCAGCCCGCCGCCGCCGAAGACCGCGACCGCGTCCGGTCCGGCCGCCCGCCGGATGGCGGTGATCCGCGCGGCGACAAGGTCGAGCGCCTCGTCCCAGCCGGCTGGCCGCAGCCGCCCGTCCCGGCGCAGCAACGGCGTGGTCAACCGGTCGGGAGCGGCCAGCACCGATGCCGCGGACCATCCCTTGCCGCACAGCCGCCCGCGGTTGGTCGGAAAGTCCCTGGGCGCCACGCGCACCGCCGGCGACCCGCCGGCGCCCTCCAGCGTGATGCCGCACTGGAGCGCGCAGTACGGGCAGTGCGAGTCCACGGTGGTCACACCCGCCTCCGCCCGAGCACGAACAGGCAGGACACGTAGAGCGCGAGAAAGCCGACGAAAGTGGGCGCGCCGGTGCCCGCGGCGTCCTGGTAGGAAAACCGGAACGCGAGGTTGACCGCCACCCCGCCGAGCGCCCCGACCGCGCCGGCGAAGCCGATCACCGCCGCGGTGTGCCGGTGCGCGCCGAAAACCTCCGGGATCATCTTGTACGTGGAGCCGTTGCCGAACCCGCTGACCACGACCAGCAGCAGAAACCCGGTGAGGAAGGCGACCAGGTAGCCGGCGGCGCTGGCCGCGATCACCAGCACGGTCGCCGACGCCATCACCAGGAAGACCCAGCGGGTCACCCGTGCCCCGCCCCACCGGTCGGCCACGCGCCCGCCGAGCGGCCGGGCCAGCGAGCCCAGCAGCGGACCGACGAACGTGACCGACGCCGCCCGCAGCGGATCCATGCCGAACTCGGCCTGCAAGACAAGCCCGAACGCGAAGCTGTAGCCGATGAACGAGCCGAACGTGCCGACGTACAGCAGCGAGATTGTCCACGTGGCCGGGTTCAGCAGCACCGGGGCACCGGTGGGTGGCCGGTTCATCGGCACGCTGTCCATGAACAGCAGCGCGCCCGCGGCGGCCACCACGATCAGCGGCAGGTAGACCAGCGCCACCGTCGCCGGATGCCCCCGCTCGCCCATCAGCACGAACAGGGCGAGCAGCTGGATCGCGGGGATCCCGAGGTTGCCGCCGGCCGCGGTGAGACCGAGCGCGGCGCCCTTCGACGTCTCCGGGTAGAAGAGGTTGACGTTGGCCATCGACGAGGCGAAACTCCCGCCGCCGAGGCCGGTCAGGGCGGCGAGCAGCAGGAAGACCCACAGCGGCGTCTGCGGCCGGTGCAGGAACACCGCGGTCAGCGCGCAGGGCACCAGCAACGCCGCGGTGCTCGCCGCCGCCCAGAGCCGGCCGCCGTAGCGCGCCAGCCCCACCGGGTACCCCAGCCGCGCCGCGCCGCCGACCAGGGTCGCGACGGTCACCAGCAGAAACTTGTCCGCGCCGGTGAGTGTGAAGCCGTGTCCCGGGGTCATGAACACCACGAGCACCGGCCACAAACCCCACACGGAAAAGCCGATGTGCTCGGTGAGGATGGTGAGGGCGAGGTTGCGCCGTGCGATGCGCCGGCCGGTCCTTTCCCAGAAGACCGGGTCGTCCGGCGCCCAGTCGCGCAGCCACCGGTCCGATCGCACCGCCGGTCGTACTCGTGGCGCTCCCACCGCAGGACGCATCGCTTTCCCTCCGCAGCCCGACGAGAGGGACACTCGCAGCAGCGGAAGACGCACACATCACGTAGTTTCGGGATTCACGATCAGTAACCGTCGTCTGTGGACGGAGAGCCCGCCGGCCTAGTCGGAGTCGTGGCCGGTGACGACCCAGGCGATTTCCTGGTCGGGATCTTCCAGGGCCAGATGCAGGTACCAGCCGGGTTCGTCGGCCTCCCGCCAACCGACGCACCGCAGCCGCTCGACGAGGGCCGTGACCGGCTTCGGGTCGGCGCCGGTGGTGGTGCCGGCCATGGCGGCCAACGCCGTCCACAGCGCGATCCGCCCGATGGCCTGCCCGGTCCAGTACTCGTAGGGTCGTTCGCCGCTGGCCAGATGCACCAGGTGGGGATACGCGTCCGCGAACGGGACCTGCCAGGCCTGGCAGGCGTCCCCGGACGCGGCGACGACCGACGCCGCCTCCCACG
Source organism: Phytohabitans sp. LJ34 (assembly GCF_052068095.1). NCBI lineage: Bacteria > Bacillati > Actinomycetota > Actinomycetes > Micromonosporales > Micromonosporaceae > Phytohabitans > Phytohabitans sp. LJ34. Next base: position 344,227 of record NZ_JBQHDG010000007.1, on the reverse strand, counting down.
CGGTGCCGCGATACGCACTCGCCTCGACCGCCTCGGACAGTGCGTCGAGCACCGGCACCGCGTCGTGGTGTGCCGGTGCGACCTCGCTCGGCGGCAGCGCGACAGGATCGGGCCGCTCACGAGGAAAAGCCCAGATGACGCAGCCCGAGCCACCCCTGCGGTCATATGTGGGTATGTCCCACTCGCCGTCCCAGCGGGCAGACTCCCACGGCTCCAGCTTCAGCGGGGGACCGGGCCGCGGCGACTCCAGATCCGTGACGCCACGCAGATCCTCGCCGTGCAGTACACGAGTGTGGGCGACCAGGTAGCGGGTGCGCGCGTTGGTGAAATGCGGTTCGAGGTCTCGCCACGGACGGTGGGCGACCACCTCCCACAGAGGTCCCGGAAACGCCGTGTCCTCATCGGGAAACAGCTCGGCGGCGGCGACCGCGACGCGGGCCGGTGCTTCCAACGCCACGACGTGGGCCACTTCCCGCCGCTGCCCCAGCGGTGCCCCGTCCACCTTGGCGGCGAAATGGAGCAGCTCCTGCCAGCGCCCGGCATCCGCCAGCCGGTCCAGGTCGTCATAGGAAACCGCCGGCGCGTCCACGCGCCCATTCTGCCAGCGGTACGGTCCCGAGGTGCTTCCCGCCGCCCCGCGACCGCTGTCATCGCGGACGCGGTCCGGTCTATGCGCCGACCAGCCGTGTTCCGGCGATGCTCCGGATGGGTCCGGAAGGCGACAGTCGGGGATGACCGGCTGACAGTGACCCTCCGAGCGCCGGATCGTCGTATGGGATGTGGCCGCCCGCGGTGGGTGGCCGGTGTCTGGAGGGGGATGCGCAGATGGGCATGAGGGGATGGACGGGCGGCCGCGGCGTGCTGGTTTCCGCTGTCGTCGTCGTCGTGGCAGCCGGGGTAGCCGTTGGCGGCGTGCAGGTGGCGAACGCTTCGAGCGCGGCCCTGCCGGCACCCGCGGCCGCGCCGATCGTGGCCGCGTTGGCGGTGCCTGCCCCGGGAGCGGTGCAGGGCGGGATCGTCGTGGATGGCGTCACCGGGGAGGGCACCGCGATCGCCGGCGGCATCGACGTGGTCAAGTTCTCCGACGTGGTCAAGTCGCCGGTCACCGCGGGTGGTGGCGGCGCCGGCAAGCCGCAGGTGGCCGACCTCCAGGTCACCGGGGTGCTGGACGCGGGATACCCGGCGTTGTTCCGCAATGTCACCACCGGCCGTCACATGCGCACGGTGGCGCTGACGCTGTGTACCGACGCCAAGCGGTGTGCGGCCACGGCGTACCTGGGGGTCGACCTCGCCGACGCGGTCCTCACGCACGTGGCGGTCGACGCCGGCGGCGCGGTCCAGTTCTTCTTCGCGTTCCGGCAGATCACCTGGAAGTTCCTGCGTAACGGCACGGTGGTCAGCCAGAGCCAGTTCACCGTGGCGTGACCGGTCGACGCCGGGGTTACGGTGGTGCGAGCTCGACCCGCAGCCTGCTGTCGTCCACCAGGACGACCGCCGCGGCGGGTCCGTTCGACCGCCAGCATTCCGGTATCAGAAACCAGCGCTGGTTGCTGTAGATGAGAAGCCGAAAGCCGGAGTACCGGTAGCGGTAGTCGCCGTCCTTGCCGGGCGCCTGGGTCACGACGACGCAGGCGCCCGACAGCCGCAGATCCTCGGTGCTGTGGATGACCGCCGCCGGCCGCTGCCGCGGGTCCGCCGCCCACGACGCCGCCAGCCGTGCGCCGGTCTGCTGGGCGTAGACGGCGCAGCCCCAGAAACAGCCGAGGGCGACCGCGGCCCCCACCACAGCCCGGCGGAAGGTGGCGCGGTGGGGCGGTGGCGTCCGCGCCCATCGGGCCACCGCCTCCACCGTGAGCGCGGCACCGACCAGGCTCGCGGCGGCCGCGAGTGGACTTTTTGTCGTCAGTACTGGTAGGAGAACCACTCCCATTCGGCGGTTTCCACGCGTTTGGCGATGAGCGGGGAGGCGCCGGCGTTGTCGGCGGAGACGAAGCGGTCGTTGGCGGCGGATCGGAGCGCGATGCCGACGCCCTGGTGGTCGAGGTAGAAGGTCTGCCAGGAGGCGATCGCGGTGCGGCTGGCGATCAGCGGCTGGGCGCCGGCGCCCTCAGCCGTGACGTACCTGCCGTTGGCGTGCGCCCGCAGCGCGATCGTGTCGTTGCCGAGGTCGATCATGTCGAACTTCTCCCAGGTGCCGACCGCCGTGCGGCTGGCGACCAGTGGCTTGGCGCCGGCGCTCTCGGCCGAGACGATCTTGCCGTTCGCGGCGGCCCGCAAGCTGATCACCGACACCGGCGACGCCCAGGCGAACTTCTCCCAGGTGCCGATCGCGGGGCGGCTGGCGATCAGTGGCTTGGTGCCGGCGCTTTCCGCCGAGACGTAATTGCCGTTCGCCTTCGCCTTGAAGCTGATCGTGCCGTCCGCGTTGTCGACGAGCTCGAACCTTTCCCCGTCACCGATCGCGGGGCGGCTGGCGATCAGTGGCTTGGTGCCGGCGCTCTCCGCGGAGACGTAGTTGCCGTTGGACCTGGCCCGAAACGCGATGTACCCGGTGCCGGCGTCGACCAGGTCGAACTGCTCCCAGGTGTTGACGACGCCGGCGCTGGCGATCAACGGCGACGCGCCCCCGCTCGGCGTGGTGACGACCTTGTTGTTGGCCAGCGCGCGCAGGCCGGTGGTCGGCGGAAGGCCGGAACCGATGCGGAGCAGCCGGTCGGTCGACCGCGCGTTGCGCACGGCGCCCCGGGTCGCCGCGCCGACCATCCTGTTGCGCACCTGCTCCGGAGTCCACGCCGGGTTGGCGGAGAGCAGCAGGGCGGCCGCGCCCGCGGCGTGCGGGCTCGCCATCGAGGTGCCGGTGTACCGGTCGACGGCGGTGTCGCTGCCGGGGACGGACGACGCGATCTGGTGGCCGGGCGCGAAGATGTCCACGCAGGAGCCGTAGTTGGTCGACGTGATGCGGAAGTCGGCCTCGTCCGTGGCGCCGACGGTGATCGCCTCGGGCACCCGGGCCGGCGACTGGGTACAGGCCTCGAGGGGGCGACCGGTCAGGTCGCCGTTGCCGGCGGACACGGCGTAGCTGATGCCGGACGCGATCGACGCGCGCACCGCGGCGTCCAGGGCGGCCATTTCGCTCGCCGGCTCTTTGATGCCGAGGCTCATGTTGGCCACCGCGGGCCTGACGGCGTTGGCGGTCACCCAGTCCACGCCGGCGATGATCTCGGAGGTGTATCCGCCACCTTGGCAGTCGATGACCTGCACGGCGACCAGCCGCACGCCCTTGGCGACACCGTAGTCACGGCCGCCGATGGTGCCGGCCACGTGCGTGCCGTGGCCGTCGCAGTCCTCCGGGATGTCGTCGCCGTCCCGGAGGCGCTCGTCGATCTCGACGGCGTCGTATCCGTAGCCGGCGCGGCCACCGAACTGCTGGTGGGCGATGTAGATGCCGGTGTCGAGGACGTACGCGTGCACGTTCGCCGCCGCGGTCGGGTAGGTGAAGGACCTGTCGAACGGCAGCCACTGCTGGTCGACCCGGTCGAGCCCCCACGACGGCGGGTTGGGCTGAGTGTCGTGTTTGGACACTTTGCTGTCCTGCTCGACGTAGTCGACGTCCGGATCGGCCGCCACCTTCCGCGCCTGCGCCTCGGTCATCCGCGCGGCGTAGCCCCGCACCGTCGCGGTGTAGGTGTGGCTCACCGCGCCGCCGTACGCCCTGGTCAGGGCCTTGGCCTCGGTGGCCACGCCCGCGGCGGTGGCCTTCTTGTCCTTGAGAACGACGATGTAGCGGTCCTTGACGGCGCCGACCGCGCCGGCGCCGACGATGTCGGTGGTGGGAGCGGCGGCGAAGGCCGCACCACCACTCGAAACACCTGCCGCCGCCACTAGGACGGCCAAGGCGATGCCGCCAACTCTCTGAAGCTTGGACACTTGTGTCTCCCCCGTGTCGAGACGTATCCACTATGGACCATTCTTGTATACAGCACGAGGTCAACCGAGCCGCGAAACCGATCACGCGGCTGTGCGGGCACGCTTCGGGTCAGGGTGCGCAGGTGACCGTGCCGCCCGGCGCCATCACGCCCGCGCTGAACCCCTCGCCGCGGTAGTCGCGGCTCGGGGACGGCCAGGTGCAGGTGCCGATCCGCACGATTGCCGGTGCGCCCGCCGCGGCCAGCTGGGGTCGGGTGGTGTCGGCGCGGTCGGGCGGCCGCACGTCCCGCGGACCGCCGGCCGCGGCGAGCACCAGCCCCGCCGCCAGCATCAGCGCGCATCCCGCCGCGGCCACCGCCAGCGGCGGTGGCCGCGCCCGCGTGCCAGGACCGTCTCCAATGGACGGGTCATCCGCACGCCGGCGAAAGACTCTCTCAGGGCGTCCAGCACCTGGTTGTCGGTCATTTTCCACCGTCCCGAGCGTCGATGGTGGCCAGCTGCTCGCGTAGCGAGGCGACGGCACGCGACAAGTGCGCCGTCACGGTGCCCGCCGCGATGTCCAGCACGCGGGCCGTGGCCTGGGTGTCGAGGTCGAGGAAGATCCGCAGCGCCACCACGACACGTGCGTGTTGTACGCGGTGCGGACCACCCACGCTTGCGGGGCGGGTGGCGGCTGACCTTGCTCCACGACGCCCCACGCGCGGGCGAACGCCTCCGCGACGAGATCCTCCGCAAGCGTCCGGTCACCGACCGTGGCCAGCACCGCTCGCAGGCACCCGTCCCGGTACGTCGCGTAGAACTCCGCGAAGTCCTCCTGCCGCCCTCCCACGTCCCATAGACGTCTCAGCGCTCCGATCCGCCTACCTCACCGCCGGAAAGGTACGCAGCGTCGCGAGGCCGCCGTGCGTAAACGCACGGAGGTGGCGATGAGGAACCTGGAGCCCGGCCCCGTTCGCCGCGGGCGCACCTGCGGCACCGACCTGCTGCTCGTCGCGTTGGCGCTCGTATCGCTGATTCTGGCCATCGTGGTGGTGCTGTACCTGGCCTCGCGCGCGCCCGGTTACGACTGATCTTCCGACCCTATGGTGCCGTCCCGCGGCGCCACTCGTCGGCGAGCAGGCCGTAGGTGTAGCCGTCCACCCAGCCCAGCTCGGCGTGCCAGGAGTCGCCGACGCCGTGCTGCTCACGACGCATGCCGACCTTCTCCAGGATCCGCACCGAGGGGAGGTTGTCCGCGAAGCAGCCGGCGGTGATCCGTCGAACGCCCAGCCGGTCGAACGCGTGCGCCACCATCGCGGTGACAGCCTCGGTCGCGTAGCCGTGGCCGCCGTACGCCGGGTCGAAGATGTAGCCCAGCAGCGCCTCCGTCCGCGCCGGCATGCCGGGCTGGCCCATGCCGTCGAGGAGCTCCAGCGAGACGGTGCCGATCACCACGCCGTCGAGGGTCACCGCGACGCTGTGGTCGTCGGGATCCTCGGCCGCCTTCCGCCACACCGCCCGGAGGGACACCGGGTCGACCTCGGTGTGCAGCAGCCACCGGTTGACCTCGGGCAGGTTGCGGTACTCCAGGATCCGGTCGATGTCGTCGTCGCGTACCGGACGAAGCTCGAGGCGTTCGGTGCGTAAGGTGGTGATCCTCATGAAGCTGGACGTTAACCTCCGTACGGCGGCTACACATCCGACTTTCGCGGAACCAGGAGCGCGGACGACACGTCGGAGCGGCCATGAAACGACTCCTGCGGGTCCCGGGCCGGGGTACGGCTACGCGCCCCGTCGTGGCGTTTCTTCGAAGCATATTTTTGCCCATGTCCGCGTCAGCTGCGGACCGTATGCTCCCGCGGGCACCGTTCCCGGCCGGCGGCTCGCAGCGCTCGCCGAAACCCCCGGCCGTCCACTGCCAGGTCCGCGAGACAAGCCCCGAAGGCGGTCTTCGCGGACCCTACCTCCGCTATCCAGACGCAGCGTAACCAGCCTCCTAGATCTCGATTCCCGCGCCGCGCACACCGTCGCGACGGTTACTCGCGGCGACGTAACCCCTGTTGCTTTCCCGGATCCCGATCCGGGAACAGACATTGTGGACAAACGTCGACCCCGCCGGCGCGACCGGCGGCGGATGGGTGAGGCCGCGGGAGCAGCGGTCTGGACCACGACGGACATCGCGGTAGCTCAAACCTCTGTCTAAATAGGGGGTCGAGGCCACCCCGGCTCCGAAAGTCTGTAGGCGGCCGGCTTCAGGGGATCTGGTCGAGGATCCGCTGGGCGTGCGCCGCGGCCAGGACGTATCCGGTGGCCTGGTGGATTTCGAGGGCGGCCCGCGCGTGCCGTGCGGCCGCCTCGAGGTCTCCGCGGGCGAGTTCGGCGAACGCGAGGGCGGTCAGCGCGGCGCCGTGCTGCGTGCGGAGCCCGTGCGCCGTCGCGTCGGCGATGGCCTCGCGGGCCCAGGCCGCTCCGGCCTCGGGGTCGCCCAGGCATCGGCTCGTGTGGGCCAGTCCGATGCGGGCCTTGGTCGCGCTGCGCCGCTGGCCGCCGTCGCCCGTCAGGGCCAGCGCGGTCTGGAAGTGCGCGGGGGCGGCCGCGTACTCCCGGCGTACCAGGTGGACGCTGCCCAGCGCGATGTGCGTCTCGGCCACGACGCGTGGCACGTCGAGGTCACGCGACAGGATCACGGCGGCGGTGGCCATCGCCAGCGCCTCGTCGAGACGGCCGGCGTCGCGGTGCACCGAGGCGAGGTTTGCCATCGCCTCGGCCTTGTCGGCGGACGAGCGCAGGTCTTCGAAGCAGGCGAGCGCCTCGCCGAGCCGGGCCGTGGCCTCCTCCAGCCGGCCCTGCGCCCGGTACACCTGGCCGAGGTTGGCGCGGGCCACCGCGCCCGAGTGCGGTGAGTTGATGCGGTCGCACAGCGCGCACGCCCGCAGGCTGGCGTCCTCGGCAGCCGCGTAGTCGCCCATCTCCAGGTAGGCGCCGCCGAGGTTCACCAGGGCGTTCGCCGTCATGAACTCGTGGCCGCCGCCGCGGGTGAGGTCGAGGACCGCGCGGAACATCGCGGAGCCTTCGGGCAGGTGACCGAGCTCCAGGTGCACTACGCCGGCGTTGCTCAGCGCGGCGGCCTCCACAGTGGACAGTCCGGCGGCATTGCTGATGGCGCGGGCCTGCTCCATCTCGTGCAGCGCCTCCTCGTACCGGGCAAGCTGCCAGGACAGGGTGCCGAGGCTGAGGTGCATCACGGCCTGGCCCGGCAGGTCGCCGGCGCGGACCGCCGCGGCGAGTCCGGTGGCGACCGCGGCCCGCCACTGGTCTGTCGTGCTGTGCGAGTGGAAGTAGCCGCGCAGCGCGTCGGCCAGATGCCACGCGTACTCCGGCAGGATTTCCGCGGCGGCGGTGATGCCCGCGGCCAGGTTGAGCCGCTCGGCGTCCAAATAGGACAGTGCGGTGGTCGCGGAGTCGAACGCCACCGGTGCGGTCGGCTCGGGCGCGGGCCGGCCCAGGCGGGCCAGGTCGGGGTAGAGGACGGCGCCGGCCGCGTCCACGGCCCGCACGCAGTGGTCGAACAGGCGCCGCAGCGCGCAGCGCCGTTCGGACTCCGGCTCTTCGGCGGCGGCCAGCTCGGCGGCGTACATCCGCAACAGGTCGTGCGGCTGGTAGCGGCCGGCGCGGTACTGGCCCAGCAGGCTCCGCGCGGTCAGCTGGTCCATCAGGTCTTCGGCGTCGGCCGGTGGCACACCGAGCAGCGCCGCGGCGGCCGCGCTGGTGATGTCGGCCCCCGGCACCAGGCCGAGCATCCGGAACAGCCGCGCCGCCGGTGCCGTCAGCGCCGTGTACGAAAGGGCGAACGTGGCCCGGACGGCGGCTTCCGGATCGCCGGCGACGGCCAGGTAGCGCAGCCGGTCGCCGGCCTTGAGCTGGCTGATGTACCGCGCCACGTCGGCGTGCGGGCGCCGGATCAGGTTCGCGGCGGCCAGTCGCAGTGCCAGTGGCAGGTAGCCGCAGAGCCGGGCGAGCTCGCTCATCAGCTCGGGCGACTCGGCCGCCACGTCGGGGATCAGCTCCGCCAGCAGCGTCCGCGCCTCGTCCGGCGACAGCACGTCGAGCGTGACCGCCCGGACGTCGTGCAGGGCGGCGAGACCGCGCAGGTCGGCGCGGCTGGTCACGAGCAGTACGGGTCCGGCGATGCCAGGCAGCAGCGGCCGGATCTGCGCCGCGTCGGCGGCGTCGTCCAACAGCAGCAGCACCCGGCGGTCCGCCAGCCTGGCCCGCAACAGGGCCGCGCGCGCGTCCGGTTGGGCGGGCAGGTGCGACGGCTCCAGCCCGGACATGTGCAGCAGCTCGGCGAGCACGTCCATCGGGTCGCGGCCACCGCCGCCCGCACCGGCGAGCCGCACGTACCACTGGCCGTCCGGGAAGGCGTCGCGCAGCTGGTGCGCGATCCGCACGGCCAGCGCGGTCTTGCCGACGCCCGGCGGGCCCCAGATCGCCATCATCGGCACCGCGCTGCCGCCGTCGGCGGGCGTCAGCTCGCGCTCCGCACGCGCGATCACATCCGCACGCCCGACGTGCATACGCAGGTCGAGCGGGAGGGTGGAGAGCGTGGTCCACGACGCGGGCGGCGCCACCGGCGACGGCACCGCGGGCTGGGCGAGGTCCGGCACCGGGCTCACCTCGCCGGCCAGTACGGCCTGGTGCAGCTCGCGCAGCCCGTCGCCCGGCTCGATGCCCAGCTCGTGCCGCAGCTTGCGGTCGATGGTCCGAAACGCCTCCAGCGCGTCGGCCCGCCGCCCGCTGCGGTACAGCGCGAGCATCAGCTGCTGCCAGTACCGCTCCCGCAGCGGGTGTTCCGCGGTCAGCCCGCGCAGCTCCGGGATCAGGTCCGCGTGCCGGCCGCGAGCCAGCTCCACCTCGACGCACCGCTCGGTGACCCGCAGCCGCTCCTCGTCCAGCGCCAGCGCGTACGCGTGCAGGGACTGCGACGACACGTCGGCCAGCGCCCGCCCGCGCCAGAGTGAGAGCGCGGCGCGCAGGGACGCGGCCTCGACCGTGGCGTCGGCCTCGAGCGCCGCCTTGTCGGCGCGGTCGAGCAACACCCGGAACTGGTGCATGTCCAGCGCCGCCGGAGGCACGTTGATGGTGTAACCGTCGCCGCTGGTGACGATCACGTCAGGCCGCCCGAACGCGCGGCGCAGCCGGTGGACATAGGTGTGCACCGCCGCACGGGCACCCGGCGGCGGTGCGTCCGCCCAGAGATGGTCGAGCAGCTCGGACACCGGCACCACCTGGTTGCCGCGCAGCAACAGTGCCGCGAGCAGCACGCGATGCTTCTCCGCCGGTAGCGCCAATGCCGCACCGTCGACCACGGCCCGCAACGGGCCCAGAACGCCGAACTCGACTTCCCCCAGTGAAGTTCCCCCGTGAACGAGCGTCGCTACACGCCCAACCGACTAAATCGAGCCTGGGTAACTTTCGCATACCGGCGCAAGGCATGCTCCCCGCCCCGCGCGTCAGCGGCGCGCAAGCGTTATGTCAGCGCCGGGTGGCAACATCGCTGCGATTCGAGAACCCGACGGAAGGACGAGGTGCGGCATGAACGCTTTCACCTACCGCACGTCGAGCTTCCGTACCTGGCCGTCCGCCGCCGGCGCCGACCGGGACGAGACGGTGGTCGCGACCTGAAGCCACGCCGGCACAAGCGTCCCGGGCCACGATGTGGCGGTGGCCCGGGACGCCCGCTTGCCTTGACCGGTTGCCGGTCAGCTGCCCACCGGTGTCCACTGTGGATCGCGACCCAGGTAGCGCAGCAGGGCGGCGGCCGGGTCGTCACCGGCCTCGGCGGGAAGGGCACTGGCGTAGGCGAACCCGCGCAGCGGTTCGACGGTCGCCTGAGCGGCCGGCATCAGCTGCTCGGCCAGGGCGGCGGTCAGCGGCGACGGCTGGCCGGTCGAGACGGCGACGTCCCAGGCGTGGACGGCGGCGTCGAGGGCGCAGGCGGCGGCCGCGAGAGCCGGCGCCAGCGTCGGCACGGGCGGCAGCGGCGTGTTCACCGATTCGCTGGTCGGGTCGACACCGGCCCAGGCGGCGGTGGCCGCCTCGACCGCCTTCGCGACCGCCTCCTCGACGCCGCCGTCGAGGTGGCGCGGCGGGTCGAACGGGTTGTAGGACGGCAGCGAGCCGGATCCGACGATGGACGCCCAGGCGTGCTGGTCGCCGGCGGCGTGGAACAGCACCTGCGCCACCGTCCAGTCCGTGCACGGGGTCGGGTCGTCGAGCCGCCCGGTGGCGGCGGCCCTGGCGGTGACCTGGCGCAAGCTGTCGAGCGCGGTGGTGAGCACCGTAAATGTCACGTCAACGTCCTTTCAACGGGCCAGCGCGGCGAAGAACTGGCGGATGTCCTCGACGAGCAGGTCGGGTGCGTCGTGGGTGGCCCAGTGCCCACCACGGTCGTAAGTGTTCCAGGCGACGATGTTGTGGTGGTCCCGCTCCGCGAACCGCCGGACGGCCCGGAAGTCGAAGGCGAACGCGGCCAGGCCGATCGGCACGGTCGTCGGCCCGGCCGGCTCGCCGGTCTGCGCGGCGCGGGCGTTCTCGTAGTAGAACCGGGCGGCCGACGCGGCGGTGTTGGTGAACCAGTACAGCGACGCGTTGGTCAGGATGTCCTCGGGGCTGAGCGCGGTGCCGAACAGCTGCCCGGCCCAGGCGACCAGGCCGGCCGGCGAGTCCGCCAGGGCGTGCGCCAGCGTCTGCGGCTGGGCCTGCTGCGAGCGGTCGTGGATGGCGTGCTCGGCGAACGCCTGGCCGAACTGGAGCGCGCCGAAGTCCTCGCCGGTGAGCCCGTCGAATTCGCCGTCCGCCCCGATCGGGAACGAGAAGATCTGCGTCACGTGCACCCCGGCGACGTGGTCCCGGTCCAGCTCGCCCAGCAGCGGGGAGACGATCGAACCGCAGTCGTTGCCGTGCGCGCCGTACCGGTCGTACCCCAGCCGGCGCATCAGCTCCGCCCAGGCCGCGGCGATCCGGTGGGCGTTCCAGCCGTGCTCGTGCGTGGGCCCGGAGAACGTGTAGCCGGGCAGCGACGGGATCACCACGTGGAAGGCCGGCGCGCCGGGGCGGCCGTGCGCGGCCGGGTCGGTGAGCGGCCCCACCAGCCCGAGGTACTCGACGAAGCTGTTGGGCCACCCGTGCGTCAGGATGAGCGGGGTGGCGTCCGGCTGCGCGGAGCGGACGTGCACGAAGTGGATACGCTGCCCGTCGATCTCGGTGGTGAACTGCGGAAACTCGTTCAGCTCCGCCTCCTTCGCGCGCCAGTCGAAGGACGTGCGCCAGCGGTCGACCAGGTCGCGGACGTAGGAGACCGGGACGCCGTACTCCCAGCCGGGCGGGACGGGCGCGCCGGCGCCGCCGGCGACGACCTCCTTCTCGGGCAGCTCCTCCGTCCATCTGGTACGGGCCAGCCGGTCGGCCAGGTCGTCGAGGTCCGCCTGCGGTATCTCGATGCGAAACGGGGTGATCTCGGAATCATGCATGGTGCTCGCCTCTCAGTGAACGTGCTTGACCTGCATAAACGTTCACAGAGCGGGGTTGGGCCAGGTAGTGTCTGCCGCACGATCTCGGCTGTGCTTCGCAGGAGCCATCCGGCGCATGCCGCACACCCCCGCATGCAGATTGCACACCGGTCGAGGAGGGATCCAGCCCGTGTACCCGGCCGGTGACAAGCCGATCCGGCTCGCCACGATCCCGGTCGTGCTGTGTGTCGCCATCTACTGCGCGTACCGCATCGAACACTTCATGTCGTGGGGCGGCTTCGAGTCCGGCTTCGACGCCGCCGAGCGGTTGCTGGGCTCCGCCGTCATCGTGGCGCTCGGCGCCGTGCAGATCGCGTTCGCGTTCCGCCGCCCGTCCCGTTCCCACGCCCTCCTGCTGCTGGCCGTGCAGGTGTTGCTTGCCTACGGGCCGTACCTCGTGTTCGGCGGGCGCTGGAACCCACCGGCGGCGCTCGTCGTGGCCACGGTGCTGCTCACGTTCACCGGCTGGCTGTCGTGGGCGCTGGCCGCGCTGGCCGTGTCGGGCGACCTCGCCGTCCGGATCGCGATCGACCCGGGCCTGACGGACGCCGACGGCGTCGTCCCCGCGCGGGTGGCGTACGCGGTCATCGTGGCCATCGCCAACGGGTTGCTGCTGTTCGGCATCTCCCGCCTCAGCGAACTGGTCCGGGACCTGCACGCGGCGCGGGCCGCCAGCGCCCCGCTCGAGGTCGCGCGCGAGCGGCTGCGCATCGCCCGCCGCCTCCAGGACGAGGTCGGCGCGCGGCTGGCTTCGGTCATCGCGACCTCCCGGCGCCTCGACGGCGAGGCCAGCCCGACTCGCGAGGACGCCGGTGCGGTGGCGGCCGAGGCCCGGCAGGCGCTGGCCCAGGTGCGGACCGTCGCGGACGACTACCGCGACCGCTCACTCGCCGGCGAGGTGGCCGCCGCCCGCACCGTGCTCGCCGCCGCCGGCGTCGACGTGACGGTCGGCTCCGTGCCGGACCGGCTGCCCGCGCCGGTCGACGCCGCGCTGGGCGCGATCCTGCGACGTGCGGTGGTCAACGCCCTGGCCGGGACTCCGCCGCGTACCTGCCGGATCGAGCTGGACGGCTCGGCGTCGATGCGCGTGAGCTTCACCGGCGGGACACCCGGCACGCTGGCCACGGACGGCATCGCCGAGGAGGTCGAGCGGCTCGGCGGCCGGCTCCGGGTCGGGCTCGATCCCGGCGGGGTCGACGTGCGGATACCAACCCAGCCGCACCGTTCGCGGGGCACGCGGAGCCCGCGACCGGTCGCCGCCGCGCCATGGCTGGCCTGGGGGATCATGGCCGTGCTCGAGGTCGACCTCCTCGTCACCACCATCGCGCGCGCACACGACGCGTGGGGCCTGCTGGAGCCGATCTCCACGTCCCGGCTGGCGTGCATCGTCGCCCTGATCGTGCCGCTGAGCCTGCTCCAGTTGCACCACGTCCGGCCACGCTCCAGCAGCGCGCCGCCAGCGTGGCGCTGGACACTCACCCTCCAGATCGTGCTGCTCGGCGCGGCCACGGCCATCGGGGGCACCACGGTCCCGTCCCCGCAGTACGCGGGTGCGGTGGCCGGCGTCGTGCTCTTCCACGTAAGCCGGCCGTGGTCGTGGGCGGCCGCCGGCACGCTTGTCGTGGGCTCCGCGCTGTTCCAGCTCCACCAGTACGGCGTCGACCTCCTCGCCAACCCACCCCAGGTCGCGCTCTGGACGTACTACACGGTGCTCTGGGGGCTTCTCGCCATGGTCGCCGTCGCCGCGCTGTGCCGCCTCCCGCTCGCGGCCGAGCAGCTTGTCGCCGCCCGCCAGGAGCTGACCCGGCTCGCCGTCCTGCGCGAACGGCTCCGGATCGCCCGCGACACCCACGACCTGCTCGGCTTCCAACTCTCCGCGATCGCGCTCAAGGCCGAGCTCGCCGGGCGGCTGGCCGGCACCGACCCGAGCGCCGTGCGCATGCAGCTGGCCGAGGCCGGCGAGGTCGCCGAGGAGGCGCTGCACTCGCTGCGGTCGATCACCGCCGAGCCGGCCGGACTGTCGTTCGCCGAGGAGGTGGCGAGCGCCCGCTCGACGCTCTCCGCCGCCGGGGTCACCGTCGCGGTCGAGCTGCACGCCGCGCCCGCGCCGTCCGCCGAGTCGCCGCTCGCGGTCGTCCTGCGCGAGGCCGTCACCAACGTCCTGCGCCACTCTCGCGCCACGACCTGCGAGATCGAGACCCGCCCGATACCCGGCGGCGTCCGGCTGACCGTCACCAACGACGGCGTCTCGTCGGTCACGGCGGACGCCGCGCCCGGCAACGGCTTGGCCAACCTGCGCGCACGGACGCGCGAGGCCGGCGGCCGCCTGACCGTCCACCGCCAGGACGACCGCTTCGTCCTCGTCGCCGAGGTCGGCACCGTCCAACCCGCCGCCGACCTGTCCACATCCACGGTCCCGGTCACCGTCTAGGGCCGGTGTCCCGCTCACCCCGGCGCTCAAGAGGGCAGCCCTGTCACTGTCTGGGCGGGTATACGGGAGCCCTCTTGGGGCGAGGGCGGCGCCGGAGGTCACTAGGCGGTCCAGCGGGCGGCCAGTTCCTCGGGGCGGGGTGGCGGGCCGGGCAGGGTGCGGGGGTCGGGGTGGCTCAGGCCTTGGAGGATCAGGGCGAGGTAGCGGTGGCGTAGCTCGCCGGTGCGTGCGTCGTCGCCGAGGCGTACCGAGGCGATCTGTTCCAGGATGAGGCCGATGTCGGCGACCTCGATGTCGTCGCGGATGGCGCCGGCCTCGCGTATGCGCTTGATCAGCTGGCGGTTGAGGTCGTCGGCGTGCTGCGCGTCGCGGTACAGCTGCTCGTCGGGGGTGAACGTGCCGGCCAGCCGGATGGTCAGCGACGTGGATCCGGCGTCGATGACCCGGCGCATGAAGCCGGCGAACACCTGCCACGCGTCGCCGCCCGCGTCGAGCTCGTCGACCGCGGCCTGCGTGGCGGCGATGTAGGCGGCGAGGCCGTCGGAGCAGAGCTTGCGCAGCAGCTCCTCCTTGCTCGGGTACCGCCGGTAGAGGGCGCTGATCCCGACGTGCGCCCGCTCGGCGACGGCGGCGATCGGCGCGCCCGGGTCGTCGAGGAAGACCGCCCGCGCGGCCGTCAGGATGACCTCGTCGTTGCGTGCGGCCTGGGCCTTGCGGCCGCTCAGTGGTGTCGACATGCCCCTAGCGTACAGCGGAACGAAAAATTCTGTTCCGCATCTCTGGAACGGATCGTTCCGCTCTGCTAATCTGAGAACAGAACGATCCGTTCCGCAAACATCCGCAGGTAGGGGAGTTAGTCATGAAAGCCAAGAGCGCGTGGGTGGGGCTGTTCGCCATCCTGGCAGCCACGTTGATGAACCTGCTGGACTCGACGATCGTCAACGTCGCGGCCCCCGCCATCCACGCCGAGCTGGGCGGGTCCTACACGGCACTCCAGTGGATCGCCGCCGGCTACACCCTCGCCCTCGCGATCGGGCTGCTGACCGGCGGCCGGCTGGGTGACATGTTCGGCCGCAAGCGGATGCTGATGATCGGCATCGTCGGCTTCGTCGCGGCGTCGGTCGTGTGCGCGGCCACCCCGACGATCGAGACGCTGATCGTCGCGCGGGTGATACAGGGGCTGTTCGGCGCGGTGATGATCCCGCAGGGCTTCGGGCTGATCCGTGACCTGTTCCCACCGGAGCAGATGGGCAAGGCGTTCGGCGTGTTCGGCCCGATGATCGGCCTGGCCACGATCCTCGGCCCGGTAGTCGCGGGTGTGCTGGTCGACGCGGACGTGTTCGGCACCGGATGGCGCATGATCTTCGCGATCAACCTGCCGCTGGGCGCGTTCGCCCTGCTGGCCGGCCGGTACGCCCTGCCGGCCGCGGCGCCCGGCCAGGTCGCCGGCCGCCCGCGCACCCTCGACCTGCCCGGCGTGGTGCTCGCCGCGGTCGCGATGTTCGCCGTGGTCTTCCCGCTGGTGCAGGGCCGCGAGCTGGGCTGGCCGACCTGGACGATGGTGCTGCTGGCCGCGTCCGTCCCGCTGGTCGGTGGCTTCGTCGTCTACCAGATCCGCCGCCGCCGCTCCGGCGCCACCCCGCTGGTCGAGCTGAGCGTGTTCGCCAAGCGTTCGTACACCTCCGGCGTCGCCTTCGTGGTCGTCTTCTTCGGCGCTATCGTCGGCTTCTCGCTGGCCGTCGGTCTGTTCCTCCAGCTCGGGCTCGGCTACAGCCCCACCCGCGCCAGCTTCACGATGGCCGCCTGGGCGGTCGGCGCGTTCCTCGGCTCCGGCTTCAGCGCGGGCTCCGCGGCCAAGCTCGGCCGCCGCATCCTGCACGTGGGGCTCGCCATCATGACCGTGGGCGCCGCCGGGGTGTACGTGGTCTTCGAGCGGTACGGCGCCGAGATCGGCACCTGGACCCTGACCGCGCCGCTGCTCGTCTTCGGGCTCGGCATGGGCATGATCTTCGTGCCGCTGTTCGACATCATCATGGGCGACATCGAGGACCGCGAGGTCGGCTCCGCCTCGGGCATGCTCGAGTCGATCCAGCAGCTCGGCGCCTCGGTCGGCGTGGCGGTGCTCGGCACCGTGTTCTTCGGCATCGCCCGCCCGACGGCCCACGGGATGCTCGACGCGGACACCGCCGTCGACGCGGCCATCGCGGTCACCCTGCTGACCATCGTGCTGTCGGTGGCCGCGCTCGGGCTCGCGTTCCTGCTGCCCCGCAAGGCCCGCGCGCACGCCGCACCGGCCGAGGACACCCGTCAGCCCGAGCTGGCGCTCGCGGCCTGACCACCGCACCGCCTGACCAAGGCGTCCCTCAGGTCGTTCTTACGACATGAGGGGCGCCTTGGTGTGGAGATCCTCAGAACACTGTCCCGGCTCCGCGTCAGCGGCGGACCGCCGCTCCCGCCGGAGACCGCGCGGGCCGGCGGCTCGCGGGCGAGCTGAAATCCCCGGCCCGCGCTGCCAGCCCCGCGGGTCAAGCCCCCGCCCGGCTGTTGCCCTCGCCGCCGATCCGGCAGCAGACACTGTGGACAAAACCCGGACCCCCGAAGGGGTAGCCGCGACCAGCCGCGAAGGGTGAGGCCGCGGGAGCAGCGGTCTGGACCACGACGGACATCGCGGTAGCCCAAATCTCCGTCCTAACAGGAATTCAGAGGCCCGACTCCGACAGGGTCTCCAGCTCACAGCCAGCCGGCCTCGCTGGCCATCCGGATCGCGTCGACGCGGTTGCGGGCACCCAGCTTGGTGACGGCCGCGGCGAGGTAGTTGCGGACCGTGCCGTACGACAGGTTGAGCCGGGCCGCGACGTCGGTCGGGTCGGCGCCGGACGCGGTCAGCCGCAGCACCTCGCACTCGCGTTCGGTGAGCGGGTTGCCGGTGACGTCCAGCGCCGCGAACGCCAGCTGTGGATCGAGGACCTTGCCGCCCGCGGCGACGGTCCGGACCGCCTCGACGAGGTCGTCCGGGGCGGCGTCCTTGCCCATGAAGCCGGCGACCTTGGCCGACAGCGCGCGGCGCAGCGCGCCCGGCCGGCCGACGCCGGTCAGGATCAGCGTCTTGCACTCGGGCAGCCACTGGTGCAGCTGGGCGGCGGCGCTGATCCCGTCGAGGCCGGGCAGCTCGATGTCGAGCACCGCCACGTCGGGGCGCGCCTGTAGGGCGGTCGGCACGATCGCGTCGCCGGTCTCGACGGCACCCACGACGTCGATGTCGTCGGCGAGGCTCAGCACGCCGACCAACGCCTCCCGCAGCATGCGCACGTCTTCGGCGAGCAGCACCCGGATCATGCCCGTCCCCCTTCCGGACATCGGAGCGTACACGCGCGCCCTTACGCGTCGCTGACGTCGCGCTTACGGCCTCAGGCGGGGCGGGACGAGCACGCCGGGGTTGAGGATCCCGGCGGGGTCAAGGGCGGCTTTGGCGGCGGCGAGCGCGGTGGCGAAGACGTCGGGACGCTGCCGGTCGTACCAACGGCGGTGGTCGCGCCCGACGGCGTGGTGGTGGGTGATGGTGCCGCCGTTGGCCGTGATGGCCTCGGAGACGGCGGCTTTGATGTCGTCCCACTGTGCGACGGTGTCTCCCCAGCGGCCGGGTGCGTAGACCCCGTAGTAGGGCGCCGGGCCGTCCGGATAGACGTGGGTGAAGCGGCAGGTGACCAGGCCGCCGCCGCAGACTTCCTGGACGGCCTGCCGCGCGGCATGGGTGACGGCCGCGTGGAAGGACTCGAAGGCGTCCCACGTGCAGGCGGTCTCGAACGTCTCCACGACCATGCCGCGGCGGGCCAGGACGTCCCGCTGGTACGGCATGCGCAGGAACGACGAACGCCAGCTCGCCGCGGCGTCGCCGGCGCTCTCGTCCCGGCGGCGGGTGGACAGTGGCTCGCCGCCGTGGTCGCGGGCGATCTCCAGCGCCCGGTCGAGCCAGGCGTCGATCGGGTGGTCGGCGGACTCGAACGCCAGCACCAGCAGCCCACCGGTCACGGCGGTGCCGGCGTTCAGGAAGGCCTCGGCGGTGTCGAGGAGGCGGCAGTTGGACGGGTACAGGCCGGCCTGGGCGATGTGCCGGGTCGCGGTGACCGCCGCGGTGTGGTCGTCGAACGCGACCGAGGCGGTGATCTGCCAGCGGGGCCGGTCCTGAAGCCGCATCCAGGCTTCGGTGATGACGCCGAGGATGCCCTCGGAGCCGAGGAACAGCCGGTCGGGCGAGGGTCCGGCGCCCGAGGCGGGCAGCCGCCGGGACTCGCTGACGCCGACGGGGGTGACGACGCGGAGGGATTCGGTCAGGTCGTCGATGTGCGTGTAGAGCGTGGCGTAGTGGCCGCCGGCCCGGGTGGCCAGCCAGCCGCCGAGGGTGGAGAAGGCGAACGACTGCGGGAAGTGCCGCAACGTGAGACCGTGCGGGCGGAGCTGGTCCTCCAGGGCTGGCCCGTACACGCCGGCCTGGATCCGCGCGGCCCGGCTGACCCGGTCGACCTGGAGCACCTGGTCCAGCCGGCCCAGGTCGAGGGAAACGGCGGGCGCGTCGAAGCGTGGCTCGACGCCGCCGGCGACCGAGCTGCCGCCGCCGTAGGGGATCACCGCGACGCCGTCGCCCCCGCACCAGTCCAGCAGGTCGATCACGTCCCGCTCGGTACGCGGGCGCGCGACCAGGTCGGGGACGTGGTCCAGGCGGCCGTGCAGGTTGCGCACCACATCCCGGAACGCCTTGCCGTGCGCGTGACCGGCCCGATCGACCACGCCGGCCGAACACAGCCCGGCCAGGGCCGCCGGAGGGCGCACCCGCGGCGCCGGAATCGGCAGCCGGCCCGGATCCGGCGGCGGATGGTCGGTGAGGTCGTGGCCGGGCAGCAGCGCCGCCACCCGCTCGACGAGCGCGCCGGCCTCGGCGGCCGTGGCCGCGTCTTCGACCGTGCCCCAACCCCACCACGAACGGGTCACCCGCCCAGTATTCATCGGCCGATCGTGACGACGCGGGCCCCAACCAATCCGGCGCGAGACGTCGCCAACAAGCATGCCGTCCTGGCCACCTGGCGTGATGTACCGGATGATTGACGGATGTCGGTCGGGCACAGCCGCTCGGCCGGTGCTGTCGCGGTGATCGACCTCGGTGTGCTGCGAGACGGGTCGGAGGCGCCGGGTCGGTCGCCGGCCGGCACGCCGCGCAGGCGCCGGGCGGCCGCGGTGTTGAGCGCCGCCGCGGTGGTGCTGGCGACGGCCGTGGCCGCGTCGCCGGTGCGGGCCGCTCTCGTCGAGCGGACGTTTCCCGGTGTGCCGGCCCGGTCCGACCAGCCCGTCGTCGCGGACACCACCGACGGTCTGTACCTGGTGCGCGCGAACGGCGCCCAGGCCGGCCCGGGGGAGCGGACCATCGTCCGGCACGCCGCGGCACGCGCCGAGCCGGTGTGGCGGAGGTCCGTCATGACGGCCGGTGCGGTCAACACCGTCGACGTCGTCGACGGCACGCTGCTGGTGCTGGCGGACGGCTGGGAGCCGCAGACGATCGCGATGAGCGCGGCTGACGGCCGGGAGCTGTGGCGGCGCACCGGCTGGTGGCGCGAGGCCGGGCCCGGTCAGCTGCTGCTGTCGTATCGGGCGCCCGGCCAGCAGGTGGACATCTACCAGGCCGTCTCGCTGGCCACCGGGGCGTCGCGGTGGTCGGTGTCCGTGCCCTCCAGCGGGTGGGTGCTGCCCGATCGCGACCATCTCGTCCGGTGGTCGGCCGGCGGGCGGGTGGAGGTACGCGACCTGCGCACCGGCGCCGTCGTGAGCCGCGCCCTGCTGCCACCGGAGGAGAACGCCAACGGAGCGGTCAGCGAGCCCGGGGTGCAGGTCGCCGGCGGGCTGCTGCTGGTGGCCGGCTGGGACGGCGCGCGGCCGGTGGCCACCGCGTACGGGCTGGGCCGCCTGGACCGGCGCTGGCGGGCGGACATCGACCTGTCCGGTGAGGCCGTGCAGGGCTGCGGCGAGCAGCTGTGCGTCAGCGGCAGAAACGGCGAATCCGGCGTACGGATGCTCGAACGGGACAGTGGGCGGGTCCGGTGGGCCGACGACCGGTGGGACCACCTGGCCTACACCGGGTCCACGCTGCTCGCGTTCGGCTCACGGCACACGCCACCGCGGATCGCGGTCGTCGACCCGGCGACCGGCCGGCCGATCGGCGACCTCGGGCGGTGGCAGACACCGCGGAAGGTCGGCCACGACGGCCGGATGCTGGGAGTGCGGACGGACCCCGGCACGGGCCGTTCGTGGATCGCCGAGCTCGACCCGGCGGCCCGCACCACACGGGTGCTCGGCGTCGTCGACGGCGCCTTCGCCTGCCGTGCCGGTCCTGGCGCGGTCACCTGCCGGCGCGACGACGGCAGCGTCGGCGTGTGGTACCCCCGGCGCAAAGCCGCCTGAAATCCCCGACTTGCATGTTCACGAACGTCGATGCATGCTGTTTGCAGCGCTGCAAGAGTGGCGGCGCGAGTTTGTACGGCGCGGCACGTCGAAGGGTCTGGGCAGCCGTTCGACGCCGAAATCACTGCGTGCCGTCTTGAGCCGGATTGTTAACGCTAACAATCGTATCCCGGGAAAGGATCTTGTGATGGGTGTTTCCGACGCCCGACGGCGACCTTGGCGCACGGCGGTGATCGCCGTGGCGGGTCTGGTCGCCGCGGTTTCGGCCGTGGTCGTGACGTCGACGACGGCGCAAGCGGTCACGATCGACCCGAACGCCTGGTACCAGGTCGTGTCACGGCACAGCGGCCTGGCCCTGGGCATCGCCGGCGGCTCGACAGCGGACCAGGCCGGCCTGGTGCAGACCGCTCGCGCCGGGCAAGCCAGCCAGCAGTTCCAGTTCGTCGCGTCCGGCGGCGGCTACTACCGGCTCAAGGCCCGGCACAGCGGCAAGGTGCTGGACGTCTGGGAATGGTCCACAGCGGACGGTGCCACCGTCGTGCAGTGGCCGGACCTGAACGGCGCGAACCAGCAGTGGTCGGCGGTGGACACCGACTCCGGGTACGTCAAGCTCGTCAACCGCAACAGCGGCAAGGCGCTGGACGTCTGGGAGTGGTCCACAGCGGACGGTTCGCGGATCTCCCAGTACACCGACATCGGCGGCATCAACCAGCAGTGGCAGCTCGTCAACGTCGGTACCGGCACGCCCACCGCCACCCCCACGACGGGCGGTCCGGTCCGGACGTTCACCAACCCGGTCAAGCGCAACGGACCGGACCCGTGGCTGACCTATCACAACGGCAGCTACTACCTGGCGACCACGACGTGGAACTCGACCATCACCATGCGGCGGTCGACCACGCTCGCCGGTCTGGCCAGCGCCCCCGACCAGGTGGTCTTCAACCTCGCCGGCCGGGCCAACGGCTGCTGCAACATGTGGGCGCCGGAGTTCCACCTGCTCAACGGTCGCTGGTACCTGTACTACGTCGCCGGTCAGAACGTCGCCGACTACAACCCCACGCAGCGGCTGCACGTCCTGGAGAGCTCCGGCACCGACCCGATGGGCCCGTACACCTTCAAGGCGGACCTGGGCGGCGACTGGCAGTTGGACGCCAGCGTCCTCCAGGTGGGCGGCCGGCTGTACCTGATGGGCACGTACAACGCGGGCGGCAGCTTCGGGCAGAGCCTGTTCATCACGCCGATGAGCAACCCGTACACGCTCAGCGGGTCGCGGGTGCGCCTGACGTCGCCGACGCTGAGCTGGGAGCGGCAGACCGGCGCGGTCGCCGAGGGGCCCGAGCCGCTGTACCGCAACGGGCGGACGTTCATCGTGTACTCCGCCAGCGCGTGCTGGGGCCCGGACTACAAGCTCGGCCTGCTCACCTTCACCGGCTCCGACCCGCTCAACCCGGCCCACTGGACCAAGTCGCCCAACCCCGTCTTCCAGCGCAACGACGCCAACGGCGTCTTCGCCCCCGGACACAACGGGTTCTTCAAGTCGCCGGACGGCACCGAGGACTGGATCGTCTACCACGCCAACGACTCGGCCGGCGGCGGCTGCGACATGAACCGCTCCACCCGCGCACAGAAGTTCACCTGGAACGCCGACGGCACGCCGAACTTCGGCACGCCGGTCCGCCTCGGCGTCACGCTGGCCGCGCCCTCCGGTGAGCGCTGACCCCCGGCACCCCCACGACAGGAAGGGGCACCTCTTCATGGGCACCATCACCCCGACGACGCCGGCCCGGCCGCGGCCGTGGCGGCTCCTCGCGGTGGTCGTCACCGCGACCGCCCTGGCCGTATCCGCGGCGGCGATCACCTTCTCCACCGCCTACGCGGTCACCATCGATCCCAACGCCTGGTATCAGGTCGTCTCCCGGCACAGCGGCAAGGCGCTGAGCATCGCCCAGTCGTCCACAGCGGACGGTGCCGCGCTCGTGCAGACCACCCGCACGGCGGCGACCAACCTACAGTTCCAGTTCGTCTCCTCCGGCGGCGGCTACTACCGGCTCAAGGCCCGCCACAGCGGCAAGGTGCTGGAGGTGTTCGAGCTCTCCACCGCAAACGGGGCGAACATCGTGCAGTGGAGCGACCTGAACGGCACCAACCAGCAGTGGTCGGCGGTGGACACCGACTCCGGGTACGTCAAGCTCGTCAACCGCAACAGCGGCAAGGCGTTGGACGTGTGGGAGTGGTCCACAGCGGACGGTTCGCGGATCTCCCAGTACACCGACACCGGCGGCACCAACCAGCAGTGGCAGCTCGTCAACGTCGGCACCGGCACGCCCACGTCCGCGCCGCCCACGAGCCCGCCCGGCACGCCGCCGGCGTCCTACCCGAACCCCGGGCGGGTCACCGGCTCCACCGGCGCCCACGACCCGGCCGTGGTCAAGGCGCCGAACGGGACCTACATCGTCGTCACCACCGGAGACAACCTGCCGATCAAGACCTCCACCGACCGCACGGCGTGGCAGAACGCGGGTGTCGTCTGGCCCAACGGGGCATCGTGGACGACGCCGTACACCAACGGCGGCCGCAGCTTGTGGGCGCCCGACATCTCCTATCGCAACGGCCAGTACTACCTCTACTACTCGGCGTCCACGTTCGGTTCGCAGCGCTCGGCCATCTTCCTGGCCACCAGCCCCAGCGGCGCCGCCGGATCGTGGACCAACCAAGGGCTGATCATCGAGAGCAGCACCTCGGTCAACTACAACGCGATCGACCCCAACCTCGTCGTCGACGACGCCGGCCAGTGGTGGCTCAGCTTCGGCTCGTTCTGGACCGGCATCAAGATGATCCGGCTCGACCCCGGCACCGGGCGTAGATCCACATCAGACACCGCGGTGCGGGCCATCGCCCAGCGGACCACCGCCGGCGGGGCGATCGAGGCACCGTTCATCTACCGGCACGGCGGCTACTACTACATGTTCGTGTCGTTCGACCGCTGCTGCCAGGGTGCTTCCAGCACGTACCGGATCATGGTCGGCCGGTCCACGTCCGTCACCGGTCCGTACACCGACCGCAACGGGGTGGCCATGACCGCGGGAGGCGGCACGCAGGTGCTCGCCGGCCACGGCTCCATCCACGGCCCGGGCCACCAGGCCGTCCTCGGCGACAACGGCGGGGACGTGCTGTTCTACCACTACTACGCCGACAACGGCGCATCGTTTCTCGGCATCAACCTGATCGGCTGGGACGCCGCCAACTGGCCTTACGTCTACTGACCGGCACACGCGGTGCGGCTCGGGTGCGCCCGGCCCGGGCCGAACCGCGCGGTCACCACATGGCGGCGCCGCGATAGCGATTCGGCGAATTGCGCCTCGATCATATGTCTATGCCGAGCCCGTGAACGTTAACAGGCGTCTAGACTTCGCTTCGGTGGTTTTGGCGTCCCGCGAAATGGCCGGAGCGGGACAGCCATGCCGATTCGGGCGGATGGGGGCATCGGCGAGGCGGTGGCAGGAGACTTACGAGAGTCCCGTGATCGGACGGCGCTGTTACACGAGAGCGCCCGCAGCCGGGTAATGCGGCTGTTCCTCAGCGGCGGCAGCGTGATCAGCAAGGAGCCGTTGGGTCCCGACGCCGAGCGGCGGCTGCGACATGAGGCGGCGATCTTGAGTCGGCTCTCCGGCGTCTCCGGTGTCGCTCAGCTGGCCACCGCGCCGGTGCGGCCGGGAGCCATCCTCCTGGCGGACGTCCGGGGCGTCTCGCTGGCCAGCACCGCGGCGCCCTGGAGCGCCGGCGACCTGCTCACGCTGGCCTTGGGCCTGGCGCGGGCGGTGGCCGGGATGCATCACCGGGGCGTGATGCACACGGATATCAGTCCGACCAACATCGTGCTGAGCGGTTCGACACGGGTCCCGTGCCTGATCGATTTCGCATTGGCG
Organism: Phytohabitans sp. LJ34; assembly: GCF_052068095.1. NCBI lineage: Bacteria > Bacillati > Actinomycetota > Actinomycetes > Micromonosporales > Micromonosporaceae > Phytohabitans > Phytohabitans sp. LJ34. The sequence goes on along the minus strand of NZ_JBQHDG010000007.1, from coordinate 319,946 downwards.
ACGACGTTTGTGCAAACCCGCCCCGATCTGGCCCCGACCGAGATCGTCGGCACGCTGCCATATCTCGCCCCCGAGCTGACCGGCCGCACCGGCCGTGCCGTCGACCAGCGTGCCGATCTTTACGCGTTGGGCGCCACGCTGTACGAAATGGCGACCGGCCGGCCGCCGTTCGGTGCCGGCGATCCCCTCCAGCTCGTTCACGATCATCTCGCTCGGGTGCCGGCGCCGCCGGCGGAGCTCAATCCGGGCGTGCCGGAAGCGCTATCCGAGATCATCATGCATCTGCTGGAAAAGGAACCGGACAACCGCTATCAGACCGCCGAAGGGCTCGTCCACGATCTGGCCCGGTTACGCGACGGCGCGACCGGACCGCTGCGCATCGGAGAGCGTGACTTCCCGCTGCGGCTGCGGCCGCCCACCCGGATCGTCGGGCGAGACGCCGAGATCGCCGCGTTGGGCGCGGCCTTCGCGGGCGCCGTGGCCGGCCGGAGTTCCGGGGTGCTCGTCTCCGGATCGCCCGGCGTCGGCAAGACCTCGTTGGTCGAAGAGCTGCGGCCCCTCGTGCTGGCCAGCGGCGGCTGGTTCGTGGCGGGCAAGTTCGACCAGTTCCGTCGCGACCTCGAGTTCGACGGGATGCACCAGGCGTTCCGGGCACTGGGCCGGCTGCTGCTGGCGCTGCCGGAGGAAGAGCTGGCGGAGGTGCGCACCCGCATCCTGCGCGCCCTGGGGCACAGCGCCGGCCTCGCCACCGCGGTGACGCCGGAGCTGGCCACCCTGCTGCGGGTGCCGCCGGACCTGGGCGACCCGCTCACCGCCGAGGTCCGGGCACAGCGCAACTCGCTGGAGATCCTGCGCGCCGTGGCGTCGCCGAAGCGGCCGGTGGTCCTGTTCGTCGACGACCTCCAGTGGGCCGGGCGCACCCCGCTCGGCCTCGTCGACACGCTGTTGAGCGGGCAGGAGACGGTCGAGGGTTTGCTGCTCGTCGGCGCGCACCGCGAGGTCGACGCCACCCACCCGCTGGGCGCCATGATCTCCGGATGGCAGGGCCTGACGGCCGGGCCGCAGCGGATCCATCTCGGTGATCTGCCGGCCCCGAGCCTGGCGGTGCTGGTGGCCGACATGCTCCGCATGGACGCCGGCGACGTCGCCGAGCTCATCGAGGCGCTGCTGCCGCGGACCAACGGCAATCCATACGAGACGGTGGAGCTGCTCAACGCGTTGCGGCGTGACGGCGTGCTGCGCCCCGCCGACAAGGGCTGGGAGTGGGACGCCGCCGCGCTGCGCCGTGGCGACGGGCCGGTAGACCTGCCCGACCTGCTGACCGCGCGGGTCGCCGCCCTCCCGTCAGCCACCCGTGGCCTGCTGGAGGTCATGGCCTGCCTGGGCGGCCGCGTCGAGCTCAGCATGCTGCGAGCGGCGACCGACCTGCCCGCGTCGACGGTGGGGGAGCGGCTCTCCCCGGCGGTGGAAGACGGACTGCTGGTGACGGAGGGCGCCGCGCCGGACGTCGTCCGGTTCCGGCACGACCGGGTCTGGGAAGGCGCTCTGGCATACCTGCCGGCGCCGCGGCAGCGCGCGGTGCGGATGCGCCTGGCCAGGCGGCTGGCACCTCAGCCGGAGCTCGCCGCCGTCGCCGCACAGCAGTACCTGCACGTCATCGACGAGGTGGAGGATCCCGCCGAGCGCCGCCGGGTCGTGGAGCTGCTGCGCCGCGCGGCCGACGAGGCCCGGTTGGTGAGCAACCACCCGGTCGTGGAGAGGCTGCTCTCGGCCGCGGTGCGGTTGGCCGACCCCGGCGACACCGCCTGCCTCATCGCGCTGCACACCGGCCGGCTCGCCGCGCTGTACGGCCTCGGCCGGCTCGACGAGGCCGACGACATCTACCGCGTCATCGACGGGCTGGCCACCGATCCGTTGCGGCGCTTGGAAGCCATCCTGGTCCACGTGTCCAGCCTGGCCAACCGGTCCCGCCCGGCGGAGGCGGTCGAGCTCGGCCTCGACGTGCTGCGGCGACTCGGCGTGGGCATGCCCGAGCCCGACCTGCTCGAGGCCGAGGTCGAGCAGGGGCTCGACACGCTGTACCGCTGGCTGGACCAGACCACCGAAGCCGACGACCTGGCCCGGCCGGAGATCGCCGACCCGGCGCTGCTGGCCGCGGCCGCACTGATCAACAGGATGATTCCGGCGGCGTTCCAGAGCGACCCGGCCACGATGGTGTGGCTGGTGCTGCGGGCCGTGCGGATGTGGGTCGACCACGGCCCCGGCCGCACGCTGGTGGGTCCGGTCGCCCACCTGCCCTTCGCGACCACCCGGCGGCGGCAGGACTACCGCACCGGATACCGGATGATGCGCCGCGTCCTCGCGGTGAGCGAGGCCCGCCGGTACGAGCCGGACACCGCCCAGGCGCGCTTCCTGTACGCGTTCGCCGCCGGGCACTGGTTCGCCCCGCTGGAGGAGAGCGTCGCGCAGGCCCGCCGCGCGTGGGAGGGGCTGCTGCAAAGCGGCGACATGCAAAACGCCTGCTGGACCGCCAACGTCCTGGTCTACGCGCTGTTCGACTGCGCGCCGTCGCTGGACGCCTACGTCCCCGAGGTGGAGGCGGCGCTGGCCATCGCCCGGCGCACCGGAAACGACCACAGCGCCGCGCTCACCCAGCCGTACGCGTGGCTCGTGTCCACGCTGCGCGGCACGCCGGTCGACGAGCCGGTCGGTGTGGCCGGCCACCTCGCCGGCAATCCCACCCTGGCCAGCAACGTCCACATCACCCGCGCGCTCGCCGCCCTCCTGCTCGATGATCCGGCCGAGCTCGACCGGCACTCGGCGGCGGCGATGGAGCTGCTCCCGTTCATCGAAAACCTGTACCTGTCCGTGCCGGCGTACCTGACCCGGGCCCTGGCCGTCGCAGGCCGGGTCCGCGCGGCGGACGCCGGCTCGGAAGCACACGCGTCGTCCCTGGCGGAGCTGGACGCCGTCGCCGGCTGGTGGGCGGCGCGGGCGGCGGACGCGCCGGCCAACTTCCAGCATCTACTCCGGCTCGTCGAGGCCGAGCGCGCCTGGGCGGTGGACGACTTCCGCGCCGCCGTGTCGGCCTACGACGCGGCCCAGCGGGACGCCGGCGCGCGACGCCCGTGGCACCGGGCACTCATCGCCGAGCGCGCCGCCCGCTTCTACCTCGCCCACGGCCTCGAGCACACCGGCACGGCGCTGCTCGCCGAGGCGTGCCGCGCCTACCGGGATTGGGACGCGGCCGCGAAGGTCGAGCAGATCCGGCACGCGGTTGGCGACGGACTCCGTCCGCTGCCGGCGGCCGCGTCCGCGGGCGACGCCCCGGCCCACCGCGCCAGCATCATGACCGGCGCGATCGACCTGCTCGGCATCCTCGCCGCCTCACAGGCCCTGAGCTCCGAGACCACCGTCGACGGGCTGCGTCAACGCGTTGTCGAGGTGCTCTCCACGATGACCGGCGCCACCGGCGTCCAGCTGCTGCTCTGGGACGCACACCACCACACCTGGTGGATGCCGGCGGCCGGCGCCGAGGGCGCCGCGATCTCCCTCGACGAGGCCGGCCAGCGGCGCCTGGTGCCGCTGTCCGCCGTCCGCTACGTCGAACGGACCCGCGAGCCGCTCGTCGTCGGCGACGCGCTGACCGACGACCGGTTCGCCCGCGACCCGTACTTCAGCGACCACGGATGTTGCTCGCTCCTGGCCGTCCCGATCCTCAACCGCGCCACGCCGCAGGCGTTGCTGCTGCTGGAAAACCGGCTGATCCGCGGCGCGTTCTCCGCCGAACGCCTCGACGGCGTCATGCTCATCGCCGGGCAGCTCACCGTCTCCCTTGACAACGCCCTGGTGTACGCGTCGCTGGAACGCAAGGTGGCCGAGCGCACCCGGCAGCTGGCCGTCGCCAACGAACGCCTCGAACAGCTGAGCGCCACCGACCCGCTCACCGGCCTGGCCAACAGGCGCCGCTTCGAAGAAGTGCTCAACACCGAATGGGACAGGGCCATCTGGGCGGAGAGCCCGCTGGCGCTGGCCATGATCGACGTCGACCACTTCAAGCTCTACAACGACCACTATGGACACCCGGCCGGCGACGAGTGCCTGCACCGGGTCGCCACCCTGCTCCGGCGGCACAGCCCGGCGGGCCATCTGGTCGCCCGCTACGGCGGCGAGGAGTTCGCCGTCATCATGCCCGGCACCGGCATCGGCGCCGCGTACGAGACGGCCGAGCGGCTCCGCGCCGCAGTCCTCGCCCTCGCCCTGCCACACCACATGGTCGCCGCCCGCGTCGTCACGGCGAGCATCGGCGTCGCCGCCGCCAACCCGTCAGCCGGCACCACCGCCGACGAGCTGGTCGAGCGCGCCGACGTCGAGCTCTACCGCGCGAAGCGCGCCGGCCGCAACCAGGTCAAAGCCGCCGGCTAGCAGGTCAGCTGGGGCTTTGAGTGGGGTCGCCGTGGCCTCGAACCTTGATTCGAAAGCAGATTCGAGCTACCGCGACGTCCGCCGTGGTCCATGCCGTTGCTCCCGCGGCCTCACCCGTCCGCCGTTGGTCGCGGTTAGTGCGGCGCCTCCGGCGGGGTCTGGGGCTCCGGCCGGGGCCGCTTGGCCTTGTTTCGCGTTGTTGGTCTGCTCCCCGTGCGGGTGGACGACGGCATACGGCACGGCTCGGGCTTCGCCCGCTGGCTGACCCGAATCTCCCACATGACGGGACAATCGGCTCAGGATTTGGAAGACGTCGTGATCGTTAGCCCGAAACCCGTGTGACACGCGGGCGAGAACGCGGGTTTTGGGCTAACGATCACCGAAGCGTGGTGGGCAGCAGGCTTGCGTAGCCTTGCCCCCTTGATCGGCGGGCCGTGTTGTAGATCGTGGTCATCTGGACCCCCTCCAGGGGGTCTGAACGACCACGATCACCAGACTTCCCCCACCCTCGTCGCCGATCAAGGCCTTGCGGCACCACTCTGGACACCTAACGCACCACAGGCCACCCAGCCCGCCTGTCGCGCGACCGTGCCGAATCGGCGACACACGCTCTGGCCAGCACGCTAGACGGGGCGCGGCTCGGCGAGGATGAGGCCGGACGGCGGCGGCAGGGGCTCTAGGCTGACAAACCGCCAGCCGGACTCGCTGAGCCAGCGGGCGACCTCGTCCACCTGGTAGAGGTCGCCGCCGCTGATCATCAGGAACTCGCCGGCGCCGAAGCGGGCCGACGGGTGCGGTGCCACGTCGGTGCGCCACCAGTCGACCAGCAGCAGCCGGCCGTCCGGGGTGACCGCCTCGCGCAGCCGTCGCAAGAGCTCGACGATGCGCTCGGGTGGGAACAGGTGCACCACGTTGGCCACCAGGATGGCGTCGTGGCCGCCGGGAAGCTGGTCGGTGAACAGGTCGGCGCCGACGGCGGTCAGGCGGGTGGCGAGCGGGCCCGCCGCCGTCTGGTCGGTCACCGCGGCGGCCACCTCGGGCAGGTCGACGAGGGTGGCTTCGAGGTGCGGGTAACGCGCCAGGATCGGCTTGACGAACGTGCCGAACCCGCCGCCCGCGTCGAGCAGCCGGCGGTGGCCGCCGAAGTCGTACGCACCGGCCAGGTCGGCGGCCGTCTCGGCGGTGACGAGCGCGACGGCCGCCTCGTAGGCCTCGGTCTGCGCCTCGGTGAGCGCGGCCCGCACACCTTGCCTGGTGCGGAAGGCCGTCGCGGCGTCCGTCCACGTTGGATAGCTGACGGTGTCCCAGTAACGGGCGAGCGGGCGCAGGTCGAACGGGCCGCGGCCGGCCAGGAACGCCTCCGCGTCCGCGGCGTTGCGGAACCGGTCGCCGTCGCGGACCAGCAGGCCCGCGTCGACCATCAGGTCGGCGATGGCCCGGGCGCTGCGCTCCGGGATCGCGCAGCGCTCGGCGAGCTCTACTGTGGTCACGCCCTCCGGCCCGACGGCGGCGAACAGGTCGAACTCGACCGCCGCGAACAGCGTCTTGGAGACCATGTAGCCGGCGAGCAGCTCGATGACGCGCACCGGGGTCGGCGGACCGGCCGCCTCGACCTCCGAATCGTGCTCCGGAGTGAACATGCGCTGCGCCGGCTGCTCCGCCATCGATCCCCCACTCGTGAGCCGCTGATCCGTGCGATCGCCAGCACATCGTACCGGCGGCCGGCCAGGTTGAGGTACGCCGGCCAAGCTGCGGGATTGCGCGCGGGGCGTGCCGCGGGATCACGCAGCCTCACCGCATTGCTTGACCGGCCGCCGTGGCGGCCAGAACATCGACATCCATAGCAGCGCGCGGCGCGTCCCGGCACTAGTCTACAAAGGAGAGTCGAGTTGAGAACCAGACTGTTGCGCGGCTTAGCCGCGTCGATGCTGGCTTTCGCGGTGATCCTGCCGAGCACCGCGCGGCCGGCACAGGCGGCCGACGGTGTGGCCGGCAATCTGCTCAGCGTGGTCGGCGCGCTTGGCCGGCTCATCGCCGGACACGGGTCGAGCGGCGATGTCGAGACGTTGATCGCCGTGGCCATCGGCGCGGTCACCGAGTCCCGAAACGAAGTGCTCGTCTACATCGACGCGGTACAGGCGGCCGAGGTGAAGGCCGCGGCCTTGAGCGCCAGCAACGAGTTCACCGACTTCGAAGAGATCGTGGACGACGAGCTCGGGCTCGAACTGTGGGCGCGCGACGTCGGTCGGGCGGCCACGCTGGGCAAAGAGCGGATGGCCATTGTAGACAGGCCGGCCGCCGAGCAGATCGCCCAGGCCCTGCACCAGCTCTACCAACTCGCCCGGGTGGGTGCCGAGTACGCCGGGCTGGACAACTACTTCCTGAACCTGACGCGGGAATACGTCGCCGTCCTCCGGGACATGGTAACGAAGCTCGAGCCGGACTGTCGCTGGATCAACACGCAATCGATGCCTGGCGGCTACCAGCGGACCTACAGATGTGTGGCGGCCAACGGCGTGGACGTGGTGCTGAAGGACGAGCAGTACCTGTACGGCAACTACTACATAGGACCGGTCGACACCGCGGCGACGAAGATCGAGGCCGGCCAGGACTCGGCCTGGATCGTGGCCAAGGAATATCTGCCCATTGTGGAGCAGGAGCTGAGGGAACTGGAGGAGGAGCAAGGGACGTGAAGAAGAGATTGTTGATTCGCGCGACGGCCGCGATGCTGGCCGCCACGATCGGCGTGGTGGGCGCCGCCCAGCCGGCGTCGGCCGCCCCAAGACAGGCTCCGGCGGCCAACGCGAGCGCCATGGCCTTCGACTGGATCGGCGCCATCGTCGCGGTGGCCGGTGCCCTCTACGGCGGGGGCGGTGGAGGTGGCAACCTCGACGCCGCCGTCCAGCAGATCATGGCCGCCATCGAGGCGTCCGAGGCGAACATCCTCAACCACATCGACGCGATCGCCAGCGCCGAGGTGAAGGCCTGCGCCAGGGCTCATGCCATCGAGTTCTCGGACATCAACAACATGTCCACCTCGGTACGCCAACTGTGGGCGCAGGAGGCCACCCGGTGCGCCGCCCTGGCCACCGCCTACCTGGACGCGGTCACGAGCAAGAACTCGGTCGACAACCTCGGCCACGTGATCGGCGAGATCTACGCGATCGCGATCGCCGCCCGCGTCAAGGCCAACCTGCACAACGGCGTCGACCTGCTCCTGCGCGACCAGGTGCGCAGCTACGAGGTGGTGGTCGCCAAGCTGGCGCCGTCGTGCAGCGAGCAGCGGTACGTCGAGTACGACACCTACGGCCGCGTGGTCACCGTCGAGGTGCACTACACGTGCGTCGCGTACAACGGCGACCAGGCGACCGACTACGAGCTGTACTACCTGGGCCGGCTCCAGGGCCCGCCGCTGAACCGTGACGCGGTCGCCAACAGCGCCACCCGAAACACGAGCCGGGCGATCGCGATCGAGGCGCTGCCGCGCCTCAGGAGCGCCCTGCCGTAACAGAGTGGGTAACAAGGGGTCGTCGGTGCAAATCCGGCCGTCCCGACAGAACGGATGCCCTGACCAGCGGAAACGCAGTCAGGGCATCCATTTTTCATGCAGGTCGGAGGAAAGTTGATCACCGATGTGGCAGATCTGGATCCGGTGAGGATCCGCTACCTGGGGCGCCTGTACGGACCAGGAAATCAGTGGCGGCACGAACGCCGCAACGGGGTGGCGGGGGTGTACTCTCACCATGTCACCCCGGTCCCCGGTGGCGAAATCCCGCTGATAGCCACGGATTGTCCGCCGCCCTGAGGGGTCTTGGTTCCCGGGACCACCACTCGGCCGACGGCCGGCCGATTGTCGTCTTGCCGCGTCCGCGGTGCGACGATGACGGCTCACCACCGCGATGACGTCCACTAGGGACATATGTCGCCGACCGCAGCAAGGTGACTCGGTCATGGCATGGGGCGGGCCAGAGTCCGACAGCGCGGTCGGGCTGTGACCGGTGATGTCACGTGCCGATCTTTTGGTGGCTGGGAGCCCGCTGACCGTCCGCCGGCAGCGGGATCGAAGCTTTCCGAGGGGGTAGGGGAAGGAAGGGGTCCCGGGCGGGTTCCGCCCGGGACTCTTCACCATGACCGTCCACACGTTCCGCGCCCAGCACGCCGGCAAGTTCTTCACAGCCGGGAACAGACGCGGCCGGCCGATGGTCTACCCGACGATGCGGACCTTCAGCCTGGCACGGTCACCGACTTCCGCGTTGTCCTGTGCTGCGCCATCACCGGCGGTGTGCGGCTCGGTCAGACCAGATCCGTTGTCGGCGGTGTGCCGTGCGTTTGGGCGCTGCCATCGGGCAGCGTGGTCGTGGGTTGGGTCCGATCGGCGACAGCGCCCGCCTGCCGGTTGGTCAGATGTCCAGCCTGGTTGAGCCACCGCACCGTGTCCCAGTACGTCTGCCGCAGCGCACGCGGGTGGATGCCGAGCTCCTCGCGGGTGCGCGAGTCGTCGCAGCGCATGCCGTAGCTGGTGAGCAAGGCGCCCTCGTACTCAAGGGGGAGGTGGAACGGAACCATGCGTTGGACCACGGTGGCGGCCCTTGTGACGGGGAGGATCGTCGCGGCGGGCATGACGAGGTGAGACAGTCGACGTCCGGTCAGCGCGCGCAGCGTCGCGAACATCGTGCGGCCGTCCACGAACTGGCCCGGCACCAGATACCGCCGCGGTCCGGCACCCGGGCTCAGCACAGCGGCGTGGACGCGGGCCACATCCCGCACGTCCACAGTGTGCAGACCGCCGTTGGGCCACATCGGATAGCGGCCGCGCAGGATGTCCCGCAGCCGACGCGACCCATCACCCAGGTGCGGGTCGTCCGGGCCGAGCACGGCGCCAGGTTGCACAATCACCACCGGTGCGCCGTCCTGCTGTAGCTGACGCGCCACGGCTTCAGCGGCCACCTTCGAACCGATGTACCCACCACGCACCTGCGACAGCGCCGAGTCCGGGGTGACGGTCGCCCGCCGTCTCAGCAGCGCCACGAAACTGGAGACGTGAACCACCGGGTCGCAACCAGCCTCCACCGCTGCTCGCAGCACAGTTTCGGCACCGGCCACGTTGGTCCGGCCGATGGCCCTGTGAGCGCGGGCGTCGAGGTCGTACACCGCCGCCGCATGCAGCACCGCGTCGCACCCGGCCACCGCCCGACCGACCGAGTCGGGGTCGGTGACGTCACCGACCACATGGTCGATGTGCTCGGTCACACCCAGCGGCCGCAAGGCCGGCGCGATCCGGTCCGGCGAACGGACCAACAGCCGCACCTCATGCCCAGCGGCGACAAGCGCTCCCACCGTGTGTGATCCGACAAAGCCGGTACCACCCGTGACAAGCACGCGCATCCCGACACCTCCACCCTCAGCGACCCGACCCTCCCGCGCCGGTGCGGCACACCACCCGGCCGATGGCAACCCCGCCCAACGGCGCGCCGAGAGATCGGCTCCGACGTCCCACGCGGCCAGGGGCCGCAAGCGGCCGTGCGGTCTCGCACCGCTGGCACCTGACCCACCGATCGAAGGACCGTTAGCCGCTGCCCGACGCGACCACCGAAACGGCTTCATACGCCACCGGGGACTGGGCGACAACGGTGACCCTACGCCTACGCAGCCGGCTACACACCTTACGTAATGCGCAGATCCGCGTTCCGGCCGTTCCGGCATGCGTGGGTGCGTGCCGCCGGAGGTAACCACCAGCGGCACGCACACGTGAGGAGCGGTAAAGGTCAGCAGCCGCGCCAGGTGACCGCGTGGACCTGGGCACCGTCGTTGGCGAAGCCGGCGGCGAGGCCGCGGTCGCTCAGCACCGTGACACCGCTGGCGCCGCCCAGGCCCGGCACCGCGATCACGCCGCCACGGCGGCGGTCGATGGCACCCTGGAGTCCGAGGTCGCCGTGCCCGTTGACCGTATCGACGACCTCGTCCGGGGCTGTGTTGACCTGGCCGCCACGGACGTGCCAGGCCACGACGTCACTGGAGGTGGTGACGTTGTCGATGCCGCCGAGCCAGCCGCGTCGGATCGCCACCGCGAGGACGTCGGTGCCGCCGGACGGGCCGCGTACCTGCCGGGCCGGTGCGCCGGCCAGAGCACGATGTGCTGGTCCAGGCTCGGCTCCAGCGAGTTGCGCCGTCCTGCTGTAGCTGACGCGCCACGGCTTCAGCGGCCACCTTCGACACTCGACGGCCGGGTGGCTCGTGGCTGAGCCACTCGGCCGTCGAGCGATGGCAGGTGCGCGTGTTCGACGGTTGCCAGCCGTCCACCTGCGGTGTCAGGCCGACGCGTGTGCGCCGTGGCCGATCTGTCGCCGATAGGGGGCCAGGAAGGTGGTCAGCGCGGCCAGCATCTGCTTGGGTACTTCCTCAGGGACCCAGTGACCGGCGCCAGGGATGACCAGGCTTTGCACGTTGTCGGCGACGAGTTTCATCATGTTCGCGATCGTTTCTCCGGCGCTTGTGGCGCCGCCGATGGCCAGGACGGGCAGGGTCAGCCGCGGCTGGTCGTGACGCCGCTGGTTCTGCGCGATGGTGGTGTCCAGCGCGCGGTACCACTGGAAGCTGCCGTGCAGGGCTTGCGGGTCGCGGGCGAGGGTGTGGACGTAGTGGCGGACGGCGTAGTCGGGCAGCCGCTTGGCGGCCTTGGTGGTGAACTGCCAGCCAAAGTAGATGTGTTCCCGTCCCCTGACGAGTTGTTCGTTGAGCTTGTCGATGCGGTTGAAGGGGATGTGCCAGAGCCGGTTGTTGCCGCCACGTCACCGAACATGTCGGGTGAGGTGGCGATGACCTGGAAATGGCGGGCCAGGGCCGGCATCAACAGCCGCCAGGCGTACCAGGTTTGCGGCCAGCCGTGGACCAGCAGCAGCGGCGGCCCGGTGCCGCCGATGACCACGTGCTGGCGCAGTACACCGGTCTTGACGTACCGGCTGGTGAACGTCCTGTGGAACCCTGCCGGCAGGTGCGGCGCTTGCGAGACGGAACCGTAGCCGCTGGGGGTCGGCACGCGCGGGACGGACGGGTTCGCGGCTGCTGCCGGGGTGGCGGTCAGTGCGGCGCCGCCCAGGCCTAGTGCCAGCGCACCTGCGCCGGCCGCGCGGATCACGCCCCGTCTGGACGTCCGGGCGTCGACCGCGTCGCGTGTGTCGTCGTTGCTCGGTTCGTTGGGCATGGACATCGTGAGCGTCCCCCTTTCCGGTGCCTGATCTAGCGGACTGGAGCGGCTTCAGGACGGGGCAGACGCGCCGCGGCCGGAGCGTCCCGGTACGGGGCCAGGAACGCGGTCAACGCCGCCAGCATCTGCTCGGGGGCTTGCTCGGCGACCCAGTGACCGGCGCCGGGGATGACCACGCCGCGCACGTCGTCCGCGATCGTCTGCATCGCCTCCGCGACGTGTGTGCCGTGGCTGGCCTGTCCACCGATCGCCAGGACGGGCATGCTCAGATGCCGGTCCTTGCGCCGCTCGTTCTGCTCCACGGTGGCCTGGAACGCCCGGTAGAAGCCGAAGCTGCCGTGCAGGGCCCGCGGGTTGGACAGCAGGCGGACGTAGTAGGCGATCAGGTCGTCGGGCAGCGTGCCGCCCTGGATGGCGAACTCGTAGCCGAAGAAGATGTCCTCCCGCCCCGTCACGAGCTGCTCGGGCACCTTGTCCACCCGGTTGAACGGGATGTGCCAGAGCCGGTCGTTGACCTGTCCCGGGACGAACAGCGGCGGTGACGGCGTCGCCCCCGGCGGTCCGGGGATCTCGGCGAGCGCCGCGCACGCCACCCGGTCCGGATGATCCGCGGCCAACGCGTAACCGATCACGAATCCGGTGTCGTGGCCGACCACGGCGAACCGTTGGTGACCCAGCGCGTCCATCAACCCGATCAGGTCGCCGGCGAGAGTCCCGGCGTCGTAGCCACCCTCGGGCTTGTCGGACAGGCCAATGCCGCGCTGGTCGACGGCGATGACCTGGAAGTCGCGGGCCAGGGCCGGCATCAGCAGCCGCCACGCGTACCAGGTCTGCGGCCAGCCGTGCACCAGCAGCAGCGGCGGCCCGTCGCCGCCGATAACCGCGTGCAGGCGCACGTCGCCGGAGTCGATGTACCGGCTCGTGAACGTATCGGTGAACCCCGCTGGAAGGTTCGGCGCGCCGGAGACGGAGCCGGGGCCGTCCGGAGTGGGTAGTGGTGCGGCGGATGGCGTCATGAGGATCTCCTTCACACGCATTGGAGGACCCGGCACATGATCGATACCGGTTGCGACCATCGTTGCGCTGCGGATCCCCGGTTCGAGCCAGGGAAAGTCCCTGGCTTGTCCGGTTACTGGGCGCGGGCGCCGCCGACGCAGATCACGATTGGCGCTTCGGCCGGTTACGTCGGCATCGATCAGCCTCTACGCTGCCGGCAGGGGATCACGAACGACCAGACACAGCTTCACCGCGCCGGGCCCGCTTGACTCGACGTCGCTTCACCGCGTGCACCGCCAGCCGGTCATGCATTCGGCCATGCGGGAGGTCAGCGTTGGCAGCAGAGGCTGACGGGCCCGCCGCGAGGTTGCTCGGACGACCCGGCGAGCGGGAGACGCTCGACCGGCTGATGGCTGACGTGGGTGCCGGTGTGAGCCGGGTGCTGGTGTTGCGCGGCGATGCGGGCGTCGGCAAGAGCGCGTTGTTGGGCTACCTGTCCGATCAGGTCGCCGGCTGGCGGGTCGTGTCGGCAGCCGGGGTGGAGTCGGAGATGGAGCTTGCCTTCGGCGGCCTCCACCAGTTGTGCGCCCCGATGCTGGATCATCTCGATCGGCTGCCGGTGGTGCAGCGTGAGGCGTTGGCGACGGTGTTCGGGCTGAGCGTTGGTCCCGCTCCGGACCGGCTCATGGTGGGACTTGCCACGTTGACGCTCGTGGCGGAAGCGGCCGAGCGGCAGCCGCTGATCTGTGTCGTCGACGACGCGCAGTGGCTGGATCAGGCATCCGCGCAGATTCTTGCGTTCGTCGCTCGACGCCTGCTCGCCGAACGGGTCGCGGTCGTGTGCGCGGCGCGTACCGGTGCGGGAGACGACGTCCTTGCCGGCCTGCCCTCGTTGCAGATCGGTGGGCTCGGCGACAGCGACGCACGGACGCTGCTGTTGGGCAGCCTGCTCGGTCCGCTCGACGGCGCTGTCTGCGACCAGATCATCATGGAGAGCCACGGCAACCCGCTCGCGATTCTGGAGCTGCCGCGCACATGGGGGGCAGCCGACCTCGCCGGAGGGTTCGGGCTGCCCACCAGCGTGCCGGTGGCCGGCAAGATCGAGCAGAGCTACATCCGGCGGCTGCGCCTGCTGCCCGCCGATACCCAGCTGCTCATCCTCGCCGCGGCCGCGGAACCGCTCGGCGACCCCGCGCTGCTGCACGGCGCCGCCGGGGCGCTCGGCATCGGCATGGCCGCGTCCGCTCCCGCGGTGGACGCCGGGCTGCTCCAGGTACGGGCACGGGTGGAGTTCACCCATCCCCTTGTCCGATCGGCCGCCTACCGTGCGGCCCCCACCGAGGACCGGCACCGGGTACATCGCGCGCTGGCGGGGGCGACCGACGCCGAGGCGGACCCGGACCGGCGGGCATGGCACCGCGCCCGCGCCATGCCGGGTCCCGACGAGGAAGTCGCGCAGGAGCTGGAGCGCTCAGCGGGTCGGGCACTTTCCCGTGGTGGGCTCGCTGCCGCTGCCGCCTTCCTGACCCGGGCGACCGAGCTGACACCCGTGCCTGCCCGGCGGGTCCGGCGGGCGCTCGACGCGGCGTTTGCCAACCTGCGGTCGGGCGGCTTCGACGTCGCCGGTGGCCTGCTCGCCATCGCCCGTGAGGGGCCGGTGGACGAGTGGCAGCGCGCCCGGATCGACATGGTACGGGCCCAGCTGGCGTTCGCGTCGAGCCGCGGTAACACGGCCACCGGACTGTTGCTGGCGGCTGCCCGGCGCCTCGAGCCGCTGGACATCGGACTGGCCCGGCAGACGTACTTGGACGCGTTCTCCGCGGCACAGTTCGCCGCCCGGCTCCACGACGGCGTCGGCATCGCCGACGTGGCCCGGGCGGCTCGGGCCGCGCCGCGCCCACCCGACGACAAACCCACGCTCGGCGACCTGCTGCTGGACGCGTTCAGCGCGCTCGCCGAGGACTACGCGCCCGCGGTTCCCCGCTGCCGGGACGCGCTGCGACAGCTCCGCGCCGACGAGATCCCGGCCAGAGAACAGCTGCGCTGGTTGTGGCAGGGCTGCGTTCTCGCCCTGGAAATGTGGGACGACGAGAGCGCGTACATCCTGTCGCACCGCCACCTTCAGATCGCCCGCACGACGGGCGCGTTGACCGAGCTACCGCTCGCGCTCGGCTCGCGCACGCCCGTGCTCGTCTTCTGCGGCGAGTTGTCGACCGCCGCCGCCCTGGTCGAAGAGGCCCAGATGGTGACAGAGGCAACCGGGGTCGCGGAGGCGCCCTACGGCGCGTTGATCCTCGCCGCGTGGCAGGGCAGGACCGCCGAGGCCAGGGAGCTGATCGAAGTCACCTTGCGCAAGGCCACTTCCCGCGGCGAGGGGGTCGGGGTCGCGATCTGCGAGTACGCGCACGCGGTCCTGTGCAACGGAGCTGGTGACTACCAGGCGGCCCTGGCCGCGGCGCGTCGGGCCTGCGCAGATCCGGACGAGATGGTCGCCCACAACTGGGGCCTGACCGAACTGATCGAGTCGGCCACGCGAGCCGGGCGGACCGATCTGGCGGCCGAAGCCGTGCATCGGCTGGCCGCGAAGGCACAAGCGAGCGGAACGGACTGGGCGCTGGGGATGGAGGCCCGGGCGCGAGCCCTGCTAAGCGGCAGCGACAACGGCAGCGGCGGTGACGGTGCGGAGGGCCGGTACCGCGCGGCCGTCGAGCATCTGGGCCGGGCCCGGGTCCGCGCCGAGCTCGCCCGCACCCACCTGCTCTACGGTGAGTGGCTGCGACGGGCGAACCGCCGAGTGGACGCCCGCCGGGAGCTGACCGCCGCGCACGACATGTTCACCGCGATGGGCATGGCGGGGTTTACCGAGCGCGCCCGCCGCGAGCTGCGGGCCACCGGTGCGACGGTGCGCAAACGCACGGCCCAGACCCGCGATGACCTCACGCCGCAGGAGGCGCAGATCGCCCGGCTGGCCCGTGACGGCCTGTCGAATCCGGAGATCGGTGCCCAGCTGTTCATCAGCGCCAGAACCGTGGAATGGCATCTTCGCAAGGTGTTCACCAGACTCGCGATCAGCTCCCGTCGGCAGCTTCGCGGGATCGTCCTTCCGTAGCGGCGCCGAGGGAGCGCCGGTCGTATCCATAGAACAGCGTCCAGTCGCCGGCGGCCCACGCCTCTCGGAGCTCAGGCGCGCTCAGATCCCAGTCCGGACGGATCTCACGCGTCGCCGCGCGCAGGTCGAGCCACAGGTCGTCGACCGTCGGGCGGCCCCAGAACCAGTAGCCGTTGTAGACGCTGTGGATAACCAGCCGCGGCTTGAGCACGAGCGTGTGCGGGATCATCGGGTCGTGCACGGGGTCGGTGTACTCCTGGATGGCGAGATCCTTCTGAACGATCCGCTCGGGGTCGGACAGGAAGGTCCAGTAGGCGCCGACCGACGTGCGGAACTCGTTGAGCGTGTGGTGGTCGTCGGTCGAGATGGTGACCATCCGGGTGTGTGCCACCGCGACCTTGCACTGAAACGCCGCCAGATCGCGGTGGTGCTGATGCTCCGCCGGGCAGAAATGACCACGGGAGAGCATGAGGACCAACGGATCCCTACCCTGAAGCTCGCCGAGCGTGTGCACGCTGCCGGTGTGGTCGGGCAGCGCGTAGTCGGGGAAGACTCCGCCAGGGGTTATGTCACAACGCATAGGTTACCGCCTCTTTATGTGGCGTGGCCGGCCAGACCCGCAAGGTGCCCACGTCAGGCACTCCCACTCTGGTCGCCAACAGAGGCACGTCGAGCCAGGGAGACTCCCGGGTTCGTGGCTCGCCGTCGGTCGGTGACAAGGGGTGCCCGACCGGCGCCGGTCGGGCACCCCGCACTCAGCCCCAGGAAAGGAGGGCGCCGCGCTCGTCGAAGGTCGCCTCGGGCCCCCAGGTGATCTCCCAGCGGTTGCCCTCCGGGTCGGCGACGAACGCGGAGCGCCCGCCCCACGGCCGGTCGGTGCCGGCGGCGATCGGGGTGGCGCCGGCGGCGACCGCCGCGGTGAAGGTCTGGTCGACCCCGTCGCGGGTGTCGACGGTGCAGGCGAGGGTGACCCCCGACCATCCGGTCGGGTCCGTACTGCCGGGCGCGGCCTCCGCGGTCAGGTCGCCCATGGGGAAGAGCGCCAGCAGGACACCGCCGAGCATGAACCCGGTCCACGTGTCGTCGCCGCTTGGCAGCTCCGGCCAGCCGAGCCCCCGGTAGAACGGGCGGAGAACGCCCATGTCCCGCGCGCCCAGCGTGACGATGGACAGTCGGGCGGGAATTTCGGTCATGGTGTGGATCCTGCCAGAGCCGCCGCCTGGTCGCGTGGAGACGCCGTCGACGCGGGTTGCCGGGCCGGGACGGCCGCCAACCCGGTTCGGGGCCGAAGGCGAAGCCGCCAGGAGGTCCGCCCTCATGAGCCACGCCGGCCGGGCGGGCGTTTCCCACCGCCCCGCCTCCACATGGGAGGCTGTGGCACGGGCCGGGCTAGAGGCGGGATCGTCAGCCCGGGATGCGAAGGAGGCGAGCCCGTGCTGAGGCGAGTCGCGGAGGGTGTGCTGGTCCACCAGAGTGAGCTGCTCCAGAACAACACCATTGTCGTGCAAGGCCGGGCCGGTGTGTTGCTCATCGAGCCCGGACAAACACGCGACGAAATGGCATGCCTCGCGGCTGACCTGTCCGAGCTGGGTCAGCCTGTGCTGGCGGGCTTCTCGACGCATGCCGACTGGGATCATCTGCTTTGGCACGCCGAGTTCGGCGAAGTGCCCCGTTACGGCACGGCCCGCTGCGCGGCTGACATGCGGGATGTGCTGTCGAACGCGGACTGGAAGGCCCGCGTCGCCGAGGGATTACCGCCGGAAACCGCCGACGAAACACCGCTGGACCTGTACGGCCGCATTACCGGTCTGCCCGCCGAAACCACACGGGTTCCTTGGGATGGCCCGGAGGCCCGGGTCATCGAGCATCAGGCGCATGCTCCGGGCCATGCGGCGCTGTTGATCGAGGAACGCGGCGTTCTCGTCGCCGGCGACATGCTTTCCGATGTCTTCGTTCCGATGCTCGACTTGAGTGCCGCCGACCCGATCGAGGACTACCTCGCGGCGTTGAGCCTGCTCGACGACGTGGCAGGCGGTGTCGGTGTCGTCGTCCCCGGCCACGGGTCGGTCGGCGGAGCTGACGAGCTACGCGCACGGATCGACCAGGATCGGGCGTACGTGCGGGCCCTGCGTGACAACCAGCCGGTCAGCGACCCGCGGGTCGTGTCGGCCAAGCCCGGCTGGGAGTGGGTGAGCGACATTCACGAGGGGCAGGCCCGGCGCATCGCCGAACGAAACCAACGCGGCGGCTAGCTCTCGCGGTGCGGCCACGCGGGTTTGCCAAAGTGGCAAGGTTGTTTGTCAAAATCGGCGGCCGTCGGGACGCTGGTGCGCATGAAGGTCAACGAGTCCGGACACGCGCACCAGCACACCGACGAACAGTCGGCCGGCATGTTCGAGCCGCCGAGCTGGGACGAGCGGTACTCAGGCCCGGAGAAGGTCTGGAGCGGCAACCCCAACCCACAGCTGGTCGCCGCGGCGAGCGGGCTGGCGCCGGGCACCGCGCTCGACGTCGGCTGCGGTGAGGGCGGCGACGTGATCTGGCTGGCCCGCCAGGGCTGGACGGTCACCGGCGCCGACTTCTCCGCCAACGGCTTGGCGCGCGCCGCCCGGCACGCCGAGCAGGCCGGGGTCGCCGGCCGCGTCGACTGGTGGCAGGTCGACGCGCGGACCTTCGCCGCGGGTGGCCGGTCCTTCGACCTTGTCACCAGCCACTACCTGCACCCGCCGGAGGGTGGGATGGTGGAGGTCACCCGCCGGCTGGCCGAGGCCGTCGCACCCGGCGGCCACCTTCTCGTCGTCGGCCACGCCCCGTCCGAGGTCTTCGCCCACGGGTCCACGAGCAAGCACCGGGCGATGTTCGCCGCCAAGGAGCTGCTGCCCGCCCTGCCGGACGACTTCGAGGTGCTCGTGGTCGAGCAGCGGCCGCGGACGGTGATCCGCGACGGCGTGACGATCGACGTGCACGACTCCACGCTGTTCGCCCGCCGTCGGACACCGGCGGGGCAGAAAAGCTGATCGTGGTGCCGGCGCGGGCAGAGCGTTTCAACCCGCGTCGTGCCAGACGTGGGCGACCGTCGCGGCGAGCGCGGCGCCTTGGACGCGTCCGGCGCGGGCGGCCGGTGCCCGGCGGGCCGGGTCCAGCACGTTGCGGCCGATCGCCTGACCGGCCGCGCGGTCTGGCCTGATCACCGTGACCGCGGCCGTCCGGCGCAGGGCGGCCACCTGGGCGGCGAGGCGAGCGATCGGACCGCCGCCGTTGTTTACCGGTGCGATGACGACGATCCGGTCCGCGCCGGCCGCCAGGTCCGCGTTGGCCGCCGAGCGTACGCCGCCGTCGATGTAGCGCCGGCCGCGGATGGTGACCGGTGGCCACACGCCGGGCACGGCACAGCTCGCGCCGACGGCGTCGACGAGGCTGACGCCCGCGTCGCGGTCGAAGACCACAAACTCGCCCGTCTCGGCGTCGGCCGCCGGCACCAGCAGCCGGGTCTCCGGCCAGGAGTGGACCGGCAGGCGGCTGGCGATGACAGCCCGTCGCTCCACCTCGGGCATCGTCCGTGCGGCCAGCGCCATCCGGCCGACGTGGCGCCGGAACGCCTGCTCGTCCCGGGTGCGCAGCATCGCCAGCACGATGGCGGCCAGCGTGCTCATGCGAATCTTCGCGGTGACCTCGGTGGTCGCCGGGGCGAGCTGCCTCTCGTACAGCTCCGCCAACGGGACCCCCGAGGTGACCTGCGCGGCGACGACCGACCCGGCGGACGTCCCGACGAACAGGTCGGCGGCCAGCAGGTCGATCCCGGCCTCGGCGAGACCGGCCAGCACGCCGAGCTCCCACGCGACACCGGTGACGCCTCCACCGCCGAGCACCAACGCCTTGGTCGCCATGCCACCTCACCTTCGCGGGGCCGCGCCCCCAACCGAGTATCAGGCCGCTCAGGTGAAGATGAGTAGCCGGACGATCGCCGCGGTTCCGATCACGGCGATCAGGATGCGGATCAGCGTTGGCGGCAGGCGGCGCCCGACCCGGGCGCCGACGACGCCGCCGAGCGTGGCACCGGCCGCGATCAGCGCCACCACGACCCAGTTCACCAACTCGGGCGAGACCAGCAGGAAGGTGACGGCGGCGACCGCGTTGACGGCGGTGGTGAGCAGGTTCTTCAGGCCGGTGATCGACTGCATGCCCTCGGTGGTCAGCGCGCTCATCAGGCCGACGAGGAGGATGCCCTGTGCGGCGCCGAAGTAGCCGCCGTAGATGCCCAGCAGGTAGACGCCGAGCAGCACCGCGACAAGCCGGGGCCGGGTCAGCGTCGCCAGGCGCCCGTGCGCGGAGTCCGGGTCCCGGCCGCGGGCGGCACGCCGTTGCAGCGCCGGACCCAGCAGGACCATGGCCACGCCGAGCGCGATGAGCACCGGCACGATCATCCGGAACGCGCCCGCCGGGAGCACCAGCAGCAGGACCGCGCCGGTGATGCCGCCCAGCACCGCGGCGGGCAGCAGCTGGCGCAGGTTACGGCCGCGCCCGGTGAGCTGGTGCCGGTAGCCGAAGGTGCCGGTGATGCCGCCGCCGACCAGGCCGATGTTGTTGGAGACGTTCGCGACCAGCGGCGAGTGGCCGAGCAGCAGCAGTGTCGGAAACGTCACCAGCGTGCCCGAGCCGACCACCACGTTGATCATCCCGGCCCAGAACCCCGCGGTGAGGATGGCGGCCGCCTCCAGCACCGTCATGGCGCCGGAACTTCAGCTACTTTCGGCACGTTTCGCTCCGCACGGCAGCAAGCATAGAGACCACGCGGGCGTAGCGATCATGGCGGAGATCCATGACACATTTTGCCCACGTCCGCGTCACCTGCGGACGGTATGCGCGGGGTCCCCGGGGAAACGTGGAGCGCAGCGGAGCGTTTTCTTGGGGTGCTTTCCCGCGGGCACCGCTCCGGTCGGCGGCGAGCTTGCGCTCGCCGAGATCCCCGACCTCCGCTGCCGGGTCCGCGGACGGCTAGCTTGAGTCTCCTGTAGGGGGAGACGTGAAGGTGGGCGGCATGGACGGCGACACGCGGTACTCGATCGGCGACCTGGCGCGGCTGACCGGATTGACGGTGAAGGCCATCCGGTTCTACTCGGACAGCGGGATCGTGCCGCCCACCGACCGCAGCCCGGCCGGCTACCGCCGCTACGGCACCGAGGCCGTCGCGCGGCTGGACCTGGTGCGGACGCTGCGCGAGCTGGGACTGGACCTTCCGACCATCAGGAAGGTCGTGGACCGGCAGATGTCGCTCGCCGAGGTCGCCGCGGCGCACGCCGAGGTGCTGGCGGTGCGGATTCGCACCCTGCGCCTACGGCGTGCGGTGCTGACCGCGGTCGCCAAGCGCGGATCGACCCCGGAGGACGTGGAGCTGATGCACAAGTTGGCGAGACTTTCCCATGACGAACGCCGGCGCCTGGTCGACGAGTTCCTCGACAGCGTCTTCGGCGGCCTGGACGATCCGGCGTTCGCCGGGATCCGGGTGTCGATGACTCCCGTGCTGCCCGACGACGCCGAGGCCGAGCAGGTCGAGGCGTGGGTGGAGTTGGCGGAGCTGTCGCAGGACGCTGATTTCCGGGCCACCATCCGCCGGATGGCGCAGCAGCACGCCGCCGAGCGGGTCGACGCCGGCGGTACGGTCGTGCGCCGTGAGGCCATCGCCCTCGTCCGTGACGAGGCGGGCCCGGCCATGGCCGCCGGCATCGACCCGACGTCGCCGCGCGCCGAGCCGGTCGTCTCGGCGGTCACCGCGCGGTACGCGGACGCCGCCGGCCGCCGCGACAGTGTCGCGCTCCGCCGCGATCTGCTGGTTCGGGTGGTGGCCGCGAACGACTCGCGCAGGGAGCGGTACGGTCAGCTGCTGTCCGTGATCAATGGTTGGTCGGTGGGCGAGAGCCTGGCGCCGGCGCTTGACTGGTTCACCGAGGCTTTGCGCGCTCGGCTGCCGCGATAGCGCACCGTGGCGCGCGTCGGCCCCGGGCGAAGCCGGTTGACGCAGTTGAGACATGGCGCACCTGCGCGGCGGCTAGATCCTTTTATCGTCTGACCACGATGTGTGACGCTGCCCCTCGTCGTACCGGCGGGTCAAGGGGGCGTCGTGGTCGGATCCTTACGTACCGTGGTGGCGGCAGCGGCTGCTCTGATGATGGTCGCGGCCGGCGCCGGACGGGCGGAGGCGGCACCTCACGCTGGCGCAGTCGCGCCATCCGCTGGCTCCGCCGCCGTCCGGCAGGTCGACCGGATCACGCTCGTCACCGGCGACGTGGTGCGGCTGTCCACACTGGCCGACGGCCGGCAGGCGGTCACTGTGGACAGTGGCGCCGCCTTCGAGCTGTCCGAGCGTGGCGGCGACGTCTACGCGATACCCACCGAGGCCGTGCCGCTGGTGCGGTCGGGCCGGGTGGACAGCGCGCTGTTCAACCTCACCGACCTGGTGGCGGGCGGCTACCACGATGCCGCCCGCGACACGATCCCGCTGCTGGTGTCCGGCGACCGGGCCGCACCGCTGGCCGCCACCGCCGGCGCGACGAAGCGCCGCGACCTGCGCAGCATCGGCGCGGTCGCGGTCACCGAGGACAAGGCGCGGGCGGCCGCGCTGTGGTCCTCCCTCGTGGACGGTCCGGCCACGCTCGCGTCCGGCGTACGCCGGGTGTGGCTGGACCGCAAGCTGCGCGCCACGCTCGCCGACAGCGTGCCGCGGATCGGCGCGCCGGCGGCCTGGCGGGCCGGTTACGACGGCAAGGGTGTCAAGGTGGCCGTGCTCGACAGCGGCTACGACGCTACCCACCCCGCGCTGAAGAACCGGGTCGTGGCCGAGGCGAACTTCACCGACGAGGCGGACACCGTGGACCGGACCGGCCACGGCACGCACCTCGCGGCGACGATCGCCGGCAGGGGCAAGGGTGGCGCCGGCCTGCCCGGCACCGGCGTGGCGCCCAAGGCCGACCTGCTGGTCGGCAAGGTGCTCAACTCGTCCGGCTCCGGCGACCTGTCCTGGGTGATCGCCGGCATGGAGTGGGCGGTCGGTCAAGGCGCCCGGATCGTCAACCTGAGCATGGGCGCCGAGGCGTTCGAGGGACCGGACGCGGCCAGCGAGGCGGTCGACGCGCTGAGCGCCAGCTCCGGGGCGCTGTTCGTGGTCGCCGCCGGCAACAGCGGACCCAGCGCGCAGACGGTCACCACGCCCGGCACGGCCAGCTCCGCGCTGACCGTCGGCGCGGTGTCCAAATCGGACGCGCTGGCCACCTTCTCCGGGCGCGGCCCTCGCCTCGGCGACGGTGCTGTCAAGCCGGAGGTCACCGCGCCGGGCGTGGCCATCGTCGCCGCCCGCGCGGCCGGCACCACGCTCGGCGAACCGATCGACAAGGCGTACACGTCGATGTCCGGCACCTCGATGGCGGCGCCGCACGTGGCCGGCGCGGCCGCGCTGCTCGCCCAGCGGCACCCGGACTGGAAGGCGCCGCAGCTCAAGGCCGCGCTGGTGGCGAGCGCCGAGCCGGTCAAGGGCGCCGAGGTGTGGGAGCAAGGTGCCGGCCGGGTGGACGTCGCCGCCGCGATCGACCGGGACGTGCGGGTCGAGCCGGCGGCGATCGAGCTGGGCAAGGTGCCGGCCGGCGAACCCGCGCCGCGCGCCACGGTCACCTACCACAACGACGGCGCCAGGGCGGTCACGCTGAACCTGGCCTTCGGCAAGACACAGGCGGTGCGGATCACGCCGGCGCGGCTGACCGTACCCGCGCACGGTTCCGCCACCGCGACGGTCCACATCGACCGGTCGGCGGCGCCGGACGGCATGTACAACGGTGTGCTCACCGCGCGCGGCGGCGGCGAGGAGCTGCGCACCCCGCTGGGCGCCAACCTCGTGCCGCCCACGCACACGCTGACCGTGCGCGGCATCGCCCACGACGGCGGGGCACCGGGCCTCCTGAGCAACGTGCGGCTGTGGAACCTGGACACCGGCGAGGTCGGCTACCTGCACTTCACCGGCGACGGGGACACCGTCTCCGGTGAGGTGCCCGCCGGCCGGTACGCACTCAACGGCCGCATCTACGGGGTGGACGAGGAGGGCAACACCGACGAGGTGACCGCCGTCAGCGAGCCCGAGCTTGTGCTCAGCGGCGACCGGAGGCTCACCTACGACGGCCGCAAGGCCGCCAAGCTGACCGTGGACACCCCGCGGCCCGCCACGCTGAACGGGTTCGGCCTTGTCTGGCAACGCGGCGCAGGCCCGCGGTCCGATGTGGACGGCAGCACGTTCGGGGCGGCGGCGTCCCGCAACGTGTACGCGCTGCCGTCCACCGCGCCGAAGACCGGCACGTTCCAGCTGGTGACCCGCTGGGACCTCGCCGCGCCGCCGCTGACCGCCGCGGTGACCGGCGCCGGCGGCTTCCCGCTGACCGAACCGCGACCGGTGGAAGGCGCGCCGGCGCTGGACGGCCGCCGCACACTGCCCCTCGTGGACGGCGGCGACGGCACGCCGGACGACCTGTCCGGCTCCCGCGGCGCGGCGGTGCTGATCCGCTGGACCGGCGTCGACGCCGTGGGGGAGCAGCTGTCGGCGGCGGGCGAGGCCGGCGCCGCCGTGGTCCTCCTCACCGCCGACCGGGACGACTTCCCGGCGTACGGCGGGGGCAGCGCGGTGCCGGCGTACAAGCTGGCCCGCCAGGACGGGATCCGGCTGCGCGAGCGGCTGGCATCCGGTGCCGTCACACTCGACCTGACCGGCCTGGCGGAAAGCCCCTACCGCTACGACCTGCTGCTCACCGAGCGCGACCGGGTGCCGGCCGACCTGCACTACGCCGCCGCCGAGCTGCAACTGGCCACTGTGGACACCGAGTATCGCGGGCACCTGCCGCAGCTGCGCGCCCGCGACAGCCGCCTCGGATTCGTCGACGGCATCGACGTCGGGCTCGGCCTCAGCCGCGCCATCAGCCGGCCGGGCGTGCGCACCGACTACGTCAGCACCCGGGACAGCGTGGCCTGGCGGCACCAGGTGACCCAGGAGACCACGTTCGGCCTCGGCGGCAGCCTCGGCACGATGAACGACCTGGGCCGCGTCTACCGGGCCGGCGAGCGGAGCCGCGAGACATGGTTCGGCCCGATCGTCCGCCCCGCGATGCCCGACACCACGGCGGACTACGCCTACGGGGCGCCGGCCAACCGCTGGCACGACGTCATCCGCGTCGCCATGCCCCAGTACGCCGACGGAGCGGTCAGTCAGTACGGCTGGCTGGACTACCGCTCGGACGCCGGCAAGCTCACCCTCACCCGGGGCGGCAAGGTGCTCGGCGAGACCACCCGGCCCTACTACTGGTTCACCGTGCCGTCCGGCGACGGCCGGTACAAGCTGACGCTGGACGTCGCGCGCGACCGCTTCACCGAGGGCCGCGAGTGGTGGACCACGTCGACCGCCACGTCGACCACCTGGACGTTCGACTCCAGCCAGCCCAAGGGCGACAAGGTCAGCGTGCTGCCACTGCTCCAGGTCGGCTACGACATCGACGCCGCCCTGGACAACACGGTGCCCGCCGGCCGCCCGTACCCGCTGAGGCTGAACCTCGGCTACCAGCCGGGCTACCAGCGGGCCGGGAAGATCGTGGTGGTCGTGCGGGTGTCCTATGACGACGGAGCACACTGGCGCACCGCGCCGACGACCGGCGGACGCCAGGTTACGGCGACGATCCCGGCGGCGCCGGCGGGGGCGCGGTTCGCCACCGTGCGGGTCACCGCGACCGATACCGCCGGCAACCGCATCGACCAGACGATCACCCGCGCCTGGAAGGTGAGCTAGGCGACCAAATTCCAGGACTTTTTCGAGCTACCGCGATGTCCGTTGCGGTCCGGACCGCTGCTCCCGCGGCCTCAACCGTCCGCCGTTGGTCGCGGTCGTTCCTGTGCGCAACCGGCGGGAGGAAACGGGGCGGGTAATGGAGCTGGGTCAGGCGGCGGTCGACGTCTGTCCACGATGTCTATTCCCGGATCGACGGTCCGGGAAAGCGACAGAGGTTTCGTCGCTGCGAGTAACCGTCGCGGCGGTGTGAGGTAGAGGCGGCGAACCCGCCTTCGAAGGGCCCTCACCCGACCGCTTCTACCTCGTAAAGCGTCGCTTGGGCGGGGGCCAGCAGCGGCGCGGGTAGGCCGGCCTCGGCCAGCACACGGCCGGGCAGGCGGACCGCGCCGGCGCGGATCCAGGCGGGCGCCACCTGGTGCGTGGTGCGGACCGGCGGGCCCAGCGGCAGCGGGCGCACGGTGTACAGCCGATCCGGGTCGAGTCCGTGCAGCCGGATCGGTGCGGGTGGTGCCGACTCGGCCGGGCGTAGGGCGACGTACGCGTAGAGGGCGGTGCCGCGGTCGGCGCTGACCACGCCGTGCACGAAGCGGTCCGGGTCGTCGCCGCCGGTGCGGACGACCGTGCCGGTGTGCAGCAGCGGCCGCAGCGCCTTGTACCGGGCGACCCAGCCGGCGACGGCCGCGCGTTCGTCGGGTGTGGCGGCGGTGAGGTCCCACTCGATGCCGGCGTTGCCGAACAGTGCGGTGGCGAGCCGGAAGCTGAGGTCCGAGGTGCGGCCGGTGACGTGTGCGGTCGCGGCGCCCAGGTGCCCGCCGAGGTACTCCGGGGGCACGAGCAGGCTGGTCCAGCGCTGGATGCGTTGGCGTTCCAGCGGGTCGTTGTTGTCCGATGTCCACACGCGGTCGACGAGGTCGAGCATGCCGAGGTCGATGCGGGCGCCGCCGGCGGCGCAGCCCTCGATCTCCAGGGTGGGAAACGCCGCCCGCACGGCCGCGAGCAGGCGGTACGCGGCCGTGGTCTGCCGGTGCGCGGCGCCCTCCCGCAGCAGGTCGCGGTTGTGGTCCCACTTGAGATAGCTGATCGGGTACTCAGTCAGCAGCGCGGTGAGCCGCTCCAGAACGTAGTCGTAGGCGGCCGGGTTGGCGAGGTCGAGGACCCGCTGGAACCGCCAGGTCGGCGCGTGTGCCGGGCCGAGCACCCACTCCGGGTGCGCGCGGGCGAGCTCGGAGTCCGGGCTGACCATCTCCGGCTCCACCCACAGCCCGAAGTCCATGCCCCGGCTGTGCACGCGTTCGATCAGCGGGTGCAGCGCGGCGGGCCACCGTTCCTTGTCGACGTGCCAGTCGCCGAGCGCCCGGCGCTCGTCGCGGCGTCCGGCGAACCAGCCGTCGTCCAGTACGAAGCGCTCGACGCCGGCCTCGGCCGCGAGGTCGACGAGGCGGTCGAGGCGGTCGGGGTCGTGGTCGAAGTAGACCGCCTCCCATGTGTTGAGCACGACCGGACGCGGCCCGCGCGGTCCCGAGCGGGCCCGGATCCACGCGTGCAGGCGGGCCGACAGGCAGTCGAGGCCGGCGTCGGACCAGGCGGCGACGGCCCACGGGGTGGCGTACCGTTCCCCGGGCGCGAGCCTTACCTCACCGGGCGCGAGCAGCTCACCGCAGGCGATGGCCGCCTGGCCCGCGGAGTGGCGCTCGGCCCAGACGCGCTTGTCGCCGCTCCAGGCGAGGTGTACGGCCCAGACCCGTCCGGACCGGAACCCGAAGCCGGGCTCGCCGGCGACCATCAGGTACGCGTCGTCG
The DNA here is from genome assembly GCF_052068095.1 of Phytohabitans sp. LJ34. Taxonomy (NCBI): domain Bacteria; kingdom Bacillati; phylum Actinomycetota; class Actinomycetes; order Micromonosporales; family Micromonosporaceae; genus Phytohabitans; species Phytohabitans sp. LJ34. The sequence goes on along the minus strand of NZ_JBQHDG010000007.1, from coordinate 292,602 downwards.
TGGCCGGGGCGGCCGTGGCGGGTCTCCCGGCTCCACACCCCGTCGCCGAGGCTGGTCCGCTGTGGCCGGCGTTCCTGCGCCCACACCCCGCTGAAGTCGAGGATCTCCCGAGCCTCCCGCGGTACCGGGAGCAGCACGTCGAGGGACGCGAGCTGGAACGTGTCCGGCCCGCGGTTGTGCAGCTCGTGCCGGATCGCCAGCACGCCCTCGGGTGACAGTCCTATGTCGGTGGTGAGGTGCAGGCGGCCGTCCGGAGTGGACAGTTCGACGACCGCGGCGCCGGCGGCGGCCTGGTGCACCCGCTCCAGGCGCAGGTCGATCACCGGGTCCGCGCCGGCGAGCGAGCATCCGGAGATCGCCGGGCGGCCGCTCCAGCCCTCCGCGGGCGTGGGCAGCAGCGTCAGCCGGAACGGCGTGTCGATGGCGCTCGACGGGACGGCGGGGATGGACGCGTCGGCGAATGCCGCCAGCGCGGTCTCGTCCAGGTCACCGAGGTCGGCGCCCCAGTGGATGACGGCGGGCGTGGTGGCGCCGCGGGCGTCCAGCACCAGGCTGGCACCCGCGGCGCGCAGGTAGACGAGCAATCGGCTAGCCCTTGACCGGGATGGCTTGTGACTTCATGGCTTCGATGGTGGAGGTCTGCGCGGCCTTCAGCGCGTCGGTGAGGGTGCTCTGTCCGGACGCCGCGGCCTTGAAACCGTCGGCCGCGTCGGCGTAGGTCTTGGTCATGATCGGACCCCAGACGAAGTCGGGGGACACCTGGGTGGAGGCCTCGGCGAAGACCTCGTAGATCTTCTGACCGCCGTAGAAGTCGACGCCGCTGCTCAGGGCGGGCAGCGTGGCGCCGGCCTTGGTCGCCGGGTAGAGGTTGGCCTTCTGGTTGAGCAGGGTCAGCGCCTCGTCCGAGGTGTTCAGCCAGAGCGCGAACTGCGCCGCCTCGTACGGGTGCTTGGAGGTCTTGAAGACGGCCGTGGAGGAGCCGCCCCAGTTTCCGGCGGCCTTGTCGCCGGCGTTCCACTGCGGCATCGGTGCCACCGCCCACTTGCCCTTGGTGGCCGGTGCGCCGGTGGCGATGGAGTTCGCGCCCCACACCGCGGACACCCAGGTCCAGGCCTTGCCGGTGTTGTAGGCGTTGTCCCACTCGGTGGTCCACGGCGGGACGGTCGAGACGAGCTTGCGGCTCAGCAGGTCCTGCCAGTAGGTGGCGACCTCGGTGGTCTTCGCGTCCGCGAAGTCGACGGTCCACTGTGCGCCGTCGTTGCCGAACCAGCGGCCGCCGGCCTGCCAGGCCAGTCCAGCGAACTGGTTGACGTCGCTCTGCGAGAAGTTGGTGATGTAGCCGCCGGCGGCCTTGACCTTCTCCGCCGCCGCGGCGTACTCGGCCCAGGTGGTCGGCACGGCGATGCCGTTCGCCTCGAACAGGTCGGCGCGGTAGAACATGGCCATCGGGCCGGCGTCCTGCGGGACCGCGTAGACCGAGTCCTGCTCGCCGAAGGTGACCTGGCCCCACGTCCAGTCGACGAACTTGTCCTTGGCGCCGGTGACGATGTCACAGGAGGCGAGGTTGGTCAGTCCATCTTGGACGCGGAAGCTCGGCAGCGTGTCGTACTCGATCTGGCCGAGGTCGGGGGCGTTGCCGGCCTTGAGCTGGTTGAAGAAGTTCTGGTAGGTGCCGCCGTTGCCGTTCGGCCCGGTCTGCACCTTGACCTGGATGTTGGGGTTCTTGTCGTTCCACACCTTGGCCACCTCTTCGATCCCGGGGATCCAGGACGTGAAGGTCAGGTTGACGGTGCCGCTGGACGGCGCGCAGGCGTTCGGGGCGGCGGCGCCGGTGGAAGACGAGTCGTCCGAGCCACATGCCGCGAGAACGAGTGCGGATGCCAGCAGGACGCTGGCCGGTTTCAAAATAGCCTTCATCGTGGGTTCCTTTCGTAGGGCGGCTATTTCACGGCCCCCGTGCCGAGTCCGTTGCGCCAGAAGCGCTGGAGCAGAAGGAATGCGGCGACCAGCGGAGCGATCGACAGCAGCGAGCCGACGAGCACGAGCCCGCGCAGCTCCGGCAGTTGGTTGACCTGCGTGTTCCAGGTGTAGAGGCCGAGCGTCACCGGAAACAGCCGCTCGTCGCCGAGCATGATCAGCGGGAGCAGGAAGCTGTTCCAGACGGCGACGAAGTGAAACAGGAAGATCGTCACGAGGCCCGGAAACATCAGCCGGGTCGCCACGGTGAAGAACGTGCGTACCTCGCCGGCCCCGTCGATGCGCGCCGCCTCCAGCAGCTCGTCCGGCACGCTGGCCCGGGCGTAGATCTGTGCGAGGTACACCCCGAACGGGTTGACCAGGCTGGGCAGGAACACGGACCAGAACGTGTTGGTGGCGCCGACGTAGCTGAAGATGAGGAACAGCGGCAGGGCCAGCGCCGTGGCGGGCACGAGCACGCCCCCGAGCACCACGTTGAAAAGCGCCTCCCGGCCGGGGAACCGGTACTTCGACAGCGCGTAGCCGCACATGGCGGCGAGCAGCGTGCCGAAGAGGGCCGCGCCACCGGTGTAGGCGATGCTGTTGCCGACCCAGCGCAGAAACACGCCGTCCCGGTAGGTCAGCAGCTCGCGGACATTGTGGACGAACGAGAAGTCGGCGAACCACAAGGGGTTCGTGCCGGTGAACTGGTCGCGGTTCTTGGTGGAGGCGACGACCAGCCACCAAACCGGCAGCAGGATGTAGAGCGCGCACACGCCCATGACCATCATGGCCGCGGACCGGCTGAGGAGGCTTTCGCGAGGTCTCACCGCCACCCCTTCCGCTGAGTGATCTTGAGGAATCCGAACGACAGGGCGAAGGTCGCCAGCGCGAGCACCACCGAGAAGGCCGCCGCCAGGTTGAAGTTCGGGATCGAGGAGGTGGAGTACACCGTCATGTTGGGCGTGTACGTGCTCGATACGGCCGAGCTGAAGCTGCGGAACACCTGCGGCTCGGCCAGCAGCTGGAACGTGCCGATGATGGAGAACACCGTCGTCAGCACTAGCGCCGGCGCCACGAGGGGGATCTTGATCGACCAGGCGACCCGGATCGGTCCGGCGCCGTCGAGGCGGGCCGCCTCGTAGATCTCGGTCGGGATCGCCAGCAGGTACGAGTAGATGATGATCATGTTGTAACCGACGTAGACCCAGGTCACGACGTTCGCGATCGCCCATAGCACGAAGTTGGCCGAGAGCAGGTCGAGGCGCGAGGTGATCGCGGTGAACGGGGACAGGTTCGGCGAGTAGAGGAAGCCCCACATGATCGCCGCGACCACGCCCGGCACCGCGTACGGCAGGAAGAAGGCCAGCCGGAAGAAGCGCCCGGCCTTGACCAGCCCGGAGTCCAGCAGCAGCGCGAGCAGCAGGGCGATCCCCAGCATCACCGGCACCTGCACGACACCGAACAGCAGCACCCGGCCGACCGAGGACCAGAACGGTCCGGCCGAGAAGACCTGGCTGTACTGGGTCAGCCCGCCGAACACCTCCCGCGCCGGGCCGAACGTGCCCACCCGTTCCACTTTGTACAGTGACTGGACCACGGCGTAGCCGACGGGCACGACGAAGAACAGTGCGAACAACACTCCGAAAGGCAGGACGAAGAAGGCGATCGCGCCCTTGTGCGGGACGCGGCGGCGCCCGGATATGACGGTCATCTGGACTCCTCGCGAATCACCCGGACCTCACCGGCGGGGATCCGCATCAGGCCGTTCACGGCGTCGCCGGTCACCAGCTCGAGGCCGGTGGCCGCGTACTCGGCGTCGCGGGTGCCGTGGTTGACGACGAACAGGTAGCTGCGGCCTGGCGCCGAGCGGCGCACCACCTCCACCGAGCCGTCGCCTTCCGGGCCGAGCGGCCGTACGCCGGCCGTCCGGACCGCCTCGCGGACCACGTCGCGCAGGGCGTCGGGCCGCAGTTCGGTCGCGACGTACCACGCGGTGCCCGCGCCGTACGCGTTTCGGGTGACGGCCGCGACGCCAGGCAGCGGGCCGCCGACGTACCGGGCGACGGGTCGCGCGGTCGTGGTCCGCAGGCGCTCGGTCCACAGCCGGGCCCGGCCGCCGGTGTCCAGCGACACCTCGTGGCCGGGCAGCAGCGGCACGAACTCCTCGACCGAGACGCCCAGCATCTCGCAGAAGGCCCCCGGGTATCCGCCGAGGCGGATGCGGTCGTCCTGGTCGACGATGCCGCTGTAGAACGTGACGAGCACGTGCCCGCCGGCCGCCACATAGGCCTGGATCGCCGCCGCCTCCTGGTCCGAGACAAGGTGGAGGCACGGGACGACCACCAGGCGATACCGGTCCAGCGCCGCGGAAGGGGCCACCACGTCGGTGGTCGCGCCCAGCTCGCGCACCGCGTTGTACGCCCGGTGCACCTGGTCCAGGTAGCGCAGGTCCTGCGACGGGCGGCTTTCCCCGTCGCACGCCCACCAGGCCTGCCAGCTGAAGAGCAGGGCCACGTCGGTGTCCACAGTGGTCCCGGCGACCTCGTCCAGCCGGTCGAGCGTCGCCGACAGTCGCAGCACCTCGCGCCACGCCTCGGTGTCCGTGCCCGCGTGCGGGATCAGCGCCGAGTGGAACTTCTCCGCGCCCTGCGTCGACGCGCGCCACTGGAAGAAGCACACGGCGTCGGCGCCCCGCGCGACGTGCGTCAGGGAGTTGCGGATCGCCTCACCCGGTGCCTTGGTCAGGTTGTGCGGCTGCCAGGTGACCGCGCCGACCGCCGACTCCATGAGCATCCACGGCTGGCCGCCGGCCAGGCCGCGGGTGAGGTCGGCGGCGAACGCGAGCTCCGCCGTGGGGTCGCCGAGCCGGTGGTCGAGGTAGTGGTCGTTGGCCACGACGTCCATCTCGGGCGCCCAGGTCCAGTAGTCGAGGTTGCGGATGTGGGCCGTGACCATGAAGTTCGTGGTGATCGGCACGGCGGAGTGCCGGCGCAGCACCTCGACCTCGTCGCGGTAGTAGTCGAGCAGCTCGTCCGAGCTGAACCGGTGGAAGTCGAGCACCTGACCCGGGTTTCGGGCGGACAGCGCCTGGCCGGGCGGCCGCACCTCGGACCAGTCCCCGTACCGCTGGCTCCAGAACGACGTCCCCCACCCGTCGTTGAGGGCGTCGACGCTCCCGTAGCGCTTGCGCAGCCAGCGCCGGAACGCCTCGGCGGTGTCCTCGTCGTAGCAGTGCGCGTTGTGGCAGCCCAGTTCGTTGGAGACGTGCCAGAGGGCCAGCGCCGGGTGCTCGCCGTAGCGCCGGGCGACCCGCTCCACGAGCGCCAGCGCCCGCCGCCGGAAGACCGGCGAACTGGGACACCAGGCCTGGCGGCCGCCGGGGTAAAGCGTGGTGCCGTCCGCCGCGACCGGCAGGATCTCCGGATGCCGGGTCGCCAGCCACGGCGGCGGTGACGCGGTCCCGGTGCCAAGGTTGATCTTGATGTCGTGCTCGTGCAGCAGTCGCACGATCGCGTCGAGCCCGGTGAAGTCGTACTCGTCCGGCCGGGGCTCCAGGTACGCCCAGCCGAAGATGTTGATGGCGACGATGTCGATGCCGGCCTGCCGCATCAGCCGGACGTCCTCCCGCCAGACGTCCGGTGACCACTGCTCCGGGTTGTAGTCACAACCGAGGCCGATGCCGGCAGTAATCATCGGCTCCCCTCCGAGGTCAGGCCGTGTGTGCACGTGCACATGTGTGAACGTGCACACACTAGGCACAGCGACTCGCCCCGGTCAAGCCCTGGCGCTAGAGTGACTGCGTGCAGCGGCGGCAGGGGGCGTCGAAGCGGGCGACCGTGCACGACGTCGCGGCCGTCGCGGGCGTCTCACGGGGCACCGTCAGCCGAGTCCTCAATGGTGGATACGTCTCGGCGGAGGCCCGGGCGGCGATCGAGGCCGCCATCGCCCAGGTCGGCTACGCGCCCAACACCGCCGCGCGAAACCTCGTCACCCAGCGCTCCCAGGCGATCGGCTTCCTCGTCCTCGAGCCACACAGCCTGCTGCTCGAAGACCCCAACATCGGCGCCATCATGCTCGGCGTCAACGCCGTGCTGTCCGACGCCGACTACCAGATGGTCAACCTCGTCATCGACTCCGCCCGCGACATCGAGCGGATCACCAAGTACCTCAGCGGCGGCTTCGTCGACGGCGCGGTCATCGTCTCGGCCCGCGCCAACGACCCGATCACCCGCCTGGTCGCCGACCTCGCGCTGCCGGCCGCGTTCGTCGGCCACCCACCCGACCTGCGGCAGGGCATCCCGTTCGTCGGCGTCGACAACCTCGGCTCCGCGCGGGCGATCACCGAGCGGCTGGCCGCCACCGGCCGCGAGCGGATCGGCATGATCGCCGCCGCGCTCGACCGCGACTCCGGCGCCGACCGGCTCGCCGGTTTCCGCCAGGCGCTCGGGCCCCGGTTCGACCCCCGGCTGGTCGCCGAGGTCGACTTCTACAACTACACGGCGGGCATGGACGGCATGCGCGAGCTGCTGTGCCGCGAGCCTCGCATCGACGGCGTCTTCGCCGCGTCCGACTCGGTCGCCGCCGGCGCCATCCAGGTGCTGCGCGAGGCCGGCCGCACCGTCCCCGGCGACGTGGGCATCGTCGGCTTCGACGACAGCCCCTGGGCCCAGCGCACCGACCCCGCACTGTCCACTGTGCACCAGCCGGCGAAGGAGATCGGCGCGCACGCCGCCGACCTGGTGCTGCGACAGCTCATGGGCGAGACACCCCCTACCGGCGGCACCCTGATGCCCACCCCCATCGTCTGGCGGGGCAGCGCGTAGACCCGCGGTCACCCGGGCGCGCCGATTGGCCCGGGAGCCGTCTGATCCTTGTCGGCGGGCGATCACCAGGATCTCGCCCACCCTCGTCGCCGATCGCAGCACTTTGGACACCGGACCCGAGCCCGCATCACCGGCACCCCGGACCGCCTCCGGCGATCGCGACGAACAGTCGCCACACGCTCTGACCAGCACCGAAATGCCGGTCCTAGAGATCCTTTGGGATCAGGGGTCTCGCTCTCGGTGAGTTTCCGCAGACAGATTTACCCATGTCACTCCACCAGACCTTGGTACGGATTGGCCCCTGTGGGGGCGCGTGCGTACCAAGATCTGTTCGCGTTGCGCGACCAGCGGCGGACGGGTGAGGCCGCGGGAGCAGCGGTCTGGACCACGGCGGACGTCGCGGTAGCTCAGATCTGTCTTTCGAATCTAGGTTTGTGGCCGCACACCCGGACGCCGCCTCCGCCCCCGTCCCGGTCGGGTTGGGGCGTGAAGCCCAAGTGAAGCCGCCGGCCCTTAGCATCGATCCTCACGGATACACGGGGGAGGGTGTCGGTGCGCGTCGGTCGAGGCGTGGTCGCGGCGGCGGTGTCGCTCGCGTTGGCGTTGGGCGGTGGTGGAGCCGCGTGGGCGGAGCCGGGTCAGGGCGCGTCGGCGGCCGCGGCGTTGCCGGATGGTTGGGAGGTGCGCCGCGGCGGATCGGGGTTCGAGCTTGTCTGGCACGCGCCGGCGCCGGTGCCGGTCGGCGGCGCGATGGTCGAGTTCCACGCCGGTGACCGGCTGTTGGGTTGGCCGGTCGCCGCGGCCGACCAGCGGACGTTCCGGCTCGCGGTCGACGGTGTGGCCCTGCGGAGGCTGACCGACCCGCGGGTGTTGGCGGGTGGTCGGCGACTTGACGTTCCCGCCGGCGCGGTCGACCGCCGCCAGGGCGTGGCGAAGCTGGCCCAGCTGCCGCCCAACGCCGTCGATCCGGGTGTGCCCGGCCCGTTCTCGACGATTTCCGGCGAGTACACGCTGCCCGACGTGTCCCTCCCCGGCTTCGCGGCGCCCGTGGAGATGCGCGGGTTCGTGGTGGCGCCGCAGGCCACGTCGGGCCAGCGCCCGCTGGTGTTGTTCCTGCACGGCCGGCACGCCACGTGCTACCAGGGCACCGCGCAGCCGACCCTGGCGTGGCCGTGCCCGGCCGGCTGGACGCCGGTGCCCAGCCACCTCGGATACCAGCGGGCACAGCAGTTGCTGGCATCGCAGGGCTACGTGACCGTGTCGATCGCGGCGAACGGCGTCAACGCCCAGGACGGTGGCCTCGTGCCGCCGGCGGACGGCGGTGCGCAGGCGCGGTCGTCGCTGGTCCGGATCCATCTTGCGCGCTGGGCGGACTGGGCCGGCAGCGGGCGGCCGGGCGCGCCCGCCGTCGTGCGGTCGGCGCCGGTGACCGACATGACGCGGGTGCTGCTGGTCGGCCACTCGCGTGGCGGGGAAGGGGTGGGCAGGGCGGCGGTCGACAGCCTCACGCCACCACCCGCGGGCCGCGACGGGTACACCGGCGCGGTGCGCTGGCAGATCCGTGGGTTGGCGCTGATCGCACCCACGCTCCTGCCGCAGAACCCGGCGCCGGACGTGCCGTCGATGACCATCCTGTCCAGCTGCGACGGCGACGTCTCCGACCTGCAAGGCCAGCAGTACGTGGACGCGACCCGCGGGGTCGGCCGTGGTCTCGCCCTGCACGGCGCGGCGTACGTCGTCGGCGCCAACCACAACTACTACAACACCGAGTGGACTCCGGGCCTGTCCGCGGCACCGTCGTTCGACGACTTCGCCAGCCCGCACGACCCGATATGCAGGTCGGCCTCGCCACAGCGGCTCACCCCCGAACAGCAGCAGAAGGTGGGCGCCACCTATACCGCCGCCGCGGCGGCCGCGTTCGTGGCCGGCGACGACCAGGTCCGTCCGTTGCTGGACGGTTCCGGGGTACGGGCACCGTCGGTCGACCCGGCGGTCGTGCTGAGCCACGCGGTGGGCGGCAACCGGGCGCCGCTGGTGGTCCCGGACTCGTCCACTGTGGTCAGTGGCACCGGTGGTGTGCTGTGCCAGCAGGTCACCGCGACCACCACGCCGACCTCCTGCGACAGCACCAACCCGCACTTCGACCCGTTCGAGCCGATCCGCCCGGAGGCCGGCCGGTACGCGGTGCGGGTCCGGTGGACGGCGCTGGGCACGCCGGTCACGATCCAGCCGCCGGCGGCGGTTTCGCTCACGAACGCCCAGGCGGTGGCGCTGCGGGTGGTGGTGCCGATCGGCTCGCCGGGCACGCGATTCGACGTCGCCATCGCCGACTCCGCCGGCCGGCGGGCTGTCCTGGGCACGTCCACTCTCGACCCGATGCTCTCGCACACGTGGGGGCAGGAGGTGCGGATGCCGCTGACCAACGCCGTCACGGCCGGGCTCGACCTCGGCCGGGTCACGCGGCTGGAGATCGTGCCGCGGGCCGGTGAGTCCTGGGCACAGGTCTGGCTGCTCGACGCCTGGGGCTGGCGCCCCGGCCTGCCGGCACCGCAGCCGGTCGGGCTGCCGCGGGCGGACCTGGGGGAGCTGACCGTGCCGGAAGGCGACTCCGGCACAGTCACCCACCACGTGCCCGCCCAGATCTCCGGCAGCGGCAACGGCCGGGTACGGGTCTTCGTCGTGGACCCGGCGACCGGCGGCGTCACCGCTACCGTCGTGACCGTCCCTCCCGGCAGCACCACGATCCCGATCCCGATCCAGGTGACCGGCGACACCCAGCCTGGCGACGGCCGCACCTACGTCGTCGCCGCCAAGGCGGTCAGCGGAGCCTCGGTCGGCGACGCGTACGGCCTGTTGACCGTGCAGGACGACGACGGGTAGCGGGGCGGGTACCCTCGGCCGATGTTCTCGCCTCAAGGCCCGTCGCTGCGCGAGCTGTGCGTCCAGGCGCTGTCCTCGGTCGAGCGCGGCTACGACCTGCTGGCCCCGAAGTTCGACCACACGCCCTTCCGCACACCGCGGAGCATCCTCGACGCGACCGCCCAGGCCTTGTCGGAGCTCGGGCCGTTCCGCGACGGGCTGGACGTGTGTTGCGGCACCGGCGCGGGCATGCATGTGCTCCGCGCCGTGTGCCAGGGGCGGATCACCGGGGTCGACTTCAGCGCCGGCATGCTCGCACAGGCACGCGACGCACACCCGGACGCCACCTGGGTACGGGCCGACGCCCGCGCCATGCCTTTCGCCGGACGCTTCGACCTCGCGGTCACCTTCGGCGCGCTCGGGCACTTCCTACCCGCCGAACGCCCCGCGGTCTTCGAGGGGGTGTACCGCGCCCTGCGTCCCGGCGGGCTGTTCGCCTTCCCGATCGGCGCGCCGCCGCCCCTCACGGCGGTCGCCTACTGGTTCACGCTCGGGTTCGACCTGGCCATGCGGGTCCGCAACGCCGTGTGGCGGCCCCCGTTCGTCATGTACTACCGCACCACCCCGCTGCCCGCGCTCCGCGACGACCTGACGGCGGCCGGCTTCACCGTGACCACCGCCGCGCTGACCGAGCTCGGCCGGCAGCGGGACGGCGACCCGCGCGGCGGGCTCGTCCTCGCCCGCAAGCCGGCATGACGGGTCGCTAAGGTGGGGCCTGTGGATCTTGTGATCGCCGGTGCCCGGGTCGTCGATCCCGAGTCCGGTCTCGACGCGGTGCGCGCGGTCGGCGTCCGTGGTGGCGCCGTCGCGAGCGTGACCGAGACGCCGCCGCCGGCGACCACCGTCCTGGACGCCACCGGGCTCGTCCTGGCGCCCGGCTTCGTCGACCTGCACAGCCACGCGCAGGACCAGGTCGGCATGCGGCTCCAGGCCCTCGACGGCGTGACGACCGCGCTGGAGCTGGAGGCCGGCGGGCTGCCGGTGGCCGTGCGCTACCAGCGTGCCGCCGACGAGGGTCGGCCCATCAACTTCGGGTACTCGGCCGGTTGGCAGGTCAGCCGGATGCACCTGTTCGACGGGGTGCCGGTGGACGGCGACGCGCTGGACGTGGGGCTGGCCAACGTGCACCGGCCGCACTGGCGGCGGCCGGCCGCGCCCGGCGACGTGGACCGGCTGCTCGACCTGCTCGGGCGGGAGGTCGCCGACGGGGCGCTCGGCTTCGGGGTCCTGCTCGGGTACGCACCGGACACCGACCGGTCCGAGTACCTGGCGCTCGCCTCCCTGGCCGCGTCGCTCGGCGTGCCGTGCTGGACCCACATGCGGTACGCGGGGATGGCCGGGGTCGCCGAGGTGCTCGCGGCGGCGGAGCAGACCGGGGCGCGGCTGCACATCTGCCACCTCAACAGCTCCTCCGAGAACGACACCGAGGAGATCTGCGCGGCCATTACCGAGGCTCGGGCCCGCGGCGCGCTGGTCACCACCGAGGCGTACCCGTACGGCGCGGCGTCGACCAACATCGGCGCGCCCTTCCTGTCGCCGGAGGCACTGGCCGATCAGGGCCGCCCGACCACCGTGGTGACCTACCTGGCGACGGGGGAGCGGGTCGCCGACGCGGCCCGGCTGCGCCAGCTGCGCTCCGACGACCCCGGCGGGCTTGTCATCATCGACTTCCGCGACGAGACGGATCCGGTCGAACGCGACCTGCTGCTGCGCTCGCTGCTGCTGACCGACACGGTCGTCGCCACCGACACGATGCCCATTGTGGACGGTGGCGTGCGGCTCGCCGGCGACACGTGGCCGGTGCCGCCGACCGCCCGGGTACACCCGCGCAGCGCCGGCGGGTACGCCCGCACGTTTCGCTGGCTGGTCCGCGAGCTTGGCGCGCTGTCCATGATGGAGGCGGTGCGGCGCTGCTCGCTGCTGCCCGCCCAGATGCTCGAACCTTTCGCACCGGCCATGCGCGACAAGGGCCGGATCCGGCCGGGCGCCGACGCCGACCTCGTGCTCTTCGACCCCGCCACGGTCGCCGACCGGGCCACGTACACGGAGATCCTGCCGTCCGCGGGGATCGCGCACGTACTGGTCAACGGGGAGTTCGTGGTCCGCGACCACGAGCTGGTGCTCGACGCCATGCCGGGCCGGCCGGTCCGCGGCCGCGTCGCCTGACTGACGGGCGTCCCGGGCACGCGACCGACATCGATGGCAGGCTGTGACGTTCCATCTCTAGACTGTGGGCCAAAGGAATCATTTCCAATCTGGGGTCGACGTGCCTGATGCCAGCGCTCTCGACGCGTGCGTGGCGGCGATACTCGATGGACAAGGCCGTGCGGTCGGCGCCGGTTTTCTGGTCGGCCAGGATCAGGTTCTGACGTGTGCGCATGTCGTGGCTCGGTCGCTGGGCCTGCCGGACGACTCGGGGGACACGCCGGGTGATCCGGTGCGGATGGTCTTTCCGCTCGTGGCCGCCGAGCACGTCGTCACGGCTCGGGTGGAGATCTGGGCGCCGCCCCGGCCGGACCACTCGGGCGATATCGCGGGCCTGCGGCTGGTGGAGCGGCCGGCGGGCATCCGCCCGTTGGGGCTGTTGCCGGCCGGCGACGTGTGGCATCACCGGTGTCGGGTGTTCGGGTTTCCGGCCCGGCGCGACGGTGGGGTGTGGTTTTCGGGCCGGTTGCTCGGCCGGCTGGGCAGCGGATGGATCCAGGTCGAGGCGGACGGCGCGGTCGGCTTCCGGATCGCGCCCGGCTTCTCCGGCGCCCCGGTCTGGGACGAGCAGCTCGGCGGCATCGTCGGCATGGCGGTCGCGGCGGAGACAAATCCGGCGTTGCGTACCGCGTACCTGATTCCGAGCGAGCAGATTTTCCAGGCGTGGCCCGAGGTGGTCGCCGCGAGCCGGCCACCGTGCCCGTACCGGGGCCTGGCCCCGTTTCGGGAGGCGGACGCGGAGTTGTTCTTCGGGCGGGACGCGCTCGCCGACCGCCTGGCGCAGCGGGTGACCGGGTCGAGGTTCATCGCCGTCGTCGGGGCGTCGGGGTCCGGCAAGTCGTCTCTGGTGTACGCGGGCCTGCTGCCGCGCGTACGCCCGCGCGGGTTCGCCGTGGCCACGTTCCGGCCGGTGGCCGGGCTGCCCGTGGCCACCATGCTCGCCGACGCCCTGCTGCCGTTGCTCGAGCCGGACGCGAGCGGCGCGCGGGCGTTGGAAGCGCGCGCCACCCTCTCCGCGGCGATCGGGGATGGCCGGCTTGCCGAGCTGCTCGGCGACGTGCTGGCGCGCACCGGAGCCGGGCGCCTGCTGGTGGTGGTGGATCAGTTCGAAGAGCTCGTGGTCGCCGACCGGCGGGCCGCGCGCGAGCTGGCGGAGGTGCTGGTCGCGATCTCGCAAGGGGCGGTTGCCGTGCACGTGACGGTCACCTTGCGCCCGCACCTGCTCGACATCGCCGCGGATCATCTGGCGCTCGACGAAGCGGCCCGGGAGACCGTGTACCTGGTCGGCCCCATGCGCCCGGACGACCTGCGCACCGCGATCGAGGCGCCGCTACGCGACACCGGTGTCGTCTTCGAACCCGGTCTCGTGGAACGGATCGTGGCCGACGTCGACGACGCTCCCGCCGCGCTGACCCTGGTCGAGTTCACCCTGACCCAGCTGTGGGAGACGCAGGACGCCGGGAGGCTGACCCACGCCGCCTACGAAGAGCTCGGCGGCGTGACCGGCGCCCTGACCAGCTACGCCGAGCAGGTCTGGACCGAGCAGCTCGGCGCCGCCCAGCGCACCGCCGCCCGGCGGCTGTTCGTCCAGCTCGTCCGGCCTGACCCGCACGGCGGCACCCGGCGCACCGCACGCGCCGCCGAGCTCGACGCGGAGCTGCTGCCGGTGGCCGAGGTGTTGGCCGCCGGCCGCCTGCTGGTCGCCGGGCACGACCCCGGGGGCGGCCGCAGCTACGACCTCGCCCACGAGGTGCTGGCCGTCCACTGGGACCGGATGCGTGCCTGGCTGGCCGAGGAACGCGACTTCCGCTCCTGGCAGGAAGACCTGCGCGCGAGCATGGACCGCGCGGAGCCGCTGCGCCGCCAGCGGCTTGCCGACGGCGTGCGCTGGCTGCGCGCGCATCCGAGCGACATCAGCGCCGACGAGCGCGACTTCATCCTGGCCAGCCGCCGCCGGCACCGGCGGGTGGCCGTGGCATGGCGAGGCGCCGCCGCGCTCATCGTGGCGTTGCTGGTGTTGACCAGCACGTTCGCGGTGGTGCTGGACAGGCGGTCGGACGAGCTGGACGCTCAGGTACGGGAGAACGCCGCGCAGCTGCTCGGCCACCTCGCCGGGCAGCAGGACCGGAGCCGGCCGGACACCGCCGTCCTGACCGCGATCGCGGCGTACCGGACCAGCCCGCACCCACAAGCGCTGGTGCGCCTGTTCGACCAGTACGACCGCTACCGCGCCACGAGCCGCCTGCTCGACATCGGCGCCGGAGACCTCACCGCGTTCGCGGCGTCCTCGGACGGGTCGGTGATAGCGGCCGCCGGCCGGGACGGAGTGCTGCTCTGGGGGCGGGTGGACCAGCGGCTGGAGCGGGTGGAGACCAGGACGGAGTTCGAGGAGGGCATCGACGCGCGGATCGGGACGCTCGCCGTCAGCCCGGACGGCGCGACGGTCGCGGCGGCCTTCGACGGCGGCCGGATCGCGGTCATCGGCCCGAGCCGCAAGGTCGTCACGCTGCACGACGGTGCGACCACCCCTGATCTGCTGCGCTTCGACGGCCAAGGCCACCGGCTGATCGCGGGCTTCCCCGGCGAAGGGCTACGGATCTTCGACGTGACCCGGGCCACCGCCGAACGCACTCCGGCCGGCCTGCCCGACCGGGCCAACGCCTGGTTCGGGCCAGGTCGACAGCTCGTGGTCGCGACAAGACGCGCCGGAAACACCACTTTGGACGTGTGGGACCTGGCGACCGGTCGCCGGCGCACGCTCACCGCCGGCGCGACAGCGGCCGGAGTCAGCGGCGACGCGCGCACCGCCGTGGCGTGCGTGGACCAGACGCTGCATATCTGGGACCTGGTCACCGGGGCACGACGTCCGCCGGTCACGACCCGCGGAGGCTGTGACGACGGCATCGCCGCTCCCGGCAACCTCCTCGGCGGTGAGATCCTCGTCGACCACAGCGCCCGAGCCGTCGTCCACGACACATTTCGCCGGTCGGACGACGAGCTACCCGGCCGGTCCGCCGAAATGACCGACCTGGAGACCGGCGCCACCGCACACGTCCGGTTGCCCGCCGGCGAGGCGGGGATGCGTCCGGAGATGCTGTTGGGCACCACCTCGCGGGGGTGGTGGCTGGCCACCGCGCTCGGCCCGACCGTCGCCGTGGCGGACGTCGAACCGTCCGCCTTCTCGTCGCTGGACGACGCGCTCGCCACTCCCGGACGTGACCTGGTGCTCGACGCGGACCGGCGGCGCATCGCCACACTCACCCCCGAGGGACCGTGGCTGCGGTTGTGGGACGCCACCACGGGGCAGGAGCTCGGCCGAGCCGACCGACCGCCGGACCTCCCGCGGGTGCCCGAAAACCCGTCCGACCTGTTCGCCCAAACGGAGCGGCTGTACGGGTTCGTCGACAGCGGGCGGACGATCCTGATGGTCGACGCACCGTGGCGGCACCTGCTGGTGTGGGACACCGCCACGATGCGACTCACCGCGCGGATCCCGATACCCGCGGCGCCGGGGGTTCCCCGACCCTCGCCCGGCACGCTGTGGACGTCGATCGCGATCTGTGAACCCGAAGCGGCAACCACGGACACCATCACTGTCTGGTACGGCGGGATGCTCAGCCGCTTCGACATCCGCCGGGGCACCCAGGTCGGCGACGCGGTACAGCCGTGGCGTACCAGGACCGAGCTGCTGGCCACCGGCCACGGCGTGGCCTGCGCGTCCTGGCCCGGACGGCCCGAGGTGGCCGTGCAGGTCGACCAGCGCCGGGTCGAGATGTGGTCGGCCACCGAGGGCACGCGGATCGCCGAGCTGCCGATGCCCGAGGCCGCCGAGGTCCGCGACATGAGGTACACCCCGGACGGGCAACGGCTGATGATCCTCACCGACGGCTCGCTCCAGATGTGGGACGTGGCGCGCCGCCGACTCGACGGGCCCGCGCTGACCGTCTCACCACCCGGCACGATCCCCGAGCTCGTCGGCATCGTCCGCGCCGGCCACCTCACCGGCACGTTGATCGGCATCAAGTCCTCGGACGGTTTCACGCTCTGGAGCTGGGACCGGCGGGCCGCGGTGCTGCACCTGGCCGATGCCGGCGATGTCGACCTCGCCGACGACGGCAACGCTCTTCAGGTGACCGGCAACGTCGGCCGCGCCGTCTATCCGCTCGCCCCCGAGCAGTGGGCCGCACACCTGTGCGCGATCGTGGGTAGGGACCTGACCGCCGACGAACGCGCCACCCTCCCCGCGGGCACCTCGAAGGGCACGATCTGCGGCAAGGATTGAACCGCGCCGAGCCGCCATCGTCGGCTGTCTGTAGCGTTTGAAAACGTGCAGGACGTAATCGTGGTCGGCGGTGGCGCGATGGGCTCGGCCGCCGCCTGGGCCCTCGCCGCGGCCGGCCGCGAGGTGCATCTTCTCGAGCGCTTCGAGGCCGGCCACGACCGCGGCGGCTCGCACGGCGCCACCCGGATCTTCCGGCTCGCTTACCCCGAGCCCGACTACGTCACCCTCGCCCGGCGCGCCCTGCGGCTCTGGCGCGACCTGGAGGAGGAGTCCGGCGTCCCGCTGCTGACCACCACCGGAGCGATCGACCACGGTCCGGACGCGCTGGGCATCGCCGAGGTCCTGGCGGCGCACGGCGTGCCGTTCACGGTCCTCGACGCCGCCGCGGCGAAGCGGCGATGGCCGGGCATGGAGTTCGAGTCGCCCGTCCTGCACCAGCCGGACGGTGGCCGCCTGCTGGCCGACGCGGCGATCCAGGTTCTGCAACGCCTCGCGTCCGAGGCGGGTGCCCGGATCGAGCACGGCCGCCGGGTCACTGGCGTCGCGGTCCGCGGCGACGACGCCGTCGAGGTGTGGACCGCCGAGGGTGTCCTCTCCGCCCGGCACGTCGTCGTCGCGGCCGGCGGGTGGGCCCCCGGCATCCTGCGCGGCGTCCTGGACCTGCCGGCGCTGACCGTCACGCAGGAGCAGCCGGCACACTTCCACGCGCTCGACCCGGGCGCCGGCTGGCCCAGCTTCATCCACTGGCGTGCCGAGCCCGAGCACGCCGCGTACGGGCTGCTCAGCCCCGGCGAGGGCGTCAAGGTGGGATTTCACGGCAGCGGCCCGGTCGTCGACCCGGACCGCCGCGACTTCACCGCGACCGAGGAAGGCAGCCGCCTGCTGCGCGACTACGTCCGGCGCTGGCTGCCCGGGCTCGACCCGGACACCGCCGAGCCGATCAGCTGCCTCTACGACAACACGGCCAGCCACGACTTCGTCATCGACCGGGTCGGACCGGTCACCGTCGCGACCGGGTTCTCGGGGCACGGCTTCAAGTTCGCGCCCGTGATCGGTCGGATCGTCGCGGACCTCGTCATCGGAGCGGCGCCCGCGCCGCCCCGCTTCGCGCTCGCGTCGCGCACCTGATCGACGCGTCAGCCGCGCCCGGCTTCGAGCGGAAGCCGGGCGGAGACCACACCGCCGGTGCCGTCGACGTGCGCCTGTAGCGTGCCGCCGAGCATCTCCGCGCGCTCGCGCATCGACGTGAGCCCGAACCCGGGCACCCATTGCTCGCCGGACCGGCCGTCGTCGCGTACCTCGATCGCCAGTACCTTGTCGTCCGCGCCGTCTTCGAGGCAGAGCGTGACGGTGGCGTGGTGGCCGCCGGAGTGGCGGGCGGCGTTGGTCAGCGCCTCCACGACGATGCGGTACGCCGTCACCTCCACGGCGGCGCCCAGTCCCGGCAGCGGGGCGGGCACCCGCACGTCGACCTCTATCGGGCCGCCGTCCGGGCGGAGCAGGTGGCGGGCGTGCTGGCGCACGGTCTGCTCCAACCCGACCTGGTCCAGGCTGGGCGGGCGGAGGCCTTCGACGAGCCGCCGCACGTCGGTGATCGCCTCTCCCGCCTCGGCCCGCACGCTGACGAGCAACTCCGCGGCGCGCGCCGGGTTTCGGTGCAGGAGGTTCCGCGCGGCGTCGGCGGCGTACGCGACGCCGGTCAGGCGCGGCCCCAGCCCGTCGTGCAGGTCGCGCCGCAGCCGGCGCCGCTCCTCCTCGACCGCCGCGACGATCGAGGCCCGGGACGCCTGGAGGTCCGCGCGAAACCTGCGGGCCTGCATCAGCTGCGCCAGCGCCGGCGCGAGCACCGCCACGACCTGCTCGTCGGTGCGCAGCAGCGCCTGCTGGCCTGGTCGCAGCCCCACGTCGAGGTATCCGAGCGTGCCATCGGCGACGGTCAGGGCGCGCCGGACCGCCGACTCGGGCGGGCGACCGCTGACGGCCACCGCCTGACCCGCCGGGTCGACCAGCGCCGCGTACGGCAGCGCCAACGACTCCCGCAGCGACCGCAGCGCCGGTACGGGGTCGTCGCCGAGCCGTTCGCCCACAGTGGACGCGGCCTCGATCGGATCGCTGCGCGCACCGAACAGCAGCAGCTCGACGACCTGCCTGAGCAGCCGGGAGACCGGTGGGTAGCCCATGGCGCACGCGGCGGCGACCAGGCCGAGCGCACCCGGCGAGAGGACGACCCGATCCCCGGCCACCGTGTCGATCAGCGAGATCACCGACGCGAAGACCGCGAGCACGAGGAGCCCGCCGGCCGCGTGGACGCCCACGGAAAGCGTTATGGCGCGCACGTCCCGGACGCCCGGCGCGGCCAGGCCCACGCAGAAGCACGCCAGAAAGACGGTCCACACGGCGAGGTCGAGCACGGCCGCCAGCACGTCCGAGATGGCGAAGCTCGCCATGGCCGCCAGCAGCGGGCCGGGCAGGGCGCCGAGCGCCAACCACTGGAGCGCGCGGCGGCCGGCGACGTCGGTGTGTTCGAAGCGCCACCACTGCGCGGCGAGCACCAACAGGTACGCCACCAACTCGCCGAGGCCGCTCTTGGCGAACAGGCCGGGATAGACGAGCCCCATCCCGCCGCACAGCGCCACGACGGCCACCGGAGTCCAGCCGAGGCCGGCCGGCGGCTTGTCGTCCGGGTACAGCACGAGCGCGGTCGGGAGCAGCACGACGACGCTCAACACGGCCAACCGGTCAGGCACCCCGCCGGGTCCCGTGACCAGGCGCAGCGCCACCGCCAGCAGACCGGTCGCGGCGGCGGCGAGCAGCAGCCCCAGCAGCCGCGCGGGTACGGTGCCGTCCGGCCATGCCCGCCGCCGCAGTGCGAGGAGAATCAGCACGGCAACGGCGAGCAAGGCCGCGCCGATGCCGAGCGAGAGCCAGATGATCATGACGGTCGGCCCTGGCCCAGCCCGCTGTCGCGGGCCCGCACGATCGCCGCCGAGCGGTCGGTGACCTGGAGCTTCACGAAGATCGACGACAGGTGGTTGGCGACCGTCTTGGGTGCCATGCCGAGCGCCTTGGCGATGGCCGCGTTGCGCCGACCCTGCGCCACGAGCTCGAGCACGTCCCGCTCACGCGGCGTCAGCTCGGGAAACGGCGGCGCGTGCCCGGTGGCGCCGCGCGCGAACAGGCCGAGGACCCGCGTGGCGATGCCCGGGCCGAAGATCGCCTCACCGGCCACCACCGCCTTGAGGGCCCGGTCGATCTCCTCCTGCGCGGCGCCCTTGAGCAGGTATCCACGGGCGCCGGCCTGCATCGCGCTGAACACCACCTCGTCGTCCTCCGCCATCGACAGCACCAGCACGGCGGTGCCGGGACACGCGCGGACGATCCGGCGGGTCGCCTCGACGCCGTCCACCCGCGGCATCATCACGTCCATCACCACCACGTCGGGGCGGTGGAGCTGGACCTCGCGGACCGCCTGCTCGCCATCGGTCGCCTCGCCCACGACCGCGAACCCCTCGAACGACTCGATGAGCGCCCGCAGCCCCTCCCGAACCACGAAATGGTCGTCGACCAGGACGACGGTGATCGGTCCATCGGGCGGTGTCATGGATCCATCATGAGGGCTGCGCTGATCATCGACCCAGGAATACATTCCCGGGTACGGTCGGGAATCTTCCCGGTGCGGCAGGCACGTCGACCGATCCGGCGGGAACGGGCCGGCCCGCAAGCTTTGGCCCAACGGCACCGAAGAACAGGTGCCCTTCCGACCCGGGAGTGATAGTCGTGAAGCTCTCCAAGCTCAACAAGACCGGACTCGTCATCGCCTTCCTGCTCGGCCTGGGCGACATGACCGCGCCGTTCCAGCCGACGCCCGACGACGCCGAGGCGGGCCCGCCCTTCGCCATCCTGGTGCTCGACGGCGTGCTCGGCCTGATCACCGTGATCGCCGTCGTGATCGCCTGGCGCACCGCCAGACGCACCGCCGTCCGCGTCGCCGCGGGTGCCCGGATCATCTCCATGGTCACCGCGCTGCCGGCGTTCTTCGTCGACGTGCCGGCGGCCATCCAGGTCCTCGTCGGTGTCGTGGTCGTGGTCACGATCGCCAGCGTCGCGATGATGCTCACCCCGTCCCGCCAGCCGGTAGCCGTGACCGACTGACCAACTCGTGGCGCGGCGTCATCGTGAAGGATTCGGGTCGCTCCGGTGACCCGAATCCTTAGCTTTGGTCTAAAGACCTTCCAGAGTCGGGCGGCTTTGACCACTGAATCCCTTATTTGGACAGAGATTTGAGCTACCGCGATGTCCGTCGTGGTCCAGACCGTTGCTCCCGCGGCCTCACCCGTCCGCCGTTGGTCGCGCCGGTGGTCGACGTTTGCCCACAATGTCTGTTCTCGAAGTCTGGCCCGTTTGGCTGGTTACGTTGCGTCAGGATGGTGCGGGTGGGGCCCGCGTAGACCCCTTCGGGGCTTGTCTCGCGGAGCTGGCAGTGGACGGCCGGGGAGTTCGGCGAGCGCTGCGAGCCGCCGGCCGGGAGCGGTGCCCGCGGGAGCATACGGTCTACAGCTGACGCGGGCGTGGGCAAATATGTCTCCAGAAACTCACCACGGGCAGACACCCTGACTCCGAAGGGCTTAGATCGGGAAGCGGCCGCGGCGGACCTGCCAGTGGCGGCCGGCCTTCAGGTGGTCGACGATCGCGCGCTGGAGCACGGTGCGGCGCGGGAGCTGGTCGAGCGGGGTGGTCAGCGTGCGGAACACGAACCGCATCACCTCGACGTCGGCGTCGATCCATTCCTGCTTTTCGTAGGGATCCAGCGCGAACCTGCGCTGGAACTTGACGATGTTGGAGTCCTCGGGCAGGTACTCCAGCAGCTGCGGGTCGAGCAGCCACGAGCCGCAGGCGAACTCCGTGTAGTGCTCGTCGGGAAAGTGACGCGGGAAGAACGCGCGGGCCTCGTCGAGCGACGCCGTGACGGACTCCGGGGTCATCGGGCCCGACTCGGGGATGTGCAGGTCGATGGCGGTGCCGCCGCGGTGGTATTGCAGGCGGCCCAGCTCGTAGATGGCGCCGCGGGCGTGCAGCGTCAGCCAGCTCTGCATGACCGGCCAGCCCTCGCGCCGCATCCGCCGGTCGATCGCGAGGTTGCGGCCCAGGTCGGCGAGGGACGCCCAGGATACGGCCTCGGTGACGCCGTGGTCGCGGTGGTAGCCGGTGACGACGCCGACCAGGGCAAGGTACGCGTACACGTAGAGGTGCCGCCAGGCTAGGCCCCGCTCGCGTGGCAGCTCCGGACCGGGCGGCAGCCACTCGTGGCCCCCGAGGTCGGCGCGGACCAGGGCGATCGAGCGGTCGAGCAGCCAGCGCAGCTCGGGTGTCCATAGTGGAGAGTCTGGGTCCGGCCAGCCCGCCATGATCTCGGCGGCGTCGTCCGGCCGCACCGCGAGCCGGTCGAGGAGCGCTTGCGCGTCGGCCTTGGCGGGTAGCGGAGCCGACGGCCGGTCGCCGGCGAGGCGGTGCACGCGGTCGACGTCTTCGACGGGTACCCCGAGCCGGGCGGCGGTGTCGTCCAGATCCACGCGGACGATCCTACGTTCCGGTGTCGCCTCCACTCCCTGTGCCGGCGATGGCTCGGGGGTCAGAGGGCGGTGGGGAGGTGGACCACGAAGCGGCAGCCGTTGGGGATGTTGCGTGCGTCGACGCGGCCGCCGTGTGCTTCGACAAGTCCGCGGACGATGGCCAGCCCGAGCCCGCCGACCGCGCCGTCGGCGCCGCGCGGGGTGCGGGCCGGCTCGCCCCGGAACGCGACGTCGAAGACGCGGGGCAGGTCGGCCTCCGGGATGCCGCCGCAGCTGTCGTCGACGGCGAGCCAGGCGCCGTCGCGGTCGTTGCCGCCGCTGACCCAGATCGTGCCGTCCTGCGGCGTGTATCGCACGGCGTTGAGGAGAAGGTTGGCCAGCACGCGGGCGAGCTCCGGCTCGCTCGCCCGCACCACGGGCCAGCCGGACTCCATCGCCACCAGCCGGATGCCGCGTGTGTCGGCGATCGGCGCGGTCGCCGCGACAGCGTCGGAGACCACGTCGCCGAGCGGCACCGTGGACGGTGACAGCCGGAGCGCGCCGGCGTTGATGCGGGACAGCTCGAACAGGTCGTCGACCAGCCGGGCCATGCGGTCGCTCTCCACGCGGATGCGCCGGTGGTACTCGGCGACCGTGGCCGGGTCGGACACCACGCCGTCTTCGAGGGCTTCCGCCATCGCCCGCAGACCGGCCAGGGGCGTGCGGAGGTCGTGCGATACCCACGCGACAAGGTCGCGGCGGCCCTTCTCCAGGCGCCGCTCCCGTTCGCGGGCCTGGGCTGCCCACACCGCCGCGGCCGCGAGCCGGCGGCCGAACAGCCAGCCGACCGCGACGCTGACCGCGGCGCCGGCGGCCACCGTGGTCAGCACCACCTGGAGGTCGTGCGGGGACAGGAACATGGCCTCGGCGATGACCACGACGCCGGCTGTCACGCTGCCGACGGTCACCGCTATCAGCACCCAGATGTGCGTCATGATCGTGCGGCGGTGCAGCAGCCGGAGGGCCGCCGCGCCGAGGGCACCGATCGCGAGCGCGCCGGCCAGCGCGGCAGCGAAGATCAGTAGCAGGTCGCGCATCGTGTTCAGGCTAGTCCGCTGTGCGCGGCAAAGTGTTTCGAAAGCCTTACGGCCGAGCGCGCCGGGCGCGCAGGCGGCTGGCGGCGGCGCCGAGTAGGACGCAGGCCCAGAGGACCGCCAGCCAGATGGCTAGGCCGCGGACGTAGTCGCGGTCCTGGAGGCCCGGGTTGGGCGGTGCGCGGTGCGGCCGCCAGACGAGGGGTGTCGCGATCAGCAGCAGCGTCCCGGTGACCGCGAGACCGGCCGCGACCCAGCGCCGCCAGGTCCGGCCGGGCAGCAGGCGGGCGAGCGCCAGGCCGGTGAGGCCCACCAGCGGCGCCACCACCGCGTCGTGCAGGACCGGGCCGGCGACAAGCCAGGTCCAGGCGTAGGGCAGCTGCGGGCGCAGCAGCCACGCGCCGTAGGCGGCGAGCGCGAAGCCGGCCGCGGCGAGCAGGAACCGCGTGGCCCTCACGGAAGGACCTCCAGGCGGGTCACCCACTTGGTCTGGAGCACGCCGGGCCGGCTGGGCGCGATGATCCGGCACGGGAAACCGTGGTCGGCGTCCAGCACCTGCCCGTCGACGCGGAGGGCGAGCAGGGTCAGCGGGTCGGCGGCGTGCGGGGCGGGCAGCGTGCTCGCGGCGTACAGGCCGGCCCGCTCCAGCGAGGTGACCCGTACCGCCCGGCCGGTCGGCGCGCCGGCGGTGGCGAGCAGGTCGCGGATCCGCACGCCGGTCCAGCGCGCGGTGGCGCTCCACCCCTCGACGCAGGCGATCGGCAGCGTCTCGGTCCGCTGCGGGAGGGCGGCGAGCTGGTCGAGCGTGAACGCGTGCCGCGCGCCCTCCCACACGACCTCGAGCCGCCAGTCGGCGGGCACCTGGATGCCGGCGGCCGCGGCGGTGCGGTTGACCGGCAGCCCCTGCGGCCCACCCGCCGAACGCCAGGCGAGCGCGGAGACCCGGCGCAGCCACGGCACGGTGATGCCGGCGGTGGCGAGTACGGCCACTGTGGACGCCGCCCACGCGGTGCGCAGGAAGGCCCTCCGGTCGGCGTCCGGGCGGACGCCGAGCCCTTCCCGGGCGACCGGCAGCTTTACCGCGATGTGCACGGCCAGCGCGCCGGCCGCGATCCAGCCGACCGCGTAGTGGGTCTCGATGAAGAAGAACCGCCACGGGTACGACTGGGCGACGTTGAACAGCCCGGTGGCGAGCTCGAAGAACGCGGCGCAGAGCAGCACGAGCACCGATACCCGCTCGGCGAGGCCGCGGTGCCAGGGGCGGATGAACAGGCGCGGGTAGACGCTCCACAGCTTCGCCAGCAGCAACGGGATCGCGGCGATGCCGGAAAGGACGTGCACGCCCTGGGTGATCCGGTAGAGGCTCACCGGCCGGGTGGGCCAGGTGAACCAGCCGGGCGGGTGCTGGGCGGCGTGGCTGAGCAGCCCGGTCAGGAAGCACAGTCCGAACGCGACACCCAGCCACAGTCCGATCCGCGCCGTCACCGCCGGAGCGTGCGCCGGTGCGCGGAAGTCCTCGGGGCGCGGGATCGGGAGCTTCACCGCCGCTCCAGTTCGGCGAACCAGCGCCCGTCACGGTGCAGTACCGCCCGTACGGTGAGCTCGGCGGTGTCCGCGAGCCGGTGCAGAGCCGTCAGGCCGAGGCGGGCCCAGCGAAACGGGGCGGTGCGGTGAGCACGCTCCCCATAGGACAGGTGCGCGTATCCCCGCCACAGCCCGGTGTCGCCGGCGTCGAGCTCGGCCAGCACGGTGCCGCCCGGCCGGAGCAGGGCGGCGCAGCGGCGCAGGAGCCGCACCGGGTCGCCGCCGATGCCGATGTTGCCGTCGACGAGCAGCACGTGCGCCCACCTGCCCTCGCCCGGCACCGGCGCGAACACGTCGCGTCGAAGCGCGCTGCCGCCCCGCCGGCGAGCCTGTGCGACCGCGCCGGCGGAGGTGTCGATGCCGAGCGTCGTCACGCCCCGCGCGGCGAGCGCGGCGGTGAGCCGGCCCGGACCGCAGCCGACGTCGAGCGTGGGCCCGGTGCAGCGTTCCAGCAGCTCGCGGACGGCCGGCTCCGGGCCGTCTCGCCACCGTGAGACCGGCAGGCGGTGCCGCCATCCGTCGGCGGTGACGAGCCAGACCGGCTCCGCGCCGGAATGGTGGTGGGCGCTGTCCCAGACCGCGGCGGCGAACCGCCCGTCTGGCACGGTTTCGGCCACGGACAGCGCGTCTTCCCATGTGTCCACATCGGACAAGACTGGCAGCACCTCCACGTGAAGGCCGATCGCGGTCAGGGCGGACCGGGTGAGACGGCCGGTTTCGGGTGTGGACATCGGCACCTGGCACAGGACCGCGGCGTGGCGCGGATCGCGCACCCCGAGCGCCCACCAGCCGCCGTCCGCGGCCGCCCCGAGCACGGCGTCCACGGCGTCCACGGTGGACAGCCGGTGTGCCGAGGCGGCCAGCAGGCCCGGCGTCACCTGCGGGGTGTCCATGCCGATCTGGAGCACCGGCCGGCGCGGCCAGCGGGCACCGGCGTCCCGGTGCGCGGCGGCGAGGCGTTCGCCGAACCCGTCGCCGCGCTGGCGCAGGACGGTCCAGCCGGCCAGCGCGGCCCGGAGCTCGTCCGCGCGTTCGGCGGCGTCGAGGTCGCCGGTGTACGCCAGGACCGGCGCGACCTCCGGCGTGGCGCGGACGGCGGCGAGCGTGTCGAGCAGCGCGCCGGCCGCGATCCGGGCTGCCTGTACCGGCGTGGCCGGCGGGCAGAGCCGGGTCTTGGCAAGGCCCGCCACCGGAGCCTTCGCCACTACGAGCAGGACCGTCACCGCAGCACCGCCGCCATGTCGCGGGCGGCGCGCAGGGTGCCGCGCACCGAGCCGGAGACCTTGGACCGGGTACCTGCCGTCCGCGGCCGGTATGCCACGGGCAGCTCGACGATCCGCCAGCCGGCCGCGCCGGCGCGCAGCAGCAGTTCCAGCGGGTACCCGAAAGCGCGGTCGCCAACCCCCAGGTCGAGCAGCGCCTCGCGGCGCGCGACCCGCATCGGGGCGATGTCGTGGACGGCCACGCCCCGGCGGCGCAGCCGCGCGGCGAGCAGGGCGTTGCCCGCGCGGGCGTGCCACGGCCAGGCGCCGCGGACGGGGATCCGGCGACCGGCGGCGAGGTCGGCCGTGCCCGCCAGCACGGGCGCGGCGAGGGCGGGCAGCGCGGCGGGGTCCAGCGAGCCGTCGGCGTCCAGGAAGCACACCACCTCCGCGGTCGCCGCCTCCAGGCCGCGGTGCACGGCCGCGCCGTACCCCTTTCTCCGCTCGCTAACCACGGTGGCGCCGTGTGCCGCGGCCACCTCCGGCGACCCGTCCCGCGAGCCGTTGTCGACGACGATCGCCCGGTATCGCGCGGGCAGCGCGGCGAGCACGCCGGGCAGTGCCGCGGCCTCGTCCAGGCACGGCAGCACCACGTCCACATCCGGATCCATACCGGCACCGTAGGCGCGCGCCGGCCGCCGGGAACGGCGCTGCCGCTTACGAAACCCTTACCGTGGCACAGGTTGTTACGAACCTCTGACGGCTCGCTCGTTCCGGTCGCGGCGGCCGCGACACTGCCGTACCGTCACCGGCCATATGAACGGCGGTAAACGGGCGGACCTGTTCGCGCTCGGCGTCGAGGCGGCCCTCGTGGCCGCCGCGTTCGCGGTGGGCGCGGTTCTCCACACGCGGGGTGTGCGGCTGTGGGCCGATGCCGCCCCGATCTTCGGCCAGTGGCGGCCGCACGCCGGCTGGGGCACCCCGGCCGCCGTCGTGGTCGCCGCGCTCGTGGTGTGGCGCGGTCCGTCCTGGGCCCGCCGGCTTCCCTGGGTACGGCTGCTCGCGGCGGCCTATGCGGCGACGGTGGCCTGGATCCTCGCACTCGCCTTTGTGGACGGTTGGCGCGACGGCCTGGCGACCCGGCTCACCCCGGAGGCGGAGTACCTCAACGAGGTGCCGCGGGTGACCGACATCCCAGCGACGCTGGCCGGCTTCGCCGACAAGATCGTGGCCACCGACGCCGGTGTGTGGTCGACGCACACCGCCGGGCATCCGCCCGGTGCCCTGCTCGTCTTCGTCTGGCTGGACCGGATCGGTCTCGGCGGCGGTGGCGCGGCGGCCCTCGCCTGCGTGCTGGCCGGTGCCACGGTCACCGTGTCGGTGCCGGTGGCGCTGCGGTGGCTGGGCGACGAGGCCGCCGCGCGGGCCGTGGTGCCGTACCTGGTGCTGCTTCCCGGCGCGGTGTGGGTGGGTGTGTCCGCGGACGGCATCTTCGCCGCCGTGGTGGCCGCCGGGCTCGCGCTGCTCGCCGCACCCCGCTGGTGGCTCGGCCTCGCCGGCGGTGCGGTGCTGGGCTTCGCGCTCTACCTGTCGTACGGGTTCGTGCTCGCCGGCCTGCTCGCGCTCGCCGTGATCGCGCTGCGCCGCCGGCGCCGCCTCGCCGTGCTGGCGGCCGGCACGACCGGTGCCACCGCCGTCGCGCTCACCTTCACCGCCGCCGGTTTCTGGTGGCCGGAGGGGTACGAGCTGGTGGTCGAGCGCTACTACCAGGGCTGGGCCGCCGACCGCCCCTACGGCTACTGGGTGTGGGCCAACCTCGCTGCCCTTGTGCTCGCCGCCGGACCGGTGCTCCTGCCCGCGCTCCAGAGGACGGTCCGCGCGGTGCGCCGCGACCGGGCCGCGTCGGTCGTGCTGCCCCTCGCCGCGGCGGTCGCGGTGCTGCTGGCCGACCTGTCCGGGCTGAGCAAGGCCGAGGTGGAGCGGATCTGGCTACCGTTTACCGTGTGGCTGGTGGTGGCCGCGGCCCGGCTGCCCGCACCGCACCACCGAGCCTGGCTGATCGCCCAGGCGGGCACGGCGCTGGCCGTCAACCATCTACTGTGGACGTGGTGGTGACCGCGGCCGGCTCGCGCAGCGGGTCGGTGGCAAACGCGGCGACCCCCTCGGCGAAGCCGACCGCCGCCCGGTAGCCGAGCAGCTCGGCCGCCCGGTGCGGCGCGGCGACCACGTGGCGCACGTCCGCGGCCCGCGCGCCACCGGCCACCACCGGCGCCGGCCCACCCATCGCGGCGGCCAGCGTCTCGGCCAGGTCGCCGACGGTGTGCGGCTCGCCGGAACAGATGTTGACCGCGGCGAACCCGCCCGGTGGCGGCGCGGCGGCGAGTGCGAGGGCGTTGGCCCGCGCCACGTCCGTCACGTGCACGAAGTCGCGGCGCTGCCGCCCGTCCTCCAGCACCCGCGGCGCCTCGCCCCGGGCCAGCGCCGAACGGAAGATGGACGCCACGCCGGCGTACGGCGTGTCACGGGGCATCCGAGGGCCGTACACGTTGTGGTAGCGCAGCGCCCACACCGCGCCGCCTACCTGCCGTGCCCAGGCGGCGGCGAGGTGCTCCTGCGCCAGCTTGGTGGCGGCGTAGGTGCTGCGCGGCTCCAGCGGCGCGTCTTCGGGCACCAGGCCCGGCTCCAGCGCGGCACCGCACTCCGTACACAGTGGATCGAACCGGCCGGCGGCGAGGTCCGCCTCCCGGCGCGGGCCGGGGCGGACGGCGCCGTGGGTCCGGCAGGTGTAGCGGCCCTCGCCGTAGACGACCATCGAGCTCGCCAGGACCAGCCGGCGCACACCCGCCCCGTGCATCGCGGCGAGCAGCACCGCGGTGCCGTAGTCGTTGTGGCTCGCGTACGCCGGCGCGTCGGACGGGTCGAGGCCGTGCCCGACCATCGCCGCCTGGTGGCACACCGCGTCCACACCGCGCAGCAGCCGTCGCAGCAGCGCACCGTCACGGACGTCGCCGTCGACCAGGTCGTGCCCGGCGGACCAGGGCGGCGGGCCGCCGCCATGCGTCTGCGGAAGCAACGCGTCGAGCAGGACGACCTCGTGCCCGTCCGCGGCGAGGAGATCGGCGACGTGGGAGCCGACGAAGCCGGCACCGCCGGTGACCAGAATCCGCACACCCGCACCGTACGGCCCGCGGCGCCCCGCCGGACCGCTGTGCGCCGACTCGTAAGCACCCCACAACAACTCCGCCGCGGTCGGCCGCTTCCGCTCAGGCGGCGCGCGGCAGCAGGCGGAAGGTCACCGCGGCGGCCTTGTCTCCGACGACGGTGCCGACGATCGCGGGCCCGTGCCTGTCGTACTTGCTGTGGTAGGCGGCATCGACACCGGCATGGACCGCGGGGTCGGCGTCGGCGAAGGTGACGTCGCGTTCCACGCCGCCGGCGCGGATCCGGCCGCTGCCGCTGGCCTTGGCCCGGCGGTACCAGGGGTTGTCCGAGCCGTAGGCGGAGCGGATGTACAGCTCGTCACCGGCCCGCACCACCCAGATCGTCACGTACGGGCGCAGGCTGCCGTCGGCGCGGCGAGAGGTGACCTGTAGCTCCTCGGCGCCGCCGACCCGGCGCAGCTCGTCTTCGGTCCATGCGGTCTCCACGGCTCCGACGTTACGTCCGCCTCCGCGCAGATGGGAGGTTCTGCCGGTACCCGGCTCGCCCGCACGCGAAGTGTGCTGGTAGGAGTGCGTAGTGACTGAATCGGGGGCGGAGGCCCTCCCCGCGGACTCGGACGTCGACCTGCGGATGCCCCGGCAGCGTGCGGAGTTGCGGCGGGCGCCGTGGGCCGTGCTGTCGGTGATCTCCGCCGGCGGCGCGCTCGGGGCGTCCGCCCGGTATGGGCTCGACCGGGCGTTTCCCGCCGCTCCGGATGGCTTCCCGTGGGCGATCTTCTGGGTGAACGTCTCCGGTTGCCTGCTGATCGGCGTGCTCATGGTCCTGGTCGTCGACGTGTGGACCGGCCGCCCGCTGGTGCGGCCGTTTCTGGGCGTCGGGGTGCTGGGCGGGTTCACCACGTTCTCCACCTACGCGGTCGACATCCAGCGCCTCGTCGACACGGGCGCGGCCGGTACCGGGCTGCTGTACCTGGCCGGCACCCTGCTCGCGGCGCTGGCGGCGACGTGGGTGGGGCTCGGCGTCACCCGGTGGACGGTCGTCCGGGCCCGCGGCGGGACACCGGCGTGAGCGCCCTGCTGCTGGTCGTGGCCGGGGCCATGGTCGGGGCGCCGCTGCGCTACCTGACCGACCGGTTCGTGCAGGCCCGCCACGACTCGCGGTTTCCGTGGGGCACCTGGTCGGTCAACGTGGCCGGCTCGTTCCTGCTCGGCCTGCTGGCCGCCGGCGTGGCCGCGGGCGGCGTGTCCGACGAGGTGATGGCGCTGGCGGGCGTCGGGTTCTGCGGGGCGCTCACCACCTACTCCACCTTCGGGTACGAGACGATCCGGCTGGTCGAGGACCGCGCCTACTTCTACGCCGCGGCGTACGTGACCGGCAGCGTGGCGGCCGGGCTCGGCGCGGCCTTCTGCGGCGTCGCGGTCGCCGAGGCGATCTGGGCCTGAACCCGGGGCTCGCGGGCTCGTCAGCGGGGATTGCCGGATCGCCAGGCCACGTAGTCGGCGACCGCGGCGGCGACGTCGAAGGCCGGCGCGAACCCGGTGTCCTTGGTGAGCCGGGTGATGTCGAGGTGAGGTCCCGGCTGTCCGCCGGGCAGCAGGTCGAGCTCCAGGCCCGGAGTGATCGCCTGGAGGCCGTCCACGAGCTCGCGGTGGGTGAACCCCCGGCCGCTGGAGACGTTGTACGTGTCGTGGCGCAGGGTCTCCGTGGTCATCAGCAGGGCGATCGCGCGCCCGGCGTCGGGTGCGTAGCAGGAGTCGCCGCCGTCGCCGGCATGCAGCGGACCCGGCCGCTCGCCGCGGAGTACCGCGCTGATGTACGGCGGGATGGCGTTGAACGGCGACTCCGGGTCCATGAGCGGCCCCCACGTGCTGCCGATCCGCAGCACGACCGGCTGGACACCGCTGCCCTGAAGGGCGTGCGTGGTGATCGGCTCGACGGCCTTCTTGAAGGCGACGATCAGGTGCGGCAGGTCCGCGGTGGGCAGCGCCAGCTCCTCGTGCCAGGGGGTCTCGCTCGCGCCGAGGTACACGCCGAGGCTGCTGGCGACCGCGAACCGGCGCACGCCCCAGGCGCGAGCGGCGTCCAGCGCGTTGAGCAGGCCGGTCATGTCGGTGCGGAAGAAGGCGACCGGGTCCTCGCCGGGGATGCTGCCGGCGAGGTGGACGATGTCGCTGACGTCGTAGCGACCGCCGAGGGCGAGAAACGCGTCCCGGTCGGTGACGTCGAGGCGTTCCACGGCGACCTTGCCGGCGAGAAACGACGGGATCTCGGCCCTGCGGTGCGAGGTGACGACGACCTCCTGTCCGAGGTCGACGAGCGCGCGGGCGGTGTGGGCGCCGATCATGCCGAGCCCGCCGGTGACGAGGATCATCGGACCACCTCGTTCGCCGAGACCGCGCCCGAACTCCTCTGGCCCGCGGGCGTGCGACCACTGATGTAACCGTCGACCGAGACGGAGTGGGCGCTGATTACCTTGCTCATGTCCCTCCTTGGATGGCTTGCGGGAAGTCGAAGAACCGGTCCGGGTCGTAGGCGTCCTTGACCGCGGCCAACCGGTGGCGGTTGCCCGCGTGGTACGCCGCGGCCCAGTCGTCGAGCGCGAGGTCCGGAAAGTTGGGGTAGACCCGGCCCGACCCGTGGGCGTGGGCGGTCGCCCAGGAGCCGTCGACCCACTGGTCGGCCGGTGCGGCGATGTGTTCGAGCAGGAAGCGCTCGCCGCGGTGGGCGAACGCGGTGGCGTCCTCGGCGACCCTGTTGTACGCCCCGCCCATCGCGGTGAAAGCGAGCTGCCGCCGGCCCCCGGCCCGTGGCTCGCCGAGCCGGGCCAGCAGCGACGCGATCGTGTCCTCGGGCAGCGCGCGTGCGAAGAACTCCGACCGCGTGCGCGTGGCGGGCGCGTCCCGGGGGCCAGCGAAACCGCTCTTCAGCTGGTGGAAGGGGAGGCCGGCGCGCAGCGCGAACGCGCGGCCGGTGAGCTCGCGCAGCAGCGCCGCGGTCGGCTTCTCGCCGAGGGTGGACGCACCGAAGAGGGTGGCCCGGACGGGTACCCCGGGCTCGGAGTCGAGGGCGAGGTTGACGGTGAGCCCGTCCGGCGCGTCCGGTGCCCAGGTTTGCCAGGCGGCGACCAGGTCCTCGACGGCGACGTCCGACCAGCGCGCCTCGACGCGGGTGGTCGTCGGCTCGGCGACGGTGTCGAACCGCAGCGACGTGACCACGGCGAACTGGCCGCCGCCCGCGCCGCGCAGCGCCCAGAACAGGTCCGGTTCGCGGTCGTGGTCGCAGTCCACGACGCTGCCGTCGGCGAGCACGACCCGCGCGCCGACGAGGCGGTCGCAGGTCAGCCCGTGCTGGCGGCCGAGCAGGCCGATGCCGCCGCCGAGCGTGAGACCGGTGATGCCGACGGTCGGACCGCACCCGGCCGGCAGGGTCCGGCCGTGGGCGTGCAGGGCCGCGTACACCGCCGCCAGGCGGGCGCCGGCCCCGATCGTGGCGACCCCGTCGCCGGCCACCGAGATGCCGTCGAGGCCAGACATGTCGAGCACGATCCCGTCCGTCGACGAGCGGCCCGCGAAGCAGTGCCCGCCGCCGCGGACGGCGAGGCGGTCCCCGGTGGCCGCCGCGTGGAGGACGGTGCGGGTGACGTCCGCGACCGAGCGGCACCGCACCACGAGCCGAGGGCGTGTGTCCCGGTACGCGGCGCCGGCCGGGCGGCGGACCGCGTCGTAGCCCGGCGAGTCGGGCGCGAACGCTTCGCCGTCGAGCGCGAGATCAGGCACATACGCGAACCTACGAGCGGCGTGGCGGCCCGTCTTGAACGAATCGAGCATGCCGGCCGCGGGCGGCGAGAAACGGCTTGTACGACGCGGAGTGGTCGTGGCCGCAGGCGCACCGCTCGAGGTCGCCGCCGAGGAGCTGGCGCGGCGTCAGGCCGGTCAGGCGCAGACACTCCCGGCTGAGGTGCGCCTGGTCGGCGTACCCCACGTCGACCGCCAGCCCGGCCACGCCGTCCGCGCCACGCCGACCGGAGGCGGCGGCGCCCGCCTGGGCCAGCGCGAGGAAGCCCTGGAACCGCAGCGTCCGCTGGAGAACCTTGGGACCCACCCCCACCGCGTGCAGGCAGCGGCGGCGCAGCTGGCTCGCGGAGAGCGCCAGGTGGGTGGCCAGGCTGTCGATGTCGACGGAGTGCCAGGGCATCAGCGCGCGCACCGCCTCGCCCACCAGCGGATCGACGGAGGCGGCACGTCGAAACTCCAGCAGGAGGTGGGTCTGCAAGGCCACGAGCGCCCGCTCGGGCGTCCCGGCCCCGGCCATCGCCTCCACGAGGCGGTCGACCGAGCCGCCCCACAGGTCCGCCAGGCCCAGGCGCTGGTCGACCAGGTCGTCGAGCACGGCCGGAAGGGGCGGCGCGGTCCCTGGCTGAAACCGCACGCCGACGATGGTGGTATGTGCCGGGATGACCTCTATCTCCGGACCGGTCAGCGGACCGACCAGCTGCGGCGGGCCGCCGATCGGAAAGTGGATCTCCACCCCGCCGGTCGGCAGGTGCCGCTGCACGTACGCCTCCGCGCCGGTGCGCTGGATCCAGACCGTCCGCACCACCCTCGCCAATCCGGGCACCGGCGGACGCTCGACGTAAGACTCCATCACCGCCATAATCGCACCACTATTACGCTGGCCGGGTGCGTGACAAGGTGACCCGGCTGTTCGTGGCGGTGGCGATCGCGGAGGCGTTCTCCTGGGCGGGCCTGCTCTGCGGGATGGTGGTCAAGTACGGCCCACCCGACAACGAGATCGGCGTGCGGGTCTTCGGGCCGATCCACGGCGCGCTGTTCCTGGCGTACTGCGTGCTGGCCCTGGCGACCGCATGGGCCCAGCGGTGGAGCCTGTGGGTCACCGCCGCGGCGCTGGCGTGCGGGATACCGCCGTTCGCCACCCTGGCGTTCAAGCGGTGGGCGGGCCGGCGCGGAAAACTCGACGTCGGCGCGCCGGCCGGCGCGCCCGCACTCCGGTCATGAGCTACCGGATGGCGAGCAGCGGATCGTCGATGACGAGGGCTTCCCGGCCGACCTGGTCGAAGAGGTGGTTGGTCGGCGCGTCGAGGATCACCGGCCGCACCCGCACCCGGTTCGCCGTGACGTCGGCCTCCGCCGTCACCCCGCCGGCCTCCAGTTCGGCCACCGTCCGATCCAGATCCGCGGCGCTGAATCGGGCACTGTAGACGCAGAGGTTGTCCTGGTAGACCGCGGAGACCGCCCGGCGTGCCCGCTCGACATCGCGGACGGTGCCGACGACCAACACCGAGGCGCCGGTCCGGCGATCGTCGGGGTATCCCATCCGGCGGCCGGCGTAGGTCTCGGGATCGGCGTCCACCACCTGCGCGAGCCGGACCCGCGCCCGATCGAGGTCGGCGCCGTCGGTGTACACCGAGGTTGTCCGCCATCCGCCCGGAGGCGCGTCACAGGGCACATCCAGGGCCGCGGGCTCCGTACCAATCGGGCCTTCACCCGGCTGGACCTTGTCGACCGACACCGTGCCGTCGCGGTACACGCCCTCCACGCGGACGGAGTCGCTGCTGGCCCGGCCGTCACCCTTGACGGTGAACGCCGAATCCGGTGCCCCGGCCACCGGGACGTCGGGTGGGTAGCAGTTGCCCACCAGGGGCGGGCCGGCCGGGGCCGGGACGACGGCGGAGGCACACAGTCGCACCGTGCCGTCCGCGTCTTTGAACAGGATGCCGACGCCCGACACCCGCTCGTCGACCTGGGTGGCGCGGGCGCCCGGCTCCTGGCACGCGGTGACTGCCAGCGCGACGATCACGAGGATGGCCGCCGGGCCGTGCTGTGTCCGTCTCACCTGGCCTCTGACGGTCGGGACGCGCCGGTGGTTCCCGGGGCACCGGCGGCGGGTGTGGGAGGCACACTACGTAGGCCCCGTTCGAACATGTGAGGAGCCGGGATGCCGCTGCCGCGTGTGGACCTTCGGCAAGAAACGCAGCGATGATCATCACGCTGGTCACCGACACGTTCAACGTGAACAACAACGGCACGACAATGTCGGCGATGCGCTTCGCCACGGCCCTCATCTCGCGGGGGCATACGGTCCGCGTGGTCGCCTGCGGGGAGCCGGGTGCCGAGGCGCCCGGCGGGCCCGAGATGTTCTACGTGCCGGAGCTCGTGGTGCCGATCGCGAGCCGCTTCGCCCATCGCCAGCACACCCTCTTCGCCAAGCCCGTGCACGAGGTGCTGGTCGCCGCGATCGAGGGTGCCGACGTGGTCCACATCTACCAACCCTGGCCGCTGGGCCGGGCCGCGGAGCGGATCGCGCGCCGGCTCGGCGTGCCGGCCATCGCCGCGTTTCACGTCCAGCCGGAAAACATCACCTACAACATCGGCCTGGGCTGGTTTCCACCTGCCGCGCACCTGGTGTACCTCCTGCTGCGCCTCGCCTTTTACGGCCGCTTCGCGGACATCCACTGTCCATCCACCTTCATCGCCGCGCAGTTGCGCCGCCACGGCTACCGGGCCCGCCTGCACGTGATCTCCAACGGCGTGGACGGCAGCTTCCGGCCGGGCCCCGCCCGCGCGCGGAAAGCCGACGAACCGTTCCGGATACTCATGGTCGGCCGTTTCTCCCCGGAGAAGCGGCAGGACGTCCTGATCCGGGCGATGCGACGGTCGCGCCACGCCGCACGCATCGAGCTGCACTTCGCCGGGCGCGGCCCGCAGGAGAAGCGCCTGCGCCGGATGGCCGCGAAGCTGCCCAACCCGGCGCGGTTCGGCTACTACTCGCAGGAAGAGCTCGTCGCCCTCATCCGCGACTGCGACCTGTACGTGCACGCCTCCGACGTCGAGATCGAGGGACTGTCCTGTATGGAGGCGTTCTCCTGCGGGCTGGTGCCGGTCATCTCCGACAGCCGGCGCAGCGCGACCGGCCAGTTCGCCCTCGAACCGCGCAACCTGTTTCGCGCCGGCGACCCGGCGTCCCTCGCCGAACGCATCGACGACTGGATCGACCATCCGGCTGAGCTCGACGCCCTGTCGGAAACCTATGCCCGCTACGGCACGCTCTACGCGGTCGACCGCAGCGTCAAGGGGATCGAGCGGGTCTACGCCAGGGCGGGCCGCGCGCCGGACAGGCCGGCCGGATACGCCGGCTGGCTCTACCGGCTGCTGTCGACCGCCTTCTACTACGCGGTGGCGATCCCGCTTCTATTCGTCTGGACGCGGGCGGTCCTCGGCGTCCGCACCGAAGGCCGCGACCGGCTCCCGCGTACCGGCGGCGCGCTCACCGTCTGCAACCACGTGCATATGCTCGACAGCGCGCTCGTCGGGCTCGCCGTGTTTCCGCGCAGGGTCGTCTTCACCTCGGCGCCGATCAACCTCCAGAACCGCTGGTACGGCGGCCTGGTGCGGCTGCTGGGCGGCGTCGCGGTGCCGCTCACGCCGGCCGGGCTGCCGCTCTTCTTCTCCGAGATGGAGCTCTTCCTGGCCAAGGGCAGGATCGTGCACTTCTTCCCCGAGGGCGACCTGAAGCCCTACGACACGAGCCTGCGCGACTTCAAGCGCGGCGCCTTCCACCTCGCCGCCCAGGCCCGGGTGCCCGTCGTGCCGCTGTCCATCCGCTTCACCCCGCCGACCGGCGTGGGCCGGCTGCTGCGCCGCAAACCCACGATGGTCATCGTCGTCGGCGAGCCCATCGCGCCGGTGACCACCGACCCCCGCAGCGACCAACGCATCCGCATGGAGCTCGCCCGCCGCCGCATGCACGACCAGATCACCCGCGCCGCCTCCTGAGCGCCTCTCTACTGGCGGCGGCCCGCGAGCGCTTCGGCGAGTGCCCGATGGGTGGCGTCGCGGAGGTCCTCGGCGGTGGGGTGGTCGGCCGGGAGCAGCGGTGGCAGGACCTGGACCCGGATGTCCGCGCGCTGCCGAAACGTCAGGCCGTGCTTGGGCAGGGCGTCCCGGGTGCCCCACACCGCGACCGGATAGACCGGCACCCGGTGGTCGACCGCCAGCGTGAAGGCGCCCATCTTGAACTCGCCGAGCCGGCCGTCGGCCGAGCGGCTGCCTTCCGGGAAGAAGAACACCGGTGCGCCGATCCGCAGCAGGCGGCCGCAGCGATCCATCATCGCGCGGACCGAGCTGCCGCTGCCGCGAACCAGTGGTACGTATCCGTTGAGCCGCATGTTCCAGCCCATCAGCGGCACCCGGAACAGGCTCGCCTTGGCGACCCACTTGTAGGGGCGGAAGAGGGAGAACAGGGCCAGGACGTCGACGAGCGAGGTGTGGTTGGCGACCAGGACGGCTCCGCCGTGCCAGGGCAACAGCTCGCGCCCCGACGTGCGCAGCCTCCATAGTGGATTGACGTGCACGTAGAACACCGCCCACGCGGACGAGTACAGGTGCAGCAGGACGCGGCGCCGGTCGAACGGCAGCGTCAACGCCCAGACCACCACCGCGCCGAGGAAGAACAGCGGGCAGGTCAGCACCACGATCGCCCAGAAGAGCGCGGAGACGGCGACGATCATCGTGCCTGCTCCGCGTACTCGCGGCGGCCCGGGCTCGGTGCGGCCGCCGCGCGGGGGCGATCGCGGGACGCGAAGGCGACGACGGATGGCCAGGTCACCTGGATGACGGCGAGGATGTGCTCGGGCAGCCCCATCCCCGCCTCGCGCGTCACGGTGACGGTGAACCAGGCGGACAGTACACACAGGACAGCGCTGACCGTGATCGCGGCCGCGGGCCGCACCGGCCACGGCGCGTCCACGGACCGTCGCATCCCCGCCACCGGCCAGAGCGACAGCGCCGAGAACGCCAGCGTGGCGAAGACGAAATGCTGGAGCGGGACGGCGTCTTCGGACACCGGATACGCGATGATGCCGAGGCACGCGGCCCCGCCGGCACCGAGCATGATCCGCCCAGCCTTTCCGACTACGGCCAGCCACCATCCCGTCACGGCGAACCACGCGCCCATGCCGATGATCACGCCGGTCATCACCTCGCGGTGGGCGGCGTCGAGGCTGGCCATGTCGCTCAGCGTGGCATCGAGAGGGTCGAAGCCAGGAGGCTGGAGCGCCTCGGCCAGGAGCGTGCCCGCCATCAGCAGCAACGGTGCGGCGACGGCGGCCACCAGGCGCCCCTGCCGGGCACCGCGACCGCGAACATCCATTTCGGTCCCCCGTTTCTAGAGCGATTATGCCGCTGGCGCGGGGATGCACAATGGTCCCTTGTCGGGGGAAGGGCATCGAGTGCCATGAGGATCGCGCACTTCTGTGACAGCCACCGCGGCCGCACCGACGGCGTGGCCACAGCCGTCGCGGCCACCGTCTCGCTGCTGCGCGCCGCCGGCCACGAGGTGCGGCTCTACCAGGCGGTGCCGTTGCTGGGCGGCCGCGACGAGCCGTACGGAGTGCGTTCGGTGCCGGTGCCGTTCCGCGAGATCCGCGTCGGTGTGCCGCGCTTCGCCACGCCACGGCCGGTCCCGGACGTCGTCCACGTCCACACGACCGGGCCGATCGGCATCGGGGGCATGAGGTACGCCCGCGCGCACGCGATCCCGGTGGTCATGACCTGGCACACCGACCTGCTCGCGTACTCCGCCTTCTTCCCCGAGATACAGGTCGGTGCCGCGGTCGCCGCACTGCAACTTCGGCTCGGCTGGTCGGTCCGCGACTACCTGCGCCTGGTGCGGCCCGGCGCCGGGCGCCGAGGCCAGCTGCTCCGGCTGGGTGACGCGTTCATGGACCACGTCGCGCTCATCCTCGCGCCGTCCGACAAGACCGCGGCGGGCTTCGCCGAGTTCGCCCGCGTCCCGCCTGTTTGGACGGTGCCGACCTCACTGGCACTCGCGGACGATCCGCGGAGCCGGGAGGAGACGCGCCGCGCGCTGGACATCCCGCCGGCCGCGCCGGTCGTACTCGCCGTCGGGCGGGCCACGCCGGAGAAGAACCCGTCGCTCCTGCTGGCCTCGTTCGCCGAGCTGGTGCGACGGATCCCCGACGCCCACCTGGTGATGCTCGGCGTCCGGCAGCGGCGCCGCGCGCTGCTGCGCCTGGCCCGCCGGGCCGGGGTCGCCCGCGCGCTGCGGATCGTGCCTCCGGTCCCGCACGCGCGGATGGCCGGGTACTACCGGACGGCCGACGTGCTCGCGTTTCCGTCCACTACGGACACCCAAGGCCTGGTGCTGCTGGAGGCGGAACAGGTTGGGCTCCCGGTCGTCATCGCGGACCCGGCGCTGGCCACCCGCCCGGGCTCCGGCACGAGCGGCGGCGCGGCCGGCCGGCTGAGCACACCGGCGCGGGCGGCTCCGTTCGCCGCCGCACTTGGCCGGGTGCTGGCCGAGCCGGAGCTGCGCGAGCGGCTGGCCGAGGCGGGCCGGGACGCCGCCGCGGCGTATCCGGCGGGGCGTTACCTCGACCGTCTGTTGGCCGCCTACTCCTTCGCCGCCGGCTCCGCGCGAGACCCCGGTGAGGGCGGTCCGCGCCGCCGGTAGTTCCCGGGAACCAGACGGCGACTACCTCCCCGACCTGGCCGCGAAGGCCGGGGTGCGCCGCACCCGCGGCTGGCACGCCGCCGGCCGCCCTGCCCGGTGGGAGCCGGGCGGGCGATCCCACCACACCCGCGCCGGCACAAAGCCCAGTCGCGCGTTCGCGTCGGTGATCTGGCTCACCCAGCTGTTGTCCACCGTGATCGACAAAAGCTAACCTGCCGTCTAGTTGCAAATCTTTGGCAACTGCTATATATCTGCAACTAGCTGCTCTTGCTCTCTTCATGATCGACCGCTAGCCTGCCGCTAGCAGCAGACGATTTTCATTTTCAACAAGATGTGAGGAGGGCGGGCATGAGGGGGCGACGGCGCTGGCGAGCGGCGGTGGCCTGTGCCGCGCTGGTCGTGGGGCTCGCGGCGTGCGGAAGCGGCGGCACCGGCACCGGCGATACCGGGGGCGGCGACACGGCCGTGCCGGCCGGCGGCACCCTCCGGGTGGCGTTGGGACAGCCGGAGGCGGACCTGAACGGTCTCCAGTACAAGACGCACTCGTTCAACGTGCTCGACCAGATCTACGAGCCGCTCGTGCGGTACGGCCCCAAAGGCGAGATCCAGCCCGCGCTTGCCGAGCGCTGGGAGGTCAGCCCCGACGGGCGCACGCTGACGTTCCACCTGCGCGCCGGCGTGACGTTCTCCGACGGGACGGCGTTCACCGCGCCGGTGGCCAAGACCGACATGGAACGGTGGATCGGCGACACCCCGTTCCTCGGCGTCTCCCGGCAGACGAAGGTGATCGAGGCGCCGGACGAGCGGACGCTGGTGCTCCGCCTGACCGACCCGTACTACCCGGCGCTCCAGGAGCTGACGCTGATGCGGCCGGTGCGGTTTCGCAGCCCGGCGTCGTTCGACGCCGCCGGCAACTTCGTGAAGCCGATCGGCACCGGACCGTACAAGCTGGAGTCGTCCTCGCAGACCGAGATTGTGCTGGTCCGTAACGACACGTACTGGGGCGGCCGACCCAACCTCGACCGGGTCGTCTTCGCGGTGATGCCGAACTCGCAGGCCCGGCTCGCGGCGTTGAAGGCGGGCGAGGTGGACGTGATCGGCGGCGACTACCTGGCGCCGCTCGCCCCCGAGGAGAGCCTCGACCTGCGCCGCCAGTCAGGGATCTCGCTGCTGACCGAGCCGTCCTCGACGAACCTGTTGCTGGCGTTCAACACCACGACCGGCAACCGCGCCCTCGCCGATCCGCGCGTGCGCGAGGCGGTCAACCGGGCCCTGGACCGGGACGCGTACGCGAAGGTGCTCTTCCACGACCTGGCCAAGCCGGCCACCCAGGTGTTTCCGCCCTCGATCCCGTACGCGCCGCAACAGCCCCGCGAGGTGTCCCTCGACCAGCAGAAGGCCAGAGACCTGCTGGCCCAGGCCGGACAGTCCACATTGTCCCTGCGACTGATCCTGGACCCGGGGATGCTGCCGCAGGCGCGCACGCTCAGCGAAGCCGTGCAGGCCGACCTGGCCAAGGTCGGCATCCAGGTGAAGATCGACCAGCTCGACGCGGCCGGATACTCCGACACCGCCGCCAAGCGCGACTACGACCTGCGCTTCTACCTCACGTACGGCCCGCCGTACGACCCGTTCGCGATGCTCAACGCCAACTTCCGCAGCACCGAGCCGACGTTCCTGTACACCGCGCCGGGGCTCGACGGGCTCATCGACACCGCCCTCGCCGGCACGACCGACGCGGTGCGGGCGGCGGCGTACGACAAGGTGTGGCGCCGGCTCGACGACGACTGGGCCGTCGCGCCGGTGGTCGAGCTGCCCCGGGTCTGGGCGGTCGGCCCGGCGGTCAAGGGATTCACGCTCGGCGTCACCGAGTACGACCTGCCGCTGACCAAAGTCGGCGTGGCCCGGTAGCCGATGCGGTCGCGGTGGGGCGGGCCGGTCGCGATGGTGGCCGGCCGGGTGGCCGAGATGGCCGCGCTGGTGCTGGTGATCTCGCTGGTCAGCTTCGGCCTACTCTGCCTGACCCGTGGCGACGCGGCCACCTCGGTGGTCCGCGAGCAGGGCGGCCCGGTCACCCAGGAGCGGATCGCCACGGAGCGGCAACGCCTCGGCCTGGACCTGCCGCCACACGAGCGGTACGTGGACATGCTCGGCCGCGCGGTCACCGGCGACCTCGGCGTGTCGATCCGGACCGGCCACCCGGTGGCCGGCGAGGTCGCCGAGCGGCTCGCGCCGACGCTCACGCTCGCCGCCTCCGGGAGCCTCGTCGCGCTGCTCGTCGGCCTCGCGATCGGCCTGGTCGAGAACGCCGCCACCGGACGCGTCCTGCCCGCAGCCTCCCGCGGCCTGTCGCTGCTGCTGGTGTCGGTGCCCGCGTTCGCGTTGGCGTTCGCGCTGGTCGAGCAGTTCTCGGTACGGCTGGGCTGGTTTCCCACCCAGGGCATGGCCGGCGGACCGCGGGCACTCGTGCTGCCGGCGCTGGTGCTGGGGCTGCCGGGCGGCGCCGCGCTGGGACGGGTGCTGTCGACCCGGCTGCGGGAGGTGATGGCCGAGCCGTACGTCGTCATGGCCCGCGCCCAGGGCTTATCCCGCACCGCCTGCCTGCTGCGCACGGCGCTGCCGAACGCGGCGGTCACCAGTCTTGTCGTGGCGGGCAACATCCTGGCCGCGCTGGCCACGAGCACGCTGATCGTGGAAGAGGTGTTCGGCTGGCCCGGCCTCGGCTCGTATCTTGTCTCGGCGCTGCGGTACCGGGACTGGCAGCCGCTCCAGGCCAGCGTCCTGCTGATGTGCGTGGTGGTGATCGTGGCCCGCGGCGCGAGCCTCGCCCTGGCCGCGCTGGTCGACCCCCGCGCGCGGAGCACGCCGTGAGGCGCCGCCTCGTGCTGCCCGCCGCCGTGGTGGGCGCGTTCGCGCTGGCCGGCGTCGCAGGTCCGGTGCTGACCGGTGGCCGGGAACGGCAGACCGACCTGGGGCGGGCCCTGCTCGGCCCCGGCCCGGCCGCCTGGCTCGGCACCGACCACCTCGGCCGGGACGAGCTCGCCCGGGTCGTCGCCGGCGCCCGCGGTCCGGTGATCGCGGTGGGTGTCGTCCTGCTGCTGTGCCTGCTCCTCGGCGGCGGCGTCGGCGTCGTCGCGGGCTGGCGGGGCGGCCCGCTCGACCGGCTCCTGCTCCGGCTGGTCGACGTCGTGACGAGCGTGCCGACGCTGCTGCTCGGGCTGGTGCTGGCCGGCCTGCTCGGCGGCGGCCCGTGGCACGTCGCGCTCGCCCTCGGGCTGACGCTGTGGCCCCCGTACGCCCGTGTGGTCCGCACCGAGACCCGGCTGCGCCGGGACGAGCCGAGCAACCAGGCGCTGCGGCTGCTCGGTGCCGGGCCGGCCCGCATCCTGCTGCGCCACATCCTGCCGTCGCTGGGCGGCCCGGTCCTCGTGCTGCTCGGCATCACGGCGGCCGAGGTGATCGTCGCCGTGGCGACGCTCAGCTTCCTCGGCCTCGGCGCCCCGCCGCCCACCCCGGAGTGGGGCACGATGCTTGTCGAGTCGCGCCCGTACCTGTCCACGGCGCCCTGGCTGTTTCTCGCCCCGGCCGCCGCCGTCGCCGCCGTCGCGGTCGCCGGCAACCTGCTCGCCGACCGGCTCGGCGGATGGTTCACGCACGGCACCGCCCGTACCACGGCGGGAAGCCGGACCACCGGCGAGCCGCCACCGGCCGCGGCGCCCGACACCGGCGGCGGCCTGCGGATCACCGGCCTGACCGTCGACGTGAACGGCGCCCGCGTCGTCGACGGCGCCACCCTGTCCGCACCGGCCGGTGGAACCCTTGCGGTCGTCGGCCCGAGCGGCAGCGGCAAGACGATGACCGTGCTCGGCGCGCTCGGCCTCTTCCCGCCACACATGACCGCCCGCGTCGGCGGCTCCGCCCGGATCGCCGGACGCGAGCTCGTCGGGCTCGACGAGGCCGGCCTGCGGACGGTCCGCGGCCGCACCGTCGCGTACGTGCCACAGGATCTCGGCGGCGCGCTCAACCCACTGCGCCGCGTCGGCGCCCAGCTCGCGTCCGCGGTGACCCTCCACAGTGGTGACCGGAGCCCACGCGAGCTGCTCGCACTGGTCGGGATCGAGGAACCGGACCGGGTCGCGCGGCAGCGGCCGGGCGAGCTGTCCGGCGGGATGCGGCAGCGAGTGCTGCTCGCGCTCGCGCTGGCCGGCAATCCCCAGGTGCTGATCGCCGACGAGCCGACCAGCGCGCTGGACGCCACCGCCGCGGTCGGCGTGGTCGAGCTCCTGGGCCGGATCCAGCGGCGGCTCGGCACCACGCTCGTGGTCATCACCCACGACCTGGGGATGGCCGCGCGGCTGGCCGACACGATCGCCGTCTTCGACGCCGGCCGCGTCGTCGAGTCGGGACCGGTGGCCACCGTGCTCAGCCGGCCCGCCCACCCGGTCACCCGGAGCCTCGTCGCCGCCGCCGACCTGCCTGAGCCGGTCGTCGCGCCGCCGCCGGCCGGACCGGTGCTGCTGACCGCCCGCGACCTGCGCGTCACCTACCCCGGCGGCGGCCGCCGCCCACCGGTCACCGCGGTCGCCGGCGTCGACCTGACGCTGCGCCGCGGTGAGGTCGTCGCGCTCGTCGGCAACTCCGGCTGCGGCAAGTCCACATTGGCCCGCGCGCTGGCCGGCCTGGAAAACCGCCTGTCCGGGACGGTCACTGTGGACGGTCAGCGCGTGCACCTCGTCTTCCAGGACCCGACCGCGGCGCTCGACCGCCGCCAGCGGATCGCCGACGCGCTCGACGAGGCACTCCACCTCCATCGGGTACCGGCGGACACCGTGCCCGCCCGCCGCGCGGCGCTGCTGGCCCGGGTCGGACTGACCGGCGCGCACGGCGCGCGGCGGCCGTGGCAGCTGTCCGGTGGCGAGCGGCAGCGTGCCGTGCTCGCCCGCGCGCTGGCCGGCGAACCCGACCTGCTCATCCTCGACGAGCCGGTCAGCGCGCTCGACTCGATCCACCGCGCCGGCTTCGTCGACCTGCTCCGCGACCTGCGCGGCGACCGGCTCAGCATGCTGCTCATCTCGCACGACCTGGGAGTGGTCGAGCAGGTCGCCGACCGGATGCTCGTCATGCACGCCGGCCGGTTCGTCGACGAGCTGCCGGCCGGCACCGGCCGCCATCCGGTGACCCGCGACCTGCTCGCCGCCCGTGACTTCTTCCGCCATCTGCCAACGATCGAAGGGGTTTCGCCATGACCACTGTGGACACCACACCGAGCTGGACCGACCTGCTGTCCACCTGGGACGCCCAGCAGGCCGGGTACCTTCCCCGGCGGGAGGAGCGCTTCGCGGCGATGGTCCGCGCGCTCGGCGCCGCCGTCGGCGACCGGTTCACCGTCCTCG
The DNA here is from genome assembly GCF_052068095.1 of Phytohabitans sp. LJ34. NCBI lineage: Bacteria > Bacillati > Actinomycetota > Actinomycetes > Micromonosporales > Micromonosporaceae > Phytohabitans > Phytohabitans sp. LJ34. Next base: position 247,939 of record NZ_JBQHDG010000007.1, on the reverse strand, counting down.
ACCTCGGGTGCGGGCCGGGCTCGCTGTCCCAGCGCGTCCTCGACGCGTACCCCGAGGCGACCGCCGTCGCGGTGGACGCCGACCCGCTGCTGCTGCGGCTCGGCCGCAACGCCCTGACCGGGTACGACGACCGGCTCCGCTGGGTGGACGCGGACCTGCGCGATCCGTCGTGGACCTCCCTCGTGGGCGTGGGGCGAGTGGACGCCGTCGTCTCCACCACCGCCTTGCACTGGCTCGAACCGGGCGCGCTGTTCGCGCTGTACCAGCGGGTCGGTCAGCTGCTGCGCCCCGGCGGCGTGCTGCTCAACGGCGACAACATGCCGTACGACCCCGGCCAGGCGCTCCATCAGCGGCTGGCCGACGAGGCCACCAAGCGGGCCACGCACGAGGCGTTCACGGTGGCCGGCGTGCCGGACTGGGAACGCTGGTGGTCCCTCGCCGGTGACGCGCTCGCCGGCGAGGCTCGGGAGCGGCAGCGGCGGCGGGAGCGGGCCGACGAGCGCTACGGGCCGCGCGACGGCGACCGGCTCACCTCGCTCGGCACCCACGTGACCGCGCTCACCGAGGCCGGCTTCCGGGAGATCGGCACGATCTGGCAGGACCTGGACGACCGGGTCCTGCTCGCCGTCCGATGAGCGCCAACGCGCGCCTGCTGCGCTGGTCCCTGCGGGCGCGGTGGCGGATGGCCGAGCTGGTCGCCCTCTCCGTCGCCGTCACCGCCACCTACGCGGCGCAGGGGCTGCTGCTCGCGGTGGTGGTCGACGACGTCGTCGAGGGTGCCGGCCTCGGCGGCTCGGTGCCCGCCCTGACCGGTCTTGTGGCGGTGCAGGCGGTCCGCGCCGCCGCGCAGTGGCGGCGCGAGGTGGCCGCCGCGGGCGCCGCCGCCGCGGTCAAGGAGGCGGTCCGCGCCGACCTGTACGCCCAGCTGCTGCGGCTCGGCCCGGCCGACGTGCGCCGCCGCCGCACCGGCGCGGTGCAGTCCACATTGGTCGACGGGGTCGAGGCGCTCGACGCGTACGTCGGCCGCTTCCTGCCGCAGGCGGTCGCCGCCCTCGTCGGCGCCGCGGCGATCGCCGGCTTTCTGCTCGCGCTGGACCCGGTCGTCGGCGCGGTCGTGCCCGCCTGCGCGCTCGCCGTCCCGCTCGTGCCGCAGCTGTCGCAGCGGATACTGGCCCGCCGGACGGACCCGTGGATGGCCGCCTACCACGCCCTCTACGCGGAAAACCTCGACGCGATCCAGGGCATGGCCACGCTCAAGGTCTTCGGCGCCGCGCGCCGCCGCGGCTGGGAGCTGACCGAGAAGGCCAAGGACTTCTGCCGCGTCTCCATCCGCCTGTGCGCGATCACCGTCCTCTACGTCGGCGTGGTCGGCCTGGCGGTCGGCTTCGGCACCGCGTTCGCCGCCGGCCTCGGCGCGGTCCGGCACGCCGAGGGCGCCATACCGGCCCTGTCACTGCTGATGATCCTGCTGCTGACCCGGGAGTGCTTCCGCCCGCTCCGCGACCTCCAGAACGCCTTCCACGCCGGGTACCCGGCCCTGTCCGCGGCCACCGGCATCTTCGAGATCCTCGACGCCGACCCGCCGGTCACGTCGCCGGCCCGGCCGTGGGTGCCGGCGACGCGGTCGCTGGCGCTGGACTTCGAGGCGGTCACCTTCACCTACCCGGGCCGGGCCGGACCCGCCGTCCGCGACCTCACCCTGCGCGTCGGCGCCGGCGAACACGTCGCCGTCGTCGGCCGATCCGGCGCCGGCAAGACCACCCTGATCGGGCTCCTGCTGCGCTGGTTCGACCCGCAGCACGGCACGGTCCTGCTCGGCGGGACACCGGTCGCCGACTGGGACCTGGAGGAGCTGCGCCGCCAGGTCGCCGTCGTCTCACAGGACACCTACCTGTTCCACCGCTCGGTCCGCGACAACCTCACGATCGCCCGACCGCACGCCACCGCCGCGCAGCTGCGGGACGCGCTCGCGGCGGCCAACGCCGCGGGCTTCGTCGACGCGCTGCCCGACGGGCTGGACACCGTCGTCGGCGAACGCGGCATGAAGCTCTCCGGCGGCGAACGCCAGCGGCTCTCCATCGCCCGCGCCCTGCTCGCCGACGCGCCGGTACTCGTCCTGGACGAGGCGACCTCCAGTGTGGACAGTGCGAACGAGCGCGCCATCGCCGAAGCGCTGCGCCGCGCCGCCACCGGACGCACGACGCTCACCATCGCGCACCGGCTCTCCACCGTCCGGGCCGCCGACCGCATCGTGGTGCTCGACCGGGGCGCGATCACCGAGAGCGGCCGCCACGACGAGCTGCTCGCCCGGCCCGGCGCCTTCGCCCGTCTCGTGGCGGCGGGCACGACACCGGAGGAGACCCCGTCATGACCCGCCTGTTCCCGCTGCTGCGCCTGCTGCGCGGCCACCGGCGCATCATCGCGGTCGCGATCCTGTCCGGCGTCGCCAACCACGTCTTCACGATCGCCAGCGCGGTGCTCGGCGCGCTCCTTGTCGGCCGGGCGCTGACCGGCACCGCCCCCGGCGACCTGCGCGGCGGCTTCCTGCTGCTGCTCGCCCTCGTCGTCCCGCTCGTCGTGGCACCGTGGGCGGAGACCCAGCTCGCCCACGTCGTCGCATTCCGGGTACTCGTCGACGTGCGCGGTCGCGTCTACGACTCGTTCGCCCGCATGTCTCCCGGCGACCTGCTGTCCCGCCGGTCCGGCGAGCTCGGCTCGACCGCGATCAGCGACGTGGAGCTGCTCGAGACGTTCTTCGCGCACACGCTCAGCCCGCTGGTCTCCGCCGCCGTGGTACCGGCCGGCGCGCTCGTCGCACTCGCCTTTCTCGATCCGACCCTCGCCCTCGCCCTGCTGCCCGTGCTTGTCGCGCTCGCCAGCATCCCGATCTGGCTGCGCCGCCGTGCCGAAGCGGACGGCACCGCGGTACGGGCCGCCGCCGGCGCGCTCAACGCCGAGGCCGTCGACGCTCTCCAGGGCCTGCGCGAGGTGCTCACCTTCGGCGCCGGGCGGGCACAGGCGCGGCGCCTGCGGGACCGGGCCCGCGCGCTCGACGGCGCCCGTACCGCGCACGCCCGGCGGGCCGGCGTCGAGCTGGCCGCCACCGACGCGATCGTCACGCTCGGCGTCCTCGCCGCACTCGTCGCCGGCGGCTCGCTCGTCGCCGCCGGCGACCTTCCCGCCGACCTGCTGCCGGCCGCGGTGGTGCTGGCCGCGTTCTCCCTGGCCCCGGTGACCGCCGTGGTCGACGTCGCCCGCGAGGTCGGCATCGTCTCGGCCGCCGCGGTGCGGGTGCTCGACCTGCTCGCCGTCGCCCGCGCGGTGCCCGACCCGGAGCAGCCGGCCGACGTGCGCGACGTGTCGCCGCGCGTCGAGTACCGCCGGGTCACCTTCCGCTACGGCCCCGACCTGCCGCCGGCGGTGCGAGACCTCGACTTCGCCGTCGAGCCGGGGGAGACCGTCGCCCTGGTCGGCCACTCCGGCGCCGGCAAGTCCACCTCCGCGCACCTGCTGCTGCGGCTGTGGGACGTCGGCGACGGCGCCATCACCATCGGCGGCCACGACCTGCGAACCATCGCCGACACCGACCTGCGCCGCCTGGTCGCGTACGTGCCGCAGGACGTGCACCTGTTCAACATCTCCATCGCCGACAACCTGCGCCTCGGCCGGCCCGGCGCCACCCAGGCGGAGGTGGAGGCGGCCGCGCGGACGGCGCAGGCACACGACTTCGTCACCGACCTGCCCGCCGGATACGAGACCATCGCCGGCGAACTCGGCAACCTGCTCTCCGGTGGACAGCGCCAGCGCCTCGCGATCGCCCGCGCCCTGCTCGCGGACACGCCGGTGCTCGTGCTCGACGAGGCCGTGTCCAACTTGGACACCGAGAGCGAGCGGCACCTCTCGGCCGCGATCGCCGCCACCCGCGGCGGCCGCACCACGCTGGTCATCGCGCACCGCCTGACCACCATCCGCACCGCCGACCGGGTGGTCATGCTCGAACAGGGCCGGATCGTCGAGGAGGGACGGCCGGACGACCTGCTCGCCCGGGGCGGGCGCTTCGCCCGGCTGGTGCGCACTCAACTCGCCGCCGATCCCGTATAGCGCCGAGCCAGCCCTTGACACTCCCGAACGCGCGGCACATGCTGCTTGCTAAATCCATTTAGCGACCGTCGCGTACCGCGCGGCGGCGCGTGGCCGGGGAAGGAACACCTGGATGCGGATAGGCAGACGGGCCGTGGCGGTCGCCTCGACCCTGGCACTGGCGGCGTCGGGTCTCGCGTACGGCGGTCACGGCGGGGGTGGCGGCGGCGCGGACGGCGGGATCCGGAGCATCACACCGATCACGACGGTGTACACGTACGGTCAGAAGGTTTCCGCGGTCGCGGTCGAGTACGGCGACGCGGTCAACCCGAGGGAGCTGGACAACTCCACGTTCTCGGTACAGGACACGCTCTACAACTTCCGCTTCAACCCGATCGGCGACCTGCCCAAGCTGACCGACCGCAGGGTCACGCGCACCTACGTCAACAACGCGCCCGCGACCCGCGCGGACCACCGGTCGGTGCCCGGCCGGTACGTCATCGTCGAGCTCGACCCGGACCAGAACGCGGGCTGGACCGTCATCGTCTCCAAGTGCCCGACCTTCTTCTGCACGGTCAAGGTCAACCCGGACCCGCCGACCCGGGTGGTGCAGCGCAAGGCGGTCTACGGCCAGCCGCGGTTCGGCGCCGGACGGGGCCCGGTGCTGGCCAGGGCGACCCCGAACACCTCCCGCGAGATGACCGCCGAGCCGGTCGACCAGCTCGTCGACGAGTTCAGGTACGGCTCCTACCTCAGCGGCGGGATGGTCCTGCCGTACCACTACCACCTGCCCAAGCGCTACGACCCGGCCAGGAAGTACCCGCTGATGGTCGTGCTGCCCGGACACGGCATGGGCTGGGACGGCGACAACCTGCTGGTCCAGGTGGCCGCCGACATCCCCGCCACGGCCTGGCTCCAGCCGAGGTGGACCGGCGGCACCGAGGACGTCATCGTGCTCGCACCCCAGCACCAGCGGGTCGGCGGCGCCGCCGAGGCGGACCTGCTGGTCAAGATGCTGGACCAGTTCGTCAAGGACTACGCGGTCGACCAGCGGCGGATCTACGCGACCACGGTCTCGTACGGCTCACAGTTGCTCTGGAACGCGTACGCCAAGCGGCCGGACCTCTTCGCGGCCGGACTGGTGACCGGCGGCTTCGCGGTCAACGCCGACCAGGCCGCGGCGATCGCGGCGGCCGAGATCCCGCTGTGGGTCACCCACGGCGTGCACGACCACCTGCTGAACATTTCCCTGGCGCGGAACACCCGGACGCTGTTGCGGGCCGCGTACGCCGCGCGGGGCAAGACGCCCGAGCAGATCGACGCTCTGCTGCACTACACCGAGTACGAGGACGCGGCGTTCGCGCTGCCCGACTACCACGCGGCTTTCGGGCCGACCTACGAGGACGAATCGATCCCGCGGTGGCTGCTGGCCCAGCGCAAGCCGGCGACCTGACCGCTCACCGGGCCCGACCGTCGGGCGTGGACAGTGCGCCATCCGGCGTGCGGGCGACCAGGCCCGCCGCCGGGTGGTAGCGGACGGGGATCGGGTCGCACAGCTCGCCGACGAAGGCGCCGTCGACCCGGTCGAGGAAGCCGATCACCACCCAGGCGTCACCGTCCGGCACGAGACGGGGCGCGTAGAGGTGCGGGTGCGGAAACGGTCGCGCCGCGCCGAGGTCCCACGGGCCGGTGACGGAGCGGCCGGGCACCACCCAGATACGGTGGCCGCCGGCGTGGGCGTTGGTGCAGAACAGCAGCAGCGGCTGGCCGTCGACGACCGCCGCCTGGAGCACCTCGAGGTGCCCGAAGCCGGCCGGATCGGACAGTGGTGGCCGGACTGTCCAATGCAGAAGGTCGGGGGAGGTGGCGTGGCCGACGACACCGCGGCTGGCGGCCGGTCCGGTGCCGAGCCGGGCGGTGAGGAGCATGTGCCAGCCGCCGCCGTCCGGGTCGGGGAAGACCCACGGGTCGCGCCAGGCCTGCTCGTACCAGGCGGCCGGGTCGAGCAGCTCGTACCAGGTCGGGTCGGCCTCGACGACGGGGCCGGTGCCGTGCCGGTGCCAGGTGGTCAGGTCGTCGGAGATGGCCAGGCCGACGCGCTGCACCAGGCCCCGCTCGGCGCGGCTGACCCCGGTGTAGAACATGTACCACCGGCCGTCCGGGCCACGCACGGTGCTGCCGGTCCACAGTGCCAGGTCGTCCCAGGCCGGGGTGTCGGCGGCGACGAGCGCATCCGGCAGCAGGCGCCAGTCGCGCAGGTCGGTGGAGACGGCGTGGCCGATCGTGGCGCGGTGGTGCCGCCGCTCCGGGTCGAGCAGCGCCCGCGAGGCGCGCAGGAAGAAGGCATGCCAGACGCCGTCGTCGTCGCGGGCGTACCAGCTGTCCCACACCCAGTGGTCCGGCAGTCGAAGCATGCGCGAAAGGTACCAGTTAAATCGGTTTAGCGCGACGGCGTCCGTGCCCGCCCGAGAGTGCTGGCGGCGGCGTTCGCGCCAGCCCGAGAGTGCTGGCGGCGGCGTTCGCGCCAGCCCGAGAGTGCTGGCGGCGGCGTTCGCGCCAGCCCGAGAGTGCTGGCGGCGGCGTTCGCGCCAGCCCGAGAGTGCTGGCGGCGGCGTTCGCGCCAGCCCGAGAGTGCTGGCGGCGGCGTTCGCGCCAGCCCGAGAGTGCTGGCGGCGGCGTCCGCGCCCGCCCGAGAGTGCCGGCCGCGCCGGCGGCGGCGTACGTGTCCCGGTGACGGCGTCAGGCCGGCGGGGCTACGGACTTGCGTCGCCGCAGCGCCATCGGCACCAGCGTGGGCGCGGCGGCGGTCTCGCCGTCGAGGAGCAGCTCGACCGCGCGGCGGCCCATCTGGCCGTGCGGGAGCGCGACGGTGGTCAGCCCGGGGCGCAGCCACGCCGCGATCGGGTCGTCGTCGAACGAGACGACCGAGACGTCGTCGGGCACGCCGAGACCGGCCTCGGCGAGCGCCTGGTAGACGCCGAAGGCGAGCCGGTCGTTCATGCAGATGACCGCCGTGGGCCGGTCGGCCTTGCGCAGCAGGGACCGCATGGCCTTGAACCCGTGCTCGGGCAGCCAGTCGTGGCAGAACGCTTCGTGACGCACCTTGGCGCCGGCCTCCGCCAGGGCGCTCCGGATGCCGCGCAGCCGCGCCCCGGCGGCGAGGGAGACCTCCGGATCGGTCTCCTTGAGGCGGTTGCGGCCGATGACCGCGATCCGGTCGAGGTGACCCTTGTCGAGCAGTGCGGTGGTGACGGTGCGGCCGGCCCGCTCGTCGTCGGGCAGCACGCAGGGCAGGCCGTCCGGGGTGGTCGCGTTGAGCAGCACGACCGGTCCGGCGAGCAGCGCGGGCGGCACGGTGAGCCGGCGGGTGGCCATCGCGGCGTAGACGACGCCGTCGACCTGGCGGTCGAGCATGGCGTCGATGGCGTACTGCTCGAACGCGGCGTCGCCCTGCGTCTCGGCGATGAGCAGCACGTGGTCGCGCTCGCGGGCGGCGTCGAGCGCGCCCCGGATGAGGTCGCCGGCGAAGCGGGTGGTGGCCACGATGTCGGAGACGAAGGCGATGGTGGCGGTCTTGCGGGTGCGCAGGCTGCGGGCGGCGACGTTGGGCCGGTAGCCGAGCTCTTCGGCGGCGGCGAACACGCGCTGGTGTGCGTCGGCGGACAGGCGGGTGCCCTCGCGCCCGTTGAGGACCATCGACGCGGCCGTCTTGGACAGGCCGGCGCGGCGGGCCACGTCGGCCAGGGTCGCTCGATTGTGCCCCATCGGTCCTCCGTATCGGCGGTCGGCGCGAGGCCGCCTCGACCATCATCATGCGGCACGCGCGTGCCCGCCCGTGCGGCGCACCCGACCTTTGGGTCCTTGACACCGCCGACCAACGCGCGCATGCTCGTGCTAAATCAGTTTAGCAAGGCATCCGCCCCTTGTCGGGGGCGGCGCCGCGAGGAGCCACAGATGCCTGGATACCCCACGAGAACGTTCCCCCGTCGCGGCCTCGTGCTGGCCGCACCCTTGATGGCGGTCGCGATGGCGGCCGCGTGCAGTGCGCCCGGTGCCGAGGAGTCCCCGTCGGACCAGGCCAGCGCCGCGGTCAGCACCGACCTCGGCAGCGCGCCGATCACCTTGGAGATGTACGCCGAGACCGGCTTCCCGCTCGCCAAGGCACTGGCCGACGAGTTCACCAAGCAGCACCCGCAGGTGACGTTCAACGTGCGCGAGGACCAGTTCACGGTCATCGTGGAAAACGCGCCGCGAGTGCTCGCCTCGGACAACGCGCCGGACATCATCCGGCTGCCCACGATGGTCGACCTGGTCAAGGACGGCCTGCTGAAAAACCTCGACCCCTACTTCACCGCGTACGGGTGGGACAAGTTTCCCGCCTCCCAGCTGGTGCAGCTGCGCGTCGCCGAGGGCGGCCGGCCGCGCGGCAGCGGCTCGCTGTACGCGATGGGTCTGGGCTACAGCGTCACCGGCGTCTTCTACAACAAGCAGCTGGCGCGGAAGGTGGGCATGACCCAGCCGCCGGCGACCGTCGCGGACTTCGAAGCGTTGCTGGCCAAGGCGAAGGCCGCCAACGTGCAACCCATCATGCAGTTCAACAAGAACACCGCCGGCATCAACTTCCCGCACCAGGCGCTCCAGAACCAGTTCGGCGACCCCGCCCAGATCGCGGACTGGATCTTCCAGAAGCCGGGCGCCACGTTCGACACACCGGCCGCGCTCAAGGCCACCCAGACGATCCAGAAGTGGGCACAGGCCGGCTACTTCCCCAAGGACGCCAACGCGATCGACTACACCGCGATGATGGGCCAGTTCCAGAAGGGCGGCGGCCTGTTCATGTTCAACGGCGACTGGGAGTCGGCCAACCTGGACAAGAGCATGCCGGGCAACGTCGGCTTCTTCCTCTTCCCCGGCGAGGCCGCCGGCGCCAAGCACGTGGCGATGTCCGCGCCCAACACGTTCGGCGTCGGCGCCAAGGCCAAGCACCCGGACGCGGCCGCGTTCTTCCTCAACTGGGTGCACACCAACGACAAGGCCCGCGAGATCACGGTGAAGGTCGGCGGCTCCAGCCCCGGCGGCCCGTCCGACCTGACCGTGCCGCCGGCCGCCGACGGCACCGTGCTGGCCGAGACGCTCAAGGCGTCGCAGCAGCTCGGCGCGGAAAACGGCGCGGTCGACTTCACCGCCAACGCCACCGGCGCCATCTTCGCCTCCGCCATCACACCGGAGATGCAGAAGCTCGTCGCCGGGCAGCAGACCCCCGAGGGGTACGTGAAGGCAGTACAGACCGAGTACGAGAAGGAACTGTCCCAGTGACCGCACCCGCTGTGCGGGCCCACCGACGCCGGTGGGCCCGCACGGCCCGGTGGAGCGGCTGGCTCTACGTGCTGCCCGCCCTGCTCGTGTACGCCGTCTTCGTGCTGCGCCCGCTCGTGCTGACGTTCCAGTACTCGCTCTACCACTGGAACGGCATCGGCGTGGCCCGCTGGGCCGGCCTGTCCAACTACACCACGGTCTTCACCGACCGCGACCTCCTGAAGATCATCGGGAACGCGTTCATCCTGATCATCTTCTTCAGCCTCATCCCGGTCGGCCTCGGCCTGCTGGTCGCCACACTGGTCCGGCGGATCACCAGCGGCCCGTTCGGCACGGCGGTGCGCACCATCCTCTTCCTGCCCCAGGTCATCCCGCTGGTCGCGGCCGGCATCGCGTGGAGCTGGCTGCTGTCCACCACCGGGCTGGTCAACCAGGTGCTCCGCGGGGTCGGCCTCGGCGGGCTGACCCGGGCCTGGCTCGGCGAGTTCGACACCGCCCTGCCGTCCGTCGGCGTCATCGGCGCCTGGGTCCTGTTAGGACTGTGCACGATCCTGCTCGTCACCGGCATGAGCAAGATCGACCCCGCGCTGTACGAGGCGGCCCGCATCGACGGCGCCGGCCCGATCCGCGAGTTTCTCGCCGTCACCCTGCCCAGCCTCCGCCAGGAGATCGGCGTCTGCCTCACCGTCACCGTCATCGCCGCGCTGGCCAGCTTCGACATCGTCTACATCTCCACCGGCGGCGGCCCCGGTCTACAGACCACCGTGCCCGGCCTGGAGATCTACCGCCTGGCCTTCGCCCAGCGCCAGGTCGGCCTCGCCTCGGCGCTCGCGGTGGTGCTGATGGCGCTGGTGCTCGTGTGCGTCCTGCCGATCCAGCGGCTCACCAGAGAGGACAAGGGATGAACCTCAGCCGGCGCGAACAGCTCACCGGGCGACTGTTTCTCGTCGCGCTCGTGCTGGTCACCCTGCTGCCGTTCGTCAGCATGCTGTCGGCCGCGCTACAGCCGCGCGGCACGGTGCCCACCGGCCTGACCTGGCCATCAGATCCACAGTGGAGCAACTTCGCCGACGCGTTCACCGTCGCCAACATGTCCGCGCTGCTCCGCTCCAGCCTGCTCATCGTCGCCGGCGTGGTACCCGTCTCCGTGCTCATCGCGACGATGGCCGGCTTCGGCCTCGGCCACCTGCGCGTGCCCGGCGGCCGGTTCGCCTTCGGCCTGCTGCTGCTCGGCCTCACCCTCCCGTTCGAGGCGGTGATCACGCCGCTCTACTACCAGGTGCGCGACTTCGGCCTGCTCAACACCCGGTGGGCGATCATCCTACCGCTGATCGGCCTCTACATGCCCTTCGCCGTCTTCTGGATGCGCGCCCACTTCGTCAACGTGCCGCAAGAGCTCGCCGACGCCGCCCGCGTCGACGGCAGCACCACCTGGCAACTCTTCTGGCGCGTACAGGTGCCCCTCGCCCGACCCGCGATCGCCTCGCTGACGATCCTGCTGTTTCTGTGGACCTGGAACCAGTTCCTGCTCGCCATCGTGCTCGTCGACGACCCCACCAAACGCACCATGGCCGGCGCGCTTGGCGCCTTCCAAGGACAGTGGGGCACCGACCAGGTCCTGCTCTGCGCCGGCTCGCTGCTCATCCTGACGCCGACGCTCATCGTGTTCCTCATCTTCCAGCGCCAGTTCATCAAGGCCCTGCTCCAGGGCTCACTCAAGGGCTGAGCCCGACTCACCCGCCCTGACGCCGAACGCCTGAATACAAAGACGCGAGCTACCGCGATGTCCGCGGTGGTCCAGACCGCTGCTCCCGCGGCCTCACCCGTCCGCCGTTGGTCGCGGTCACCCTTTGCCTCCGGCGGATGCGCGGCTCGCGCCACGCGGTGCGACGGTGTTTGTCCACAATGCCTGTTGCCAAACAGCCGGCGGGAGATCGAAAGGGCGGCTCGACTTTCGGAGTCGCTTCTCCGCTCGTTTCGGGTTTGTTTGTGGTTGCGGTTAGGGCGCCTCCGGCGGGCCTCGGACTCCGGCCCCTTTTCTCTGATCGTCACCCTGCGCTGGGCGTGGCGGCCCCGGCGCTGGTCTGCTTCCCTGGCGGGTGGACGACGGCATACGGCACGGCTCGGGTTTCGCGCGCTGGCTGCGGCTTGGGGGGTGGCTGGCCATGGTGGTCATGATCGGCGGATCACCGGCCCACCTTCCCAATGTTTGGGGAGGTGGCTCAGCATGTGGGCAGCGTCATGATCGTTCGCCCGAAATGGGCGTGACACGCCGAAGAGCACGCCCTTATCGGGCTAACGATCACCGCGCGGTGGACGCCGGGGCTTGCGGGGCATTGTTGGCCGGGCCTCAAGCCCGGTGAGCATGCTGACGCTGTCGCAGATGGTGGGCCGGGGTCGCCTTGTGGATCGTGGTCATCTGGACCCCCTCCAGGGGGTCTAAACGACCACGATCACAAGGATCTCGCCCGGCCTTGTCGCCGCTCAAGGCCTCGCGGGCACGAGAAGACCTTGCGGTTGCCTCGGCGGCGGCGTTCCTCGCTTTCGGACGATGTGACGGTTGCCGGGGGAGTGGCCCGGCGCGGTGCTTTCGCCGTGGGTCGAGGAGACCGTGACCAGCGGCGGACGGGTGAGGCCGCGGGAGCAACGGCAGGGACCACGACGGGCGTCGCGGTAGCTCGGAATCTATTGGGGTTTGGGGGTTGGGGGCTAGCCGTGGTGGGCGGCGTCGAACCAGTTCAGGGTGCGGCGCCAGGCCTCGGTCGCGGCGTGTGGGTTGAAGCGGGCGCCGGTGTCGTTGAAGAAGGCGTGGTCGGCCTCGGTGAACGTGAGCAGCTCGTACTTGCGGCCGGCCGCTTCGAGTGCCGCCTTGGCGGTGGGCAACGTGGCGTTGACGCGTGCGTCGAGGCCGCCGTAGACGCCCAGGACCGCGGCGCGGGAGCCGGTGAGGTCGCCGCCCTCGGGAAATGGTCCGTAGAAGGGGGCCGCGGCGGCGAGGCGCGGCTCGCTGGAGGCGAGCAGGCGCCACACCATGGCGCCGCCGAAGCAGAACCCGATCGCGGCGAGCCTCCGGCTGCGGACCCGGCGGTCGAGCTCGGTCACGCTGGCCTTCATGTCGGCGACGAAGCGTTCCGGTGGGATCTGTGCCAGCGCCGCCGCCACCTCGGCCTCGCCGGGGAACGCACCCGTGCCGCCCTCCTCGGAGAGCAGGTCCAGCGCCAGCGCGGAGTAGCCGCTGGCGGCGAGCCGGCCGGCGACCGTGCGGATGTGTTCGGTCAGGCCGCGGTTTTCGTGGATGACGAGCACGCCGCCGCGCGGGCGGGTGGCGGGTGCCCAGGCGGCCATCAGCGGGCCGCGGGGTCCGGCGAAGGTGATCGATTCGCGGGCGACGGGCGCCCAGGTCGTTTCCGACGCGCCGCCGCGCCGGCTGTCGTGACCGGCCGGGGTGGCGGCCGCCGCCTCGCCCGCCGCGAACGTGGCCAGGAGCCCGGTCGCGGCCGCCCCCGTCACTCCGAGCAAACCCAGGCGGCGTAACGCCTCGCGGCGCGAGATGATGCCGTCGGCCAGGTCCTCGGCGACTTCTTCGGCGAGGTATCGCTGAATCTCGGTCATGACCCCTCCCAGGACGTCGAGAGCGGCACCGGTCGGCGACCGGCTGCCGCGGTCTGCCAAAGGATGAGCATAGACGAGTATCGAACTCAATCCGGCCAGGTCGCGCGGATGACCTCGCGCATGACCTCGGCGTCGGGCATGCCCAGGCGGGTGTAGGTGGCCAGGGCCTGCTCGTAGTGCGCGCGGGCGGTGCCGTGCGCGCCGAGGGTGTGGTGCGCGCGGCCGAGGCCGGCGTGGGCGCGGGCCAGCTGGTCACCGGCGCTGAGCTGGGTGGCGAGGCTCAGCGCGGCGGTGTGATGGGTGAGGGCGTCGGCGGCGCGGCCGGCGGTGTGGCTCGCCTCGCCGAGCCCGTTGAGCACCCACGCCTCACCGCCCCGCTCGCCGATGTCGCGGACGATGGCGAGGGCCCGCTGGAAGTATCCGATCGCCTCCTCGGGCTGGCCGAGGCGGGTGTGGACGATGCCGAGGTTGTCCAGCGCGCTCGCTTCGCCGTCCCGGTGGCCCAGCGCCCGAAACTGGGCCAGGGCCTGCTGGTGGTGCGCGGCGGCCGGCCGGTGCTCGCCCAGCTGCTGCTCGACGAGGCCGAGGTTGTTGAGCGTGTGCGCCTCGCCGTCCTGGTCGCCGGTCTGCCGGTACAAGGTCAGGGCCTGCCGGTGGTGGTCGGCCGCCAGCCCGTAGTCGCCGAGCCGCCGCCGCAGGAGGCCGAGGTTGTTCAGCGCGTTGGCCTGGCCGTGCTCGTCCCCGGTCTGCCGAAACAGGGCGAGGGCCTGCTCGTGGTGGTCGGCGGCCGGCACGTACTGGCCGAGGCGCCGCTCGACGATGCCGATGCCGTTCAGCGCGCGGGCCTGGCCGTGCCGGTCGCCGGCCAGCCGAAACGCGGCCAGCGCCTGCTCGTAGTGCGCGATCGCCGGACCGTAGTGGCCCAACCGCCGGTGTGCGGTGCCGACGCCGAGCAGCGCGTGGGCCTCACCGGCGGCGTCGCCGGCGCTCCGCGCGGCCTGGCGGGCGTGTGCGTGGATGGCCAGCGCCTCGGTATGGTGGCCGCTGTCGAGGTAGCTGAACAGGGTCGCGGCCAGCCGGGTCGCGTGGGTGGTCCAGCCGTGGGCGGCGGCGTGTGCGGCGACCGCGACGAGGTTGGGCAGCTCGGTGTCCAGCCAGGTGCGGGCGGTGTCCGGGTCGGCGAGGGACGGGACGGGTGTCGCCGCCGCCGGGATGCGCGGCCGGTAGTGCGCCTCGGCCGGGTACAGCGGGCGCATCGCCGCCGCGGCGGTGGCGAGGTAGTAGTCGAACAGCCGGCCCAGCGCCGCCCGGGGATCGTCGGCGAGGCCGGTGGCGTAGGCGCGCAGCAGGTCGTGCATGCCGCACCGGCCGGGTCCGGTCGGGTGTACCAGGTGGGCGCGGGCGAGCACGCCCTGGACGCGGCGCGCGTGGTCGAGGTCGGTGCCGGCCAGCGCGGCCCCCGCGTACGCGTCGAAGTCGCCGCCGGGATGCAGCCCGAGCAGGGCGAACGCGGCGGCGGCGTCCGGCGGCAGGTGCCGGACCGACCAGGAGAACACCGCGGTCACCGCGGCGCGCGGGTCACCGCCCGCGTTGAGCAGGTGGAGCCGCTGCTGCCGGTCGGCGAGCTCGGCCACCAGCTCGGACAGCGCGGCGGTGGGACGGGAGACGGCCATCTCGGCGGCCACCCGCAGGGCGAGCGGCAGCCGGGCGCACTGCTCGATCAGGGTGGCCGCGGCTCCGGCTTCGGTGTCCACCCGCGTGCCGATGAGCCGGCGTAGCAGCGCGATGGCGTCGCCGGTGGGGAGCGGGTCGAGGCTGATGCGGTGGGCGCCGTGTACGGCGACGAGCCCGGCGAGGGAGTCGCGGCTGGTCACCAGCACCGCGCACGTGGGCGTACCGGGCAAAAGCGGACGCACCTGCTCCACGGTGGCGGCGTTGTCGAGCACGATCAGCATCCGCCGGCCGGCGATCCGCGTGCGGTAGATGGCGGCCCGCTCGTCTACCTCCAGCGGGATGTCGGCGCCGGCGACGCCCAGGGCGCCCAGGAACCTGGCCAGCGCATCTTCAGGGCTCACCGGCTGGTCGGGGTCGTAGCCGCGCAGGTTCAGGTAGAGCTGGCCGTCCGGAAAGCGGCCGGCCGACCGGTGGGCGCAGCGGACCGCGAGGGCGGTCTTGCCCACGCCCGGTGTGCCGGACACCGCCGTGATCACCACCGCGGTGGGCTCGAGGTCGCCGGCCAGGAGCGCGTCGACCTGGGCCACCTCGTCACCGCGCCCGGTGAACGCCGGCACGTCCGCGGGAAGTTGGGTCGGCACCGCCCGGGGCGGCGCCGGGATCGGGGGCGGCGGCTGGTGCGGTTCGCCGCGAAGGATCGACCGGTGCGTGGCTTGCAGCTCCTGGCCCGGGTCGACGCCGAGCTGCTCCCGCAGGCGTTCGCGGATCGTGGTGTAGTGCTGAAGTGCGTCGGCGGCGCGCCCGGCGCCGGCCAGCGCCCGCATCAGCGCCGCGGCCAGCGGCTCGACGAGCGGATGGTCGCCGGCCAGCTCGGTCAACGGGCCGATGACGGCGCCGGGGTTGCCGAGCGACAGCTCGGCCCGCGCCCACGCGAGCACCGCGTCCAGGTGCTGCTGCCGCCACGCGTCGCGGGTGCGCGCCGCCCACTGGCCGGGCACGTCCGCCAGCGGGTCGCCGCGCCACAGCGCGCGGGCCCGCCGGAGCATCTCGACCCGGTCCTGGCTGGGACAGTCGGTGCCGCGGGCCGAGGCGACCAGGGCGAGAAACCGGTGGACGTCCACCCGCAGCGGGTCGACGTCCAGCACGTACCCGCCGGAGCGGTGCACGATCGGCGCCAAGGTCTCGTCGCCGTCGCGCAGGACCGCGCGCAGCCGGGTGATCAGCACGTGGAGGGTGTGGCGGGCGCCGCGCGGCGCCTCGTCCCACACCCGGTCGATCAGCGCCGGCACGGTGACCAGCCGCCCGGCGTCCGCCGCCAACGCCGCGAGCAGCCGCCGCTGCTGAGGTGGGCCGGGTGGGAGGAGCCGTGCCTCGGTGTACACCTCCACCGGCCCCAGCAACCGGATCTCCACCGACTGGCCCCTCCGTCGATCGGCCGTTAAGAATATGTTGAGTATCCGGCCTAGCCCTCCACCGCACGCTGCTGGTGTCGATGAGTCGACAAGCGTGCGCACCGGCCGGAGTACGGGGGCCGGCCGGCGCGGCGCCTCACGCGATCCACCGGAGGAGACCGACATGGGTAAGACGCGCCGATTTCTCGTCGCCACCGCCGCGGCCGTGCTGGCGGCGGCCCTGTGGCCGGCGGCGCCGGCCGCCGCGGATCCATCCTGCCCATACCGCCACCACTGTGGATTCATCCTGGGGATCGGCAGCGACGCGTACCCGTTCTTCAACAGCGACCCGGACTTCCGGGACAACTACTTCCCCAGCGGCGTGACGGTGGACAACAACATCCAGTCCGCCAGCAACTCCACCAGCGGCAACTACCGCAGCGTCTACTACAAGGGCTACAACTACTCCAACTACAACTTCTGCGTCAACCCGGGCGGCCGCGTCGAGTCGTGGGAGCTCACCAACAACGGCGTGCGCGGAGACTACGTCGGGCAGGCCGACGAGTCCGGTTCGCTGCTCATGGTCGTCGGGGCGCAGGCGGCATGCTTCTCCTAAGGCGGTCGTCGTTCCGGGCGGTCGGCGTGCTCGCGCTGGTGGTGGCGGTCGCCGCCGTCGCCGTGCCGAGCACGCCACCGGCCGGCCGGCAGCACCGGCCACCGCCGATCAACGTCATCTACGAAGCCACCCCCGCGACGCACCGGATCGCGCTGGCCGAGCACCGCGTCACCGCCGGCTGCATGGCAAGACGGGGGTACGAGTACCGGGCCGCGCCGCCGACCGCCGAGCAGACGGCCGTGGTGCCCACCCCGTTCGGCTACGAAGCGCTCCCGGCGGCCGTGGCGGCGCCGGCGACGCCCGCGGGCGAGCCAGGCCCGGAGGATCCGGGGTACGGGCGCGCGCTCCACGGCGACCCCGCGAAGCGGCTGGTCGTGGAGGCTGGCGGCATGCGCGTCTCCGGACCCGGCGACGGATGCATCGCCGAGGCCAAGCGCCGGCTGCTCGGGGACCGGCGCGCGCGGTGGATGCGGGCGCAGATCCAGCTCTTCCAGATCCAGGAACGCGCGCTGCGGAGCCTGCCGGACGACGCACGCTTCCGGGCCGCGACCGACCGGTGGCGCGCGTGCGTGCACGAGCACGGTTTCACCTGGGCCAACCCGCTGGAGGTGCAGCGGGACCTGCCGGCCGACGCCGATCCGCCCACCGACCCGCGCATCCGGGCCGACCTGGAGTGCAAAGAGGACCCCGGCTACCTCGCCGACGCGTACGCCAGCCTGGCCGACGCCCAGCGACGCGAGCTCGGACCCGAACCGACCGCGCTGAGCGAGTGGCAGGGCCTGCTGCGCGGTCAGGACGCGGCAGCCGCCGCCGTGCTGGACGACCTCGGCTGAGCGGTCAGCCCGCGCAGCGGTCCCGGTGTCCACCAGTTCCATCCGCCGAGCAGGCTCATCAAGGCCGGCATGAGCAGGCCGCGTACGACCGTCACGTCCAGCAGCAGCGCCACCGCCATCCCGAAGCCGATTTCCTTCAAGGCGACCAGGTCACCCAGGAGGAACCCGAGGAACACCACCGAGATGCACAGCGCGGCGGCGGTGACGACCGGGCCGGACTTGGTGATTCCGGCGAGGACGGCCCGGTCGTTCGCCGCCGGGTCGGCGGTGCGGTCCCACTCCTCTTTGATCCGGGCGAGCAGGAAGACCTCGTAGTCCATCGACAGCCCGAAGACGAAGACGAACAGGAGCACCGGTGTGGTGAGGTCGATCGCGCCCCAGGACTCGAAGCCGAGCAGCGGCGCGCCCCACCCCCACTGGAACACCACCACCAGCACTCCCAGCGTCGCGAGCAACGTCAGGGCGTTCATCAGCAACGCCTTCACCGGCGCCACGAGCGAGCCGGTGAGCGCGAACAACAGCACCGCGCTGGACAGCAGCAACGTCAGCACGACAAGCGGCAGCCGCCGCGCCAGCGAGCCCTGGTAGTCGACGAGCTCCGCCGCGGGGCCGCCGACGAGCACCGGAAACGGTGACTCCAGGGCCCGGATCCGCCGCACCACATCGCGTGAGGCCGGCCCGGCGGTCCCGCCCGCCGCGGTCACGTCTATCACGGCGGCCGGCCCGGTGACGTCCGGCCGCGGCTGCATGCGCACGACGCCGGGCAGGGCGTTGAGTTGGTTCATCAGGTCGCGGACCGCGGCGGACGCCGGGTCGGCCTCGACGACCACGACCACCGGTGCCGCGCGTCCGGCGTCGAAGTCGCGCAGCACCGTCTCATGTAGACGGCGGGCTTCGGCCGAGGCGGGCAGCGCACGGGCGTCGGAGTTCTCCAGGTTCGCCGCGAAGACGAACGGCAGGGCGAGCACCAGCAGCCCGGCGGCCACCGCGAGCGCGACCGGACCCGGGCGGCTCTGGGCGTACGCCGCGAGTCTGGGCAGGAGCGCGGATCGGCGCGGCCGGGTCGCGGGGCGGATGCGGGCGTGCCCGACGGCGATCAGCGCGGGCACCAACGTGAGGCCGGCCGCCGTGGCCAGCAGCACGACGACCGCACCGCCGAGCGCCATCGCCGCCAGCAGTGGCCCGGCGAACACGGACAAGGTGAGCATCGGCGCGGCGACCGCGAGACCGGCGACCAGCACAGTGCGGCCCGCGGTCGCGGTCGTCCGGGCGACGAGGTCCGCCGGCGCCGCCTCCGGGTCCGCGTCGCGCTCCTCCCGAAACCGGGCGACCATGAGCAGCGCGTAGTCCACGGCGAGGCCGATCCCGAGCAGCGTGACCACGTTCGCGGTGAACTCGCTGACCTCGGTGAGCGCGGTCAGCCCGAGCAGGCCGAGCAGCGCCACGGAGACCGCGCCGATCGCCGCGGCGAGCGGGATGGCGCCCGCGACGAAACCGCCCAGAATCACCATGAGCACGACGAGGAGCACGGCGATCGCGACGGTCTCGCCGACCGCGGCGTCGCGGATCGCCTGGTCGGCGAACGCGCGCTCGGCGATGGTCTCCCCGCCGACGAGCACCTCCGGAGCGTCGATCCGGTGAAGTGCCGCCGAGACGTCCTCCTCCACCTGGACCCGGCGCTGCTCGGTCAGTCCTTCGTCGAGCTCGACGCGGACCAGCGAACTGCGGTTGTCGGCGCCGATCCGACCGCCGCCGCTGTAGAGGTCGGCGACCTCCTTGACCCCCTCCATCGCCCGGATCTCGGCGGCCGCCTTGGCCACGCTGTCGACGAGCGGCTGCTCGTAGAGGTCCCGGCCGCCGACGACCGCGACCACGATCGGGCCCTCGGGGAGCAGCTCGCTGACCCGCCGCTCAGCTCGTACGGACTCGGCGTCATGGCGTAGCTCGTCGACGCTGTCGAGCCGGTCGAAGACCTGCCCGCCGAGCGCGAGGCCGGCGACGGCGAGCACGAGCCAGGTGCCGAGCACCGGCCAGCGCCAGCGGGCGGTGGCTCGGCCAAGGGCTGCGAACACGCGGGCGACCTCCAAAGCGCGGTGTACTCCAAAAGGCGAACACAAGCATCTCCGCCCAGCTCACGCCACCCGGCCGTTCGGCCCCTTCCGGCTGTCCTGGTGGCGGTCGCGGGGCCGACCGCGCTCGGCGGATGCCAGTCGGTACGGCGATGTTGGTACGTCGCGTCCGGCCATACGCTCTGGCCCTGACTTCGCTCTGCGATGACGCCGG
This sequence comes from Phytohabitans sp. LJ34, assembly GCF_052068095.1. NCBI lineage: Bacteria > Bacillati > Actinomycetota > Actinomycetes > Micromonosporales > Micromonosporaceae > Phytohabitans > Phytohabitans sp. LJ34. The sequence goes on along the minus strand of NZ_JBQHDG010000007.1, from coordinate 228,134 downwards.
CGCCGTGTGCGACGTGCGTCTCTCTGTCATGTGTGGAAAGGGCCGAGATGGCACTGAAAACGCGTCTTCTGCGGGGAGCGATGGCCGCCGCCTTGGTCGGCAGCGTCGTGCTGCCGTTGAGCGTGGCACCGGCCGGCGCGGCCGCGGTGCCCACCGGCTTCCAGGAGCAGATTGTCTTCAGTGGACTCAGCCAGCCCACCAACATAGAGTTCGCGCCCGACGGCCGGGTCTTCGTCGCCGAGAAGGGCGGCGCCATCAAGGTTTTCGACAACCTGGCCGACCCCACGCCCACGCTCTTCGCCAACCTCGCCCCGGTCGTGCACAACCTCGCCGACCGTGGCCTCCTCGGGCTCGCCCTGGCCCCCGGCTTTCCGACCAACCCGTCGGTGTACGTGCTCTACACGTACGACGCGCCGCCCGGGCAGACCGCGCCGTTCTGGAACGACAACTGCAACTCGGTCGGTGGCGACAACGGCGGACGGTGCGTGGTCACCGGGCGGCTGTCGAAGCTTCAGGCCGCCGGCAACGTGATGACCGGCACCGAGCAGGTCCTGATCCACGACTGGTGCCAGCAGTACCCCAGCCACTCCGTCGGCGATCTGCACTTCGGTGCCGACGGCATGCTCTACGCCACCAGCGGCGACGGCGCGAGCTTCGTCTCCGTCGACTACGGCCAGCTCGGCAACCCGGCCAACCCGTGCGCCGACCCGCCGGGCGGCACGATGACCCCGCCCGGCGCCGAGGGCGGCGCGCTGCGCTCACAAGACGTCCGCACCACCGGCGACCCGACCGGCCTCGACGGCACGGTGCTGCGGCTGGATCCGGCGACCGGGGCGGCGGCCGGCGGCAACCCGCTGATCGGCTCGGCCGACCTCAACGCCCGGCGGATCGTCGCGCAGGGTCTGCGCAACCCGTTCCGTTTCACCATCCGGCCCGGCACCAACGAGGTGTGGACCGGCGACGTGGGGTGGAACAACTGGGAGGAAGTCAACCGGGTGACCAACCCGACCGCGGCGGTCACCAACTTCGGCTGGCCGTGCTACGAGGGCGGCGGTCGGATGGGCAGCTACGACAGCGCCAACCTCAACCTGTGCGAGAGTCTCTACGGCGCGGGCCAGACCGCGCCGCACTTCGCCTACTCACACAGCGCCAAGGTCGTCGCCGGTGAGGCCTGCCCGTCGGGCGGCTCCGCCGTGTCCGGTGCGGCGTTCTACCCGACCAGCGGCGGCCCGTACCCCGCCCAGTACCAGGGTGCGCTGTTCTTCGCCGACTACGCCCGCAACTGCATCTGGGCGATGAAGCCGGCCACGGCGGGCGGCCTGCCCAGTGCGGCAAACATCGAAACCTTCGCCTCCGGCGCGGCGAACCCGGTGGACCTCGCGGTCGGGCCGGGCGACGAGCTCTACTACGCCGACCTCGGCGGCGGCACCGTGCGGCGGATCCGGTACTTCCCCGGCAACCAGCCGCCGACCGCGGTCGTCAACGCGCAACCCACGACCGGTACGCCGCCGCTGACCGTAGCTTTCGACGGCACGGCGTCGACCGATCCCGACCTCGCCGACGCGGGGCGACTCACCTACCAGTGGGACTTCACGAACGACGGCACCGTCGACTCGACGGCGGCGACCGCGACGTTCACGTACCCCACGGCCGGCACGTACACCGCCAAGCTGACGGTGACCGACACGCTGGGGGTCGCCGACAGCGAGACGGTGACGATCAGTCCGGGCAACAACGGACCGACCGCCGTCATCGACACGCCAGCCGCGTCGCTGACCTGGAGCGCGGGGGAGCAGGTCAGCTTCACCGGCCACGCCACCGACCCGCAGCAGGGTGCCCTGCCGGCTTCGGCGCTGACCTGGCAGCTCCGGCTCCAACACTGCTACACGGCCGACAACTGCCACACCCACGTCATACAGGACTGGGCGGGGGTGGCGAGCGGGTCGTTCATCGCTCCGGACCACGAATACCCGGCCTATCTGGAGCTCGTCCTGACGGCCGCCGACAGCGACGGCCTCACCCACACCGTCGTACGGCGCCTCGATCCCAAGACCGTCGCGCTGACCTTCGCCAGCAACCCGAGCGGCCGTACGCTCAGCGTCGGCTCGGTGACCCGGACCGCACCGTTCACCGTGACCGCCATCCAGGGCTCGACCACGACGGTGAGCGCGCCGACGCCGCAGACCGGCGGCGCCGCGTCGTACACCTTCGACAGCTGGTCGGACGGCGGCGCGCAGACACATCTGATCACCGCGCCGGCGGCACCCACCACGTACACCGCGACGTACGACGCCGTGACGGCGCCGGTCCTCGGCCATGACCAGGTCGGCACGCTGCTCGACTCGGGCGACATGAACTTCATGAACGGCTCGCGCTTCGTCACCGGGGCGGCATCGCACGCCGTAACGTCGATGTCCGTCTACATGAAGACGGTGCGGCCGGCGCCGAGCAACCAGTACCAGCTGGCGATCTACACCGACGTCAACGGTTCGCCGGGTGCGCTCGTCGCGTCGACCACGTCCGGTTCGCTGACCGCGAACTCGTGGAACTCCCGGCCGATCACGGCGACGTTGGCGGCGAACACGGCTTACTGGTTGATGTACAACACCAACGGCGACAACAACGTCAGCTACGACACGGCCGCGGCCGGGTCAGGCGCCTGGAGCAACAACTCCCAGACGTTCGGCACCTGGCCGAGCACCTTCGGCGCGTCGACGAAGAGCAACTTCAAAATCTCCATCTACGCCACGGGCGGCAGCGACACCGACCCGCCCACGGTCGCGTCCACCGTCCCCACACCGGGCGCCACCAACGTGTCGACGACCGCGCCGGCCCGCGTGACGTTCAGCGAGGCGATGGACCCGGCCCGCATCAACACCACGAACATCGAGCTGCGCACCGCCGGGGGCAGCCTCGTCAACCGCACGGTCACCTACGACGCGGCCACAGCCTCGGCGGTGGTCACTCCCGCGGCCGCGCTGGCCCTCGGAGCGACATACACCGTCACCGTCAAGGGCGGAAGCTCAGGCGTCGTGGACGCCGTCGGAAACCCGCTCGCCGCCGACCACCAGTTCTCCTTCACCACGAGCAGCCAGCCACCGCCCACCATCTTCGGATACCAGCAGATCGGCGCCCTGCTCGACTCGGGCGACATGAACTTCATGAACGGCTCGCGCTTCGTCACCGGGGCGGCACCGCACACCGTAACGTCGATGTCCGTCTACATGAAGACGGTGCGGCCGGCGCCGAACAACCAGTACCAGCTGGCCGTCTACACCGACGTCAACGGTTCGCCGGGTGCGCTCGTCGCGTCGACCACGTCCGGTTCGCTGACCGCCAACTCGTGGAACTCCCGGCCGATCACGGCGACGTTGGCGGCGAACACGGCTTACTGGTTGATGTACAACACCAACGGCGACAACAACGTCAGCTACGACACGGCCGCGGCCGGGTCAGGCGCCTGGAGCAACAACTCCCAGACGTTCGGCACCTGGCCCAGCACGTTCGGCCCGTCGACGAAGAGCAACTTCAAAATCTCCATCTACGCGAACTGACGCCGTCCGGACCGCTGCTCCCGCAGGAGACCGCCGCGGCCGGCTGCTCGCAGCGCTCGCCAAAACCCCCGGCCGTCCACTGCCAGCTCCGCGAGACAAGCCCCGAAGGGGGTTCTTCGCGGGGCCTACCTCCGCCCATCCTGACGCAGCGTCACCAGCCCAGGGATCGGGACTTCGAGATCTAGGAGGCTTAGGGTTGAAATAGCGCCCTAACTCTCCGAGATCTGGAATCTCGCGCGCTCACACCGCCGCGGCGGTTACCCGCGGCGACGAGACCCCTGTTGCTTTCCCAGAGCGCCGGTCCGGGAGCAGACATTGTGGACGAACAGCGACCGTCGCGGCGGCCCAACGGGGTGAGCGCGACCAGCGGCGGACGGGTGAGGCCGCGGGAGCGGCGGTCTGGACCACGACGCACATCGCGGTAGCTCAAATCTCTGGCTAAATCATCCTTCTCCTAGGCGGTTGGCAATGTCGGTGGCGAAGGCCAGCACCTGCTCCTGGGTGCTGGCCTGCCGCGGAAACACCACGATCGCGACGACGAGGTTGCTGACCCGAAGGAACACGTCGCGGCCGCGCAGGTAGGCCTCGTCACCCACGCCGGGCAACGGCCGCGCCTCCCGGCTCATCGGCCGCAACATCTCGCTCGCGGTCTCCGGCGCGTCCTTGCGGCGCGGGGCGGCCACACCGTACGAGACGGTGATCTTTGGTGCGGCGATGTAGTCGGGATGGTCCTGCGGCAGCAGCAGGTCGCAGCTGTTGGACTCGCTCTGCCGCGTGGTGTAAGCGACGCCGAGCAGCGCGACGCTCGGGGCGATCGTTTCGCAGGCCGGCGGCTCCGCGCTGAACCGACCGTCGTCGTTCAAACCGCCAGTCAGATAGCCGACAAAGACCGCGGCGGCCAGGACGACGACGGCGCCGCCGGCGGCCAGGACGACCCGCCGCCGGCGGCGGCCAGGCGCCGGTCGACCATCCACAGTGGGGATCCCGTCGACCGGCGGCGTATGTGTCGTCTGCACGGCCATCGATGCTAGCGCTCGGTGCGCGGGCCGCACAGGGCGGACTCGACCAGCGTGTCGGCGGCTCGTTGCTGCTGGAGGTAGCCATCCGGGCCGAGCACGCTCGAGACTGACAGCACCACGCTGCGCCGGCCGTCGGCGGTGACGCCGTTGTCGGTGATGTACCCGGACCAGCCGCCGGGGTGGCTCCAGTACGTGCCGCCGCACGGCAGCGGGCGCTCGAAGAGGCCCAGGCCGTAGCGGGCGCCGGGGAGGACCTCCGCCATCTCCGGGCTAATCTCCCGGGTACTCGTCATCTCGGCGAGCTGTGCCGGGCGCAGCAGCCGGCCGCCGAGCAGGGCCCGGAAGAACGTGTTGATGTCGCGCGTCGTGGAGATGATGGCGGAGCCTCCGTCGGGGATGACCTGCTCGGTGGCGTCGACGAGCGCGCCGGTCTCGAACGGCTGGTACGCCCGGGCGTGCGGCCGCGGCATCGCGGGCGAGTATCCCGGCCAGGAGGTCTGGGCGAGGCCGAGCGGCCGGACGATGCGGCGGTCGACCTCGTCGTACCAGTGGCGGCCGGTGACCCGTTCGATGATCATGTCGACGAGGATGTAGCCGGTGGTGGAGTAGCCCCAGCCCTTGCCCGGCTTGAAGTCCGGCCGGTGTGCCATCGCCCGCGCCACAAGCCGTTCGGGCGTGTAGATGTCGTACCGGTGGCGCTGGAAGTCGGCCTCGGTGGCGTAGTCGGGAATGTCGTCGTGGATGCCGCTGGTGTGTTGAAGCAGGTGGCGTACCGTGATCCGCCGGCCGTCGTTGCCCTTGCCGCGCACGACGCCGGGCAGCCAGCGCTCCACGGTGTCTTCCAGGCGCAGCCGGCCCTCGCCGACGAGTTGCAGGGCCACGGTGGCCGAGAGCGCCTTGCCGGTGCTGGCGATGCGGAAGTGGCCGTCCGGCGGCACCGGCCGCCCGGTGCGCAGGTCGGCGACGCCGCTGGTGGCCACGTGGTGGCGGCCGTCGGCGGTGACGAGGCGGGCCTGCACACCCGTGATGCCGAGCGCATGGACGGCATCGGCGTGCCGCTGGAGCTCACCGGGTGGCGACGAGGCGCCGGCCGCGGCCGTCAGGGCCACCAACGCGGTGCCCGCGAACGCGATTCGGGTCAGGAAAGTCCGCATGACGGCATGCTAGGCAGGGTGCGGTGGCCGATCCGATACCGCGAACCCCCGAACGAAAGGTACCGCTAGCCATACCCCGCTCAGGACCGGTCGGGCAGGCCGATCGCCTGTGCCGGGCACAAGGTGACCGCTTCGCGGACCTTGGCGTGCCGCGCCGCGGGTGGATCGGCGTCGAGCAGCAGCACCCGCCCGTCCTCTTCGTCCTGGTCGAAGACGTCGGGTGCGGTGAGGGCGCACATGCCGGCGGCGGCGCAGCGCTCCCGGTCGACCGTGACCCGCACCGCGTCGCTCCTACCAGGACACCGGGAGCCGGTGCACGCCATATACGGCCATGTCGCTGCGCATCGGCACCTGGTCGGGTGGCGCGGCCAGGCGCAGCCCGGGAAAGCGCGCGAAAAGAGCCGAGTAGGCGATCCGCATCTCGATCCGGGCCAGCTGCTGGCCGAGGCACTGGTGCACGCCGTGGCCGAACCCGATGTGTCCGGTCGCCGAGCGGGTGACGTCCAATGTGTCCGGTGCGCTGTATTGCCCGCCGTCGCGGTTTGCCTCGGCCACCGAGACGACCACGGTCTCGCCCTCGGCGACCCGCTCGCCCTCGACGGTCACGTCTTCGAGCGCGGTCCTCGTCAGTCCTGTGTGGATGATGGACAGGTAGCGCATCAGCTCCTCGACGGCGCCCTGCATGAGCTCGGGATCGGCGCGCAGCGCGGCGAGCTGGTCCGGGTGGTGCAGCAGGGCGTAGACGCCCAGGGCGAGCATGTTGGCGGTGGTCTCGTGACCCGCGATCAGCAGCAGCATCGCGACGCCGGCCAGCTCCTCGTCGGTCAGCTCGCCGCCCGCCGCCAGGCCGCCCAGCAGGTCGTCGGTCGGCGCGGCGCGCTTGGCCAGCACCAGCTTGTACAGGTACTGGCTCAGCTCCCCGAGGGCGCCCATGAACTCCTCTTTGGTCGCACCCAGGCGCATCATCGTCGAGGTGTGACGCTGGAACTGCTCGCGTTCGCCATACGGCACGCCGAGCAGCTCGCAGATGACCAGCGAAGGGATGGGCAGCGCGTAGGCCTGGACGAGGTCGGCCGGCGGGCCTTGCCGCTCCATGCCGTCGAGGTGATCCCGCGCGATCGCCTCGATCCTCGGCGTGAGCTGCTGCATCCGGCGGACCGTGAACTGGCCGGTCAGCAGCCGCCGGAGCCGGGTGTGGTCAGGCGGATCCATCCGCACGAACCAGCCGGGCCGCGCCGGCCCCCGCTGCTCGGTGATGAACGGCAGCTTGACCGGGAAGTGGCGCAGGTCCTGGCGGGCGCTGAACCGCGGATCACTCAACACCTGCCGGGCCGCGGCGTGACCGGTCACCAACCAGCCCAGGTGACCGTCCGGAAAAGCCAGCCTGTTGATCGGTCGACCCGCGCGCAGGCGCCGCAGCTCCGCGGGCGGATCGAAGGGGTGGTCGCGCTCCATCGGCAGTGTCATCGCGCCCGGCTGTGACGAGGTCACTTCGCCCTCCTTCGATGCCTCCCTACACCATAGGACAAAGGCCGTCGCGAAGCGACGCCTCGGGTCGAGCTGCCGGCGACGCTCATCGTGCGGGAGAGTACAGCCGCTCCGGCCGTCCGCTGACACCCGAGTGGTCAGTTACGCGGAGGCGACGGTACCTTGGCTTCGCCATCGCATGTGGACAGTCCAGGTTGACCGTCCGACGCCATCCCCGATCCGAACGGACCGCACTGTCCGGGGCTTGACTCCGGAGCGCGTGGCCGCTTCGAGCCGGTGTGTAGCGTATGGCGCTCGCTGGGCGAATAGGGATCGGTTGGCGCCCGCTGGGTGATGCGAGGATCTTGGATCGATCGGGTAGCTTTTGCATACTGCGTTCGAGATTGGAAATCCGCCGAAGTCTTTACGGCCCGTGGCTTCGCCCTTACGTTGAAGTCCGCTTATCTATCGGACCACGGGGGTTGCCGTGCGGGCTTGGCCGTTCGTGTCTTGGGCTTCGATGGTCCGAAGGGGACAGTCGACTGGCCGCCGCCTCGCGGTCGGCCTGGCGATCGCTTTGGTGGCCGCACTGGCGCCGGTGCTGCCGCCGGCATCGGCGGGTGCCGCGCCGGCGCCCGCGCCAGCAGCCGAGCCGTTGACGGCGTTCGACGAGGAGTCGGCGGCTTTGTTGGCATACCGCAAACGCCGCCCGGTGGTCGTGACCAGCTTGACGTCGGAGACGTCGCGGACCGTGGCCCGTCCCGACGGCACGTTCGAGACGACCAGGCATATGGCGCCGGTCCGGACGCGCGACGACGCCGGCTCCTGGGTCGACGTCGACCTGACGTTGGCACGGCGGCCGGACGGGAGCGTGGCGCCGAAGGCACATCCGCGCCGGCTCTGGCTGTCGGGCGCCCGTGCGGCCGGCGAGGGCGCCCTGGTGGGCTTGGGCGAAGGAAGCAAGCGCACGACGCTCGGCTGGTCGGGAGCGTTGCCCGAGCCGGTCCTGGACGGCCGCAAAGCGACCTACGCCGACGTCAAGCCGGGCGTCGACCTCGTCGTCGAGGCACGACCGACGGGTTTCGAGTACTTCCTCATCGTGCGGGACCGCCAGGCGGCAGCCCACGTGGCCTCGGTCGCGATGCCGTGGGACACGGGCGACCTGGCGGTGGCGCGGCGCCCCGCCGGTGGTCTGGAGCTGCGGACTACCTCGGGTGCGGTGGTTCAGGTGCCACCGGCGGAGATGTGGGACGCGCGGCGCTCACCGTCGGGGGAGCCGGTGCGCCGGGCGGAGGTGGGGCTGTCCACCACCGGCGCCGGGGAGAACACGGAACTGGTGGTGACACCCGATCCGGCATTCCTGGCCGACCCGCAGGTGGTTTACCCGGTCACGATCGACCCGTCGGTCAACCTCGAGCCCGCCTTCGACGCGTACGTGCAGGACACCATCGTCAACACCGACAAGTCCGGCGATACCCAGCTGCGGCTGGGATTCAGCGACGACGCGGACGAGGGCTGCGGGTCCGGTTGCACGGCCCGCTCGTTCCTGGCGTTCGGCGGCATGAGCGGCTACGCCGGCGCGACGGTGCTGTCGGCGGAGCTGTTCCTCTGGAACTTCCACTCGTGGTCGTGCACCGCGATGCAGTGGGAGACGTGGCGTACCACCTCGGTGAGCAGCAGCACGCGATGGGGCAGCCAACCCTCGTGGGCCGCCCGCGCCGGCACGTCGACGGGTACCAAGGGCTACAACTCCGGCTGCGGCGACGGGTGGGTGTCCTCGTCGGTGAAGGATGTCTTCCAGTACGTGTTCAACAACAGCGGCAGCACCGCGACGGTGGGTATCCGGGCGACGAGCGAGACGAACCACAACGGGTGGAAGAAGTTCGACTCCTCCGAGGGCACCCACTCGCCGTACGTCCAGCTCGTCTACAACCGCGAGCCGCGGATACCGACCGGCTTGGCCGTCGACTCCTGCTACTCGGCATGCGCGTCGCCCGCGGTCGTGCGGTCGGGCGCACCGCAGGTGGCGGCGGTCATGTCCGATCCGGACGGTGGGACGCTGCGGGCTGAGTACGAAGTGTGGGACAACGCGAAGACGACGCGGAAGGCGGCGTCCGGCACGGCGGTGACCGGCGTGGCATCGGGCACCTCCCGGCCCTGGCGGGTGACGCCCGCGCTGCCGGACGGCACGTACCACTTCAAGGCGCGTGGCTGCGACAGCAACACGTGCGGTGACTTCTCCGGCTGGTTCACCTTCACCGTCAACACCCAGGACCCGTCCCTGCCGTCGGTGTCGGGCACCCCATACGCGGAGAAGCAGACCGGCACCTGGAACGGAGGCCCCGGACAGGCGGGATCGTTCACGTTCGGCCCGAACGGCGCGGCCGACGTGGAGGAGTACGTCTACAGCCTCAACGGCGCCAACGCGGTGACCGTGCCCGCGGGTACCCCGCAGACCCAGAAGTTGACGGCGAACCAGCAGCAGGTGTCCACGGACGAGACGGGATTCACGGCAGGCGCAAACGCGACCATCTGGCGCAGCCCGAATCTCGGGCACGGTGGCATCGGTGCTCTCAAGGTGAGCGTCGCGACGACGTCGGCCAACGTCTACGGCCCCCAGGGCGACACCTACGCGACGGTCGGCGGCGACAACGGCGGCCTGCGGCTGGGCATGCAGCCGGGCAAGCGGTACCTGATGAGCGGGTGGATCTGGGTGCCGGCGACGACCGGGCTCAACCCTCCAGGCACCTTGGGGACGAGTCGCGGGCAGCGGATCGTGTTGTTCTACCGCTCGGGCGGTGCCCAGTTCGAGCTGCCGTCGCCGAAGGCGACCGCGACCGAGGCCTGGAACTTCGTTTCGGTCGCGGTGTCGCTCCCGTCGAACGCGACCGAGGTGTTCGTGCGCATCTACAACGGCTGGCCGCCTGGCTCGAACAAGGCGGTGTACTGGGACGATCTGTCGCTGCGGGAGGTGACCGGCAGCACGACGGTCGCCTCGGTCACCCCGCCGAAAGACGGGCTGAACGTGCTGTCCGTGCAGTCCCGTAACACCGCCGGGTTCACGTCCGACCCGAGGGTCTACCAGTTCCTGGTCACGCCGAACACCGATGTCTGGCACTGGGCGCTGGACGAGGGCACCGGCACCACCGCCGCGTCCGTGCCGAACACCCGCCCCGCGACCGTCTCCGGGACGGGCGTGACATGGGCCGATACCGGGTACGTCGGGGACTCCGCGGTCACGCTGGCCGGTACGGGCGCGCTACAGACCGCGTCACCGGTCGTGAACACCACACACACCGGCGGGTACACGGTGGCGGCGTGGGTGCGGCTGACGGACCCGACGAGCTGGCGCACCGCGGTGGGGCAGGACGGGACTGACACGTCCCGGTTCCGGCTCGGGTTCCGCGACGACCGCGACCTCGACGGCGACAGCGTCGCGGATCCGGCGTGGTGTTTCAGCCTCAAGCAGACGGACTCGTCCGGTGCGAGTTCGGACGCCGCGTGCACCACCGACTACGTCGTACCCGGCGACTGGGTGAGCCTCGTCGGCGTCTACGACCCGATCAACCTCAAGATCAAGCTGTACGTGAACGGCATCCCGGCGGTCTCCGGCGCCTACGCCGAAGCGGCCGTCAACGGCACCTGGGCGGCTACCGGCCCGTTCACGATCGGCCGGGCGATGCACCTGGCCGGCGCGGGCGACCTGTGGATCGGCGACGTCGACCACGTGTACGCCGCCCAGCAGATGTGGGACGACAACGAGATCCAGCAGTTCGCTTCGCAGTAGCGGTTCCACCCGGTAGCAGGTCGGTGCGGTTCGCGAGATGGGGAGGCGCCGTGGGCGCTGTGCGAAGGTCACGTCCGTTCGCGGGAACGGCGATGACCGTGGCGGGCCGGTTCGCGCGACGCGCGGCGGGAGTCGTCGCCGCCGTCGTGGCCGCTACGGTCGCGCTCAACGCGGTCGCGGTGGCCGCACCGCCGTCGTGGCAGCCGCCGAAGCCGAAGGATGTCACCGGGGTAGCGGTGACCCCGGTCAAGGCCAAGCAGCGTCCAACATGGACAGCTGCCGGCCGTGAGGTCAAGGCGCCGCCGACGGTGGCCTGGCCGGCGCCGGGCAAGGCAACGGCCGACCTGGCCACCGCGGCCACCTCGGCGCGTGACCTTTCCGTCGCACCGGTCGCGCGGGCTGGATCCGTGTAGCCGGGCTCGTCCGGGTGGTTGCCGCGATGGGGCCAATGATGAGGTCACTGCCTGGGATCAACTTGAACTTGACGGGGCGACCGTCATACGTGCCGAGACTCCAGTCACGGCACCTGGCTTTCCAGTCCGTAAGTACGACGGCACCGTCGAAATCAACGGCCAATGGTACGGGATCGAGACGAAGGGCGGCACCGCCAAACGAAGCCCTGCCCAAAAGGCATTCGACGACTGGTTGAACGAGCCGGGGAATTCGGTCACGACAAAAGATGGTAGAACGCTGGTCGGAGTCTTCGACGTTTGGGTCGACCGATAGGGGCTTGGGGCGATGATAGTATGATCGACCAACCGACAGTGGTTCCGGCCGTCCGAGCGCAGGGGGAGCAGTGAGTTTCGACCTGACTTTCTGGTTCGAAAGCAAGTCATCTACCGCGGAGGAGGCGGCGCAGATATACGATCGGCTTACCGATGGTGAGTTAGGTGTGTGTGTGATCGCAATCCGGCGGTGGGCGAGTTCTACGACGAAGTAGTCGGCATTTTCGGTGACCTTACCGAGGAGAACGCCGAAGAATCACCTTGGACATCGCCGTTGTATCGAAACGAAGAATGCGTCATCGCCAACATCGCATGGTCCCGCCATAGAGAAGTCGCACCGATGTTGGTAGAACTGGCAGCGAAATACGGGCTGACCTCATACGACCCTCAGGATCGAATAGTTCGTCATCCCGCTCGTTGATCGGGCGGAAGCTCCGCACGTCGTCACCCTCGATCCTGCTTCAGGCTGCGCGCGGTCTCCACCAGACCGCCAACCTGCTCGGGCGTCAGGGCGCTCGCGGCCGCCACCAGCGACCCGATCTCCATGGTCGCTTTGTAAGGCTTGGGCCGCCCAGGTGTGGGGACCGTCGATAGGCCGGCGATGACCAGTAAATCGGCAAGGTCCAGCTGCAACACCGGCGCGATGTCTTCGAGGATGTCCGCGGTCGGTGGGACCGCTCCGGTGAGTAGTTGATTGATTGTCGCTTCGGCCCGTGCCGATGCCCGGCTCATGGCTCTCGGGGACAGCCGGCGATTGTCCATCAGCCCCCGCAAGATTACGGCGAACTCCGCGCTCATTCTCAGAGATTACTGGGCGGCGAGTGCGACTGCCGCCCGGTCGCGGCGGTTTTCGGCGAGGCAGAGTACGTAGTCTTCGCCGCGGCCGCGTTTTTCGAGCCACGTCGCGGTCTCCGGGTACGCGGCGCAGGCTTTTTCGGGTTCGAGGTCCTCGCCCTCGACGCGGCCGACGATCACCCACTGGGCCTTGTCCTTGTCGCAGTCCGTCGTGCGCATGGAGACGGGGTTGCCGTCGTTCATGCACTGGCCGACCTTGGCCACGTCGGGGGAGCCGAGAAGGTAGTGGCCGCCTTAGGCCCCGCCGAAGACGACTCCCATGAGGAGGACGAACAGCACCGGGCGGAGCGGCTTTATGGCGTAGACGCGGCGAAACAGCGACACGGATTCCTCGCAGCGGTGGAAACGTGGGGGGCGGCTGGGAGGAGATGTCACCGGGTCCGGTGTGCGACACCCCCGGTTCAGGCGCCCCCGGGCACCCGCATGACCCAGATCGGCAGCGGCTCGGTCATCGTGCGCACCACCTGCCATCCGGCGCGGCGGTACATCTCGACGTTGGCCGGGTTGCTGGTCTCCAGGACCGCCGGGAGGCCGTCCGTGGCGGCCCGGCTCAGCCCGGCGCGCATGACCGCGCGGCCCCAGCCGCGGCCGGCGCTGGCTGGGTGGGTGGCCAGGACGCCGAGGTACCAGAACGGCGCGTCGGGCAGCGCGGCGTGCACGGCCTTGTCGTAGGCGAGGACGCGGGCGAGCGGGCCGGCGGGCAGCTGAGCGGACAGGTCGCCGCCGGGGGAGTCGTCGGGCGCGCGGGGAGGCTCCCAGATCGCGGTCGACGCGCCGCCCTCGATGGTCCAGATCGTCTGCTTTCGCACGCGCTTGTCGAAGAGGTGCCCGAAGAAGGCGGCGGCGTACCGCGAGTAGGTCGCCTCCTCGGGGAAGAGGTATCGCAGGACCGGGTCGTCGCCGAACGCGGCGACCATGCTGCCGACGACCGCCTCGCGGTCCGCGGGGGTGGCGACGGTGATCTCGGGTGTCCGCACAGTCTCGCACTCTATCCACGCTGAGCTGGGCGTTCCCAGGTGCCGGCGGCGGCGGAGCGGACCATGGCGTCGAGGGCCTCGGCGCTGCGTACGGCGTCGTCGAGGACGGTGCCGAGCGGGGTGCCGCGGGCGATGGAGCGGACGAAGCGGGCGGCTTCGATGACTTTGAGGTCGTCGTAGCCCATGCTGATGCCGGGGCCGGGCTGGAACGCCGCGTACTCGCCGTGCAACGGTCCAGCGTAGACAGTGCTAAATGGCTGGTCCTGGTAGGCGGTGCCGGTGCTGACCCGCAGCTCACCCATCCGGCGGAAGTCCCAGGCGACGGCGCCGGTCGTGCCGTGTACCTCGAAGGTGTAGCTGTTTTGCTCGCCGACCGACGTGCGGCTGGCCTCCAGCACGCCCCGCGCGCCGCAGGCGAAGCGCAGCAGGCAGGACACGTAGTCCTCGTTTTCCACCGGGCCCTTCTCGCCGCCCGTGGCGCGCGCGTGGCCGGCGGTGGCGCCGGTGGGGCGGGCGCGTTCGGGCACGAAGACGGCGGTGTCGGCGGTGAGCGCGTCGATCTCGCCGACGAGGAAGCGGAGCAGGTCGACGCCGTGCGAGGCCAAGTCGCCCAGGACGCCGTTGCCGCCGAGCTCCCGCCGGTACCGCCAGGTGAGCGCGCCCTCGGGATGGGCGGCGTAGTCGTTGAGCAACTGCACCCGCGCGTGGGTGACGTCGCCGATCTCGCCGGCGGCGATGAGGTCGCGGGCCACCTCGACGGCGGGTGCGTTGCGGTAGTTGAAGCCGACCGTGCCCTGTACCCCGGCCGCCGCGGCGGCGCCGGCGACCGCGCGGGCGTCCTCGGCGGTCAGCCCGACCGGCTTTTCGATCCAGATGTGCTTGCCCGCCTCCGCCATCGCGACGCCGATCTGGCGGTGCAGGAAGTTGGGCGCGGTGATGCTGACGGCGTGGACCCGTGGGTCGGCGGCGACCTCCCGCCAGTCGCGGGTGGCGGTGTCGAAGCCGTAGCGGGACACGGCCTCGGCGGCCCGGCCGGGCACCTCGTCGGCGACCGCGACGAGCGCCACGGTCAGCGGCAGCTCGGGGTAGTGGTGCGGCAGGCGCGTGTACGCCTGGGTGTGCACCCGTCCCATCCAGCCGAACCCGACGACCGCGACGCCCAACGTCTCCACCATGCGACCCCCGTGACTCAGTTTCGCGGCGCCGCATGTAGCGGCGGAAGGACACGGTACCTCCGCGGCCCGGGGCATTCGCGCTGCCACATCAAGGCTGGGAAGATGACCGAATCGGTTCATGGACCAGCCACCGCTCATGACGGAGATGCTGGTGTCCCGACATGTCCTATTCGAGCTACCCCGATAGCGGCGGCTGGTCGAGGGCCATTTCGAGACGGACCGTGGTCCCGCCAGGACCACTGTGGACCTCGACGTGATCGGCCAGCTTGTCCGCGAGCCACATGCCACGACCGCCGATCGCCTGCGGCGGTGGCAGGCTGAGGGTGACCGAGCACGGGATTCCCGGCCCGGCGTCGCTGACCTCGGCGATCAACCGGCGCTCGTCGTCCTGGACGACCGTGACCTCGCCGCTGCCACCCGCGTGCCGGATGGCGTTGCTGACCGCCTCGTTGACGGCGACCGCGAATGCCTCGCCGCGTTCGACCTCCAGGCCGGCGCGATCGGCCAGGCGTAGCACATGGTGTCTCAACTGGGTCAGGCTCGCGCGCGTGACGACCTCGTCCATCACGGTGCGCTGTTCCTCGCCGTCAGCGGTCATCGGCATCTCCCTCCCGGAAACTCTCAACCCCCAATACCCCTGTTGATCGATGTGTTCACCTGGTTGTCCGGATTGGGTGCTTTCGTGGGGATCAGGCGGTGGGGCACAGCCTGCTTCCGGGTGTGCCGCTAGCTTCGCAGGTATGCCGATCTCGCTGCTCGTACCGGAGGACTCCACCGAGGTGAGCTTCGCGGTCTCACCTCTGGTGGAGCTGGCGTCGGCGTGGCACGTGCTCGTGGCGGAGGGCCACCATACCGACCGGGCCGACTGGGCGGCCGCCACGCGCAGCGCGCTGCCGGCCGACCTCACCGCCGCGCTGGAGGCGTGGTCGTTCACGGTCAGCGCGATCCGGCCGGTGTGGCTCGTCGATCCGACCTTCGCGCCGGGGGAGGGCTGGCCGGCCTGGCTCCGCGCCCTCGCCCCGGCCCGGTTCGCGGAGCTGACCCTCCGCCCGCTGCTGCGGGTGCGGGGCCGGTCCGGTCGCATCGCCGACCAGCGGGCCGAGGTCGTCGCACTGTCCCGCGCCCGCGGGCCGGCCGCGACCCGCGCGGTCCAGCTCGTCCTCGACGACCCGGAGAGGGCGCGAGACACACTCGCCGCCGTGCTGGAACGCTTCTGGCACCTGTGTTTCCGGGACGAGTGGCGCCGGTCGGCACCGACACTGCGCGCCGAGGTACGCGCCCGCACCCGCCGCGGTGGGTGGCCGGCCAGTCTGCGCGACCTGTCACCGGCCGTCAGCACCGGCGACGGGTCCGGCCGCCTGGTAGTCGACAAGTTTCAGAACAAGACGGTGCCGGTCGCCGGGCGCGGGCTCGTGCTGGTGCCCACCCGGTTCGGCGGCCAGCACCTGTACGTCGCGGACGAGCCCGACCGGCCGGTCGTCGTGCACTATCCCGTCCCGGTGCCGCCGCGTGCCGCCGACCGGCGGTTGACGGTGCGCCGCCTCGGCGCCCTGGCCCACCCCGCGCGGCTGGAGGTGTGCCGCGCCATCGCGGTGGAGCCCCGATCCGCACGCGAGATCGCGCGGCTGTGGCGATTCACCGAGTCGGCCGTCACCAAGCACCTGTCCGTCCTGCGCGCCGCCGACCTCGTGCGAGCTGAGCGGGTGGGCCACTTCGTCCGGTACTCGCTGAACGACTCAGCCATCCAGGCCCTCGGCGCGGACCTGCTGGAAGCGCTGCGCCGCTAAGACTGCCGAGGTTCGGCAGGCTTGGCAGTTTCGGCGCCGGCCCGATCTACGGTGGCCGGCATGACCGTCCTTCCGATCGACGAGGCGCGCCGGCTCGTCGCCGCCGACCGTGGGCTGCTGGCCGCGCGGGTCGAGGAGCGCACCGACGACGAGCTGACCGCTCTGTACAAGGTGGACGGCCGTCCACTCGGCGACTCCTGCGAGTCGTTACGCGACCTGGTGGCGCACGTGCTGATGTGGGACGAGATCAACCTCGCGGTACTGACCGAGATGGCGCGCGGCCGTCGACATTGGAGTCTCGACGCCGCGTGGGACGAGCCGGAGGTCGGCCGCCTGCTCAACACCGGCGGGGTGGCGGCCGGCCGGACGCTGCCGGTGGCACTGCTGCTGAGCCGGTTCGACACGATCCACCGGTCGATGCTCGACGAGCTTTCGCGCTACGACGAGCAGTCCTGGCGGGCGGGTCCGGGCGCGGTGGTGCAGCGGGCGATGACCGTCCCAGGCCGGCAGCCCTACCGGCACGCGGCGTATCACCTGGGCGCGGCCCTGCCGACGCCGTAGTCACGGAGCCAGAAACGCGGCGAGCTCGGCGAAGTAGGGGTCCGGCTCCTCCGCCCAGGGCCGATGGGCGCCGTTTTCGAAGACCTTCCAACGGGTCGTGCCGGCCGGGAGCTGCTCGCGAAGCATGTGCGCGACGGCCACCGGCGTCACCCGGTCGTGCCGCCCCGAGACGATCAGGACCGGGACGTCGAGCCCGGCCAGACCCGCGCCCGGGTCGTAGCCTGCCAGGCTGCCGCCGACGGTCCACTCTGGATCGGGCCCGAGGAACGCCGCGTACGCGCCGGGGTTGTAGCGGTCGACCGGCTCCGCCGGCTTGGTCAGCGCCGGATGGGAAAGGCGATCGGCCCACTCCAGCTCGGGCAGCACGCCACCGATCAGCTCCTGGTACTCGTCCGCGAGCGACAGCACCCCGCGCTCGCGCAGCGCCAGGATCTGGCCCCACACCTCGGGATAGCGGGTGGAGATCTCGTGGTTGACGCTGTCGATGTTGCCGCGCTGCCACGCCTGTGCACTGTGGACGGCGTTGCTCATCACCAGGCGCCGCACCCGCCCCGGATGCGTGCGGGTGTACTCGATGGCCGGCAGCCCGCCGAACGACAGGCCCACCAACGCGACGGTGTCGGCGCCCAGGTGCACGCGGACGGACTCGATCGCCGCCGCGTACGCCGCGACCGTGTACACCCCGCGGCCCGCCTGGCGACCGGACCGGCCGACGCCGGGATGGTCGTAATACACCACCGTGTGCTCGCCCGCCAGCCGCGAAAACCACGGGTGGTAATGGACGTGGCTCACCCCCGGCCCACCGGACACCAACACGACGGGCGGACCGCTGCCCTCCACCTCGACGTACAGCGGGCCGAGCGGCGTGGACACATACTCACCGTCGCCGTGCCGCACCAGTCCGGCTCCTCCCCACGTCGTCACGTTCGCCGAGCCTATTCGCCCACATCCGCGTCAGCCCTTATTAGACAGAGATTTGAGCTACCGCGGCGTCCGTCGTGGTCCGGACCGCTGCTCCCGCGGCCTCACCCGTCCACCGCTGGTCGCGCTCACCCCTCCCGCCCCTGTCCTCAAGAGGGCAGCCCTGTCACTGTCTGGGCGGGTATACGGGACGGGCGCCCCCTAGAAGCAGGTGCCGCAGGTGCCGCCGGGGCCGCCGTCTTTGGCGGGTGGGGCGAGCGCGCCGGTGTACGGCGTGGTGACGACCGGTTTGTCGACGAGCGGCGCGTCGACAGGAAGGGGTGACATGGGCGCCACAAGACGGCCCTGGTAGGACGACACCGTGACCAGCGCGCAGACCACGCGCTCCTGGGCGCCGGCCAGGACGCAGACGCCGTACTCGCCGACCGTGGGTGGGACCGCGGCGACGCCGAAGGGGCGGGTGGCGCCCGGGGTGGCGTCGGGGAAGAGGCGGACGTTGTAGCCGGGAGCGCTCGCGCTGGCCGCGGTGGGCTTGTAGGTGGCGATGCGGACGCCGCCGGAGCTGGCCACCGGCGCGCACTGGGTGGCGACGCCGTTGACGACGAACATCCGGGCGCCCTGGTCCCACTGCGCCTCGGACAGGATCGCTGTGGCGCAGGGAGCCATGTTCCACGCGATCGGATCGGCCGCGTGGGCTGGCGCGGCGGCGGCGAGTGTCGCGGCGGTGGTGAGTGCCGCGGTGAGCAGCGTGGCACGAAGGCCGCGTGCGGGCATCAGGGCTCCTCCGGCGTAGCGGGAGCGGTCGATTCGCTCGTGGGGATGGGCACAGCGTGGGCGGCTCCGAGGACCAGCGCGAGTTGGAACCGGTTTTCGACGCCGAGGCGGTCCATCAGGGCGCGGAGGGCGTAGACCACGGTGCGGCGGCTCAGGCCCAGCCGGGAGGCGGCCTCCTCCTCGCTCACTCCCGCGCTCAGCAGCGCCACGATTGCCTGCTCTCGAATGGTCAGCATGACGTGCGGCGTCTCCTGTCGGCGCGGGTCGTCGGCCATACTCCAGATCCGATAGAAGAGCTGGGTCAGGTGTGCGACGGCGTCCGGATCGCTGAGCTCGACGGCGCCGGCGTTGAAATCGGTGGGGTCCGCGGGAAACAGCGCCGCCTGCCGGTCGAACACCATGAGCTTGAGCGGCAGGTCGTCCGCCTCGCGGTGTTCGCTGCCGGCCGGCGGGACCGCGCGCCGGCCGCCGTCCTGGGGCGGTCGGCCGATGGTCCGCATCCTGACGCCCCGGGCCAGCAGCGCCCGGTCGAGCGGGGCGGCCGCCGCGGCCGCATCGGCGGTGATCGGGTCTTCGGTGTTGATCGCCAGGTGTTCGTGCCGCTCCAGCGTCGCCAGCTCGGCGATCCGCGCGCGGGCGGACGCGCGGGTCGGCATCCGCCGGATCGCGTCGGCGGGGATCCGGTCGAGGGACAGGCCGGCCACCGTGGCGAGGTGGCGGCGGTGCCGATCTTCCAGCACGATCGGCGCCCGGCGCCGGTGCAGCAGCGACAGCACCCGGTCGACCGCGACCGCGGTCCACCGCCAGTCGCGACCCTGGGAGTACCGGCGTACCGCGCCCACCGCGGCCAGCTCGTCCAGCGCCTCGGCGATCCGTCTCACCTGGACATCCAGGTGGCGAGCCAGCTCCCGGCACGTGGCCGAGTGACACACGGTGAGCGTCCGGTAGACGAGGTCGGCGTGTGCTGACAGGCCCCACCTGCCCAGCGACGGCACCGCTGTCGACGTGGCCCCCGTGTCCACGGCAATCAACCCTCGTTCCCCCATGGCGCCTGACTAGACCACTCGCGGCTCGCCGGCACCAGACCGCCGCGACAGCCCGTTGCTCAGATGCGCAATCGGACCCGGCTGGGGTCAGCCGCCGAGCCGGGGGAACAGGCGCAGGGCGTTGGCGCGGTTGACGGCGCGCCGGGTGTGCCTGTCGAGGGCGGTGTCGCCGTCGAGGTCGCGGGTGATCACGCCGACCTCCGTCGCCGGCCGGGCCGCGAAGTCGGTGCCGTAGAGGATCTGGCTCGGTCCCACCGCCTTGAGCAGGGTGGGCATGGCATACGGCGAGGCCGGCATGGCGGTGTCGTAGTAGAACGCGCGCAGCGCCCGCCGGAAGACGGCCGGGTCGACGAACTCGCCCTGCCGCCCCTGCGACTCGGCACGTCCGGCGAGGTACGGCAGGAAACCGCCGGCGTGCGACAGGATGATCTTCAGGTCGGGATAGCGCTCCAGCGTGCCCGAAGCGATCAGGTTGAGCGCCGCCCGGGTGGTGTCGAGCAGGAAGTCGGCCAGGGAGTTGGAGACGCCGGGAAGTTCGAGCTCGGTGTCCGGCAGCCCGTCGGGGTGGATGAACACGACCGCGCGGCGGCGGTGCAGCTCGGCGAAGAGGGGGTCGAAGGCGGGGTCGCCGACGTACTTGCCGCCGGCGCTGGCCATGACGAGCACGCCGTCCGCACCGAGGTCGTCGAACGCGTGCCTGACCTGCTCGAGCGCGAGGTCGAGATGCAGCGGCGCCACGTTGGCGAAGAAGCCGAAGCGGCCCGGGTACCTGGCGACGAGGGCGGCGTACGCCTCGTTGCACACCCGCACGCCCTCCTCGGCCAGAGCCCGGTCGGCGAAGGCGATCGAGGGCACCGGCGCGGAAACCACGGCGGCCGCGATCTGGTTGTCGGCCATGAGGCGGAGCGCGTCGTCCTCGGTCCAGTACGCCCAGGACGGCCCGCCCTCGGCCGGTAGCAGCCCGCGCGAGATGGCCCACTGCCGGATGACCTCGGGCACCGCGTGGTGGTGCGTGTCGATCCGCCCGCCCGCCGACCGCGCGGTGCCGCCCGCGGCGGAGGCCGGCGCGCTGCCCAGGCCCGCGGCGGCCACGGCCGTGACGCCTGTCGCGCGAAGCGCGTGCCGCCTCGTCAGTCGTATGTCCATTGTGGTCCTCCCAGAGGTCGCGGACGCGTTGCCGATCCATGGTGGACCGGGCCGCCCCGCCCGGTACATCGGGGATGCAACCCCCGGGAAGACCCTTGGATCAGCCGCTCATCGGCAGCACGCGCGCGATCCGGATCGACGTGCTGTTGCCGCCGGCGGCCGGGTAGGCGGCGCTCCCGTCGGCGTACGCCTTGAAGGCCTGGAAGTTGTGGTCGCGCACGCCAACGGTGAACTGCGCGCCCACGGTCGTGCCGCTGCCGGCGTCGTACACCTGCGCGGCCATCGCGGAACCCGACTCCCAGGCCAGCAGCATCCGGCCCGTCCCGTAGCTCACCAGGTGCGGATGGCTCGTTCTCGCGGCGGTGTTCACGGTGGTGTCGGACGCGCCGGTGGTGAAGTGTTCCAGGCGCGCCTGCCCGCCCTGGCTCCACGCGGTCCAGTAGCCCGACGTGCTCGCCAGCACCAGGTCACCACCGAAGAGGGTGCCGTCGCAGGTGCCGGCGGCCACCGTCCGATATGGATTCGGCTGCGCGATGCGGCACGCGTTGTCGGTGGCGCACACCATCGCGAACCTGCTTGTGCGCGGATCCCACACGATCCGGGTGCCCCAGCTGTGGCTGCACCCCACCTCGAAGCTGTCCCGATGCCCGGAGACCAGCGATCCGTTGGCGCCGACCACCTGCATGCGGTCGCCCTGGTGGACGTCGACGCAGCTTCCATTTTGGACGGTGATGGCGACGCCGAAGTAGGCCGCGTAGTTGGCGCCGTCGGACGCGAGCCGGCCGTGGTGCTGGTACCACCACACGAAGCGGGCGCCGTTGTCGTAGCCGGAGCGGGTTTCGCTCAGGTTGGTGACCTGCCGCTCCCACACGAGCTGGCCGGAGTTGTCGAAGCGGACCATGTGCATCGTGTTGCACGGGCTGGACGAGCCGCCGCACAGCGGTCCGTCGCCGCACTCGCCCCGCCGGGTGAGCAGCAGCACGCCACCATTGCTGTCCGCCTGCACGTCCTGTAGGTCGATGCCCGCGAAGCTGGTGGGCGTCCCGACGAGGCGGTCGTCGCAGTCGAGCTTGCCCAGGTACACCCGGCTGTCGGTGCCCAGCCACGCCAGCCAGGACCCACCGGACGGCGTCGCCGCGATCGCCATGGGCAGCGGCTCGGTGTCGCCTTCCCGCCCGTAGCCGGTGACGGGCACGCCGACGTCGACCTGGGTGACGGTCACCACGGGCGCGGCGCCGGCCGGCCTCGCGCAGTCCGCCGCCGGCGGCGCCGTCGTGGTCGGCGTCGCACTCGGGGTACCGGACGGCGAGGGGGAGGCGGTCGGGCTCGGCGACGCGGTGGCGCTCGGTGTCGCGCTGGGCTCCGACGTGGCGGTGACCTGGCCGGTGCAGGTCACCCCGTTCAGCGAGAAGCTCGCCGGAACCGGGTTGCCGGCGGCACTCCACGCGCCGTTGAGCCCGAACGAAACCGTGGCGCCCGTGGCGATGCGGGCGTTCCACGCCGCGTTTGTCGCGGTCACCGCGTCGCCACTCTGCGAGACCGACGCGCTCCACGCCTGGGTCACCGTCTGTCCGGCCGGATAGGACCAGCGCAGCGTCCAGCCGCTGACCGGATCGCCGAGGTTGGTGACAGCGACGTTCGCGGTGAACCCGGTGCTCCACTGCGACCCGATGCCGTAGCTGACCGAGCAGCCGGTCGAGGCGGCGTGCGCCACCACGGCCGCCGTCGTACCGGCAGCCACCGCGGCGGCGCTGGCCGCCGCCAGCACCACAGCACGGAGTCGTCGTTGGCGCATGTCGCTGTCTCCTGTCCGTAGATCGTCGCGGCGACCGATCATATGGACGGGACCGACCGGGGGCAATTTACCTTAATGAATGAATAAGGTTGCCCGTTACCCGGTGGGTCAGTCGTGCAGCTCGGTGCGCTCGATCTCGGCGAACGCCGCCGTGAGGTATCCCACGAGCGGACGCGGAGTCGCGTGCAGCAGGTGGGCCACCAGCAGCGCCGAATGCCGCGCCACCGAATCGGCCGCCGGGCGGGGCGCCTCGTCGTCCTGGCCGTGGACGCCCAACGCGCCGGCCAGCAGGACGAGCACCACATGCGGATCGACGGCCGGCTCCCACGCGGCGGCGCCGCGCACACACTCCTCGAGCACCCGGCGGATGTCGTCACCGCCCAGCCCGTCCGGGTGCGCCTCCTCCAGAAGCAGCCGGACCACCGCACCCAGCACGAGTCCGGAACCCTCGGCGGCGGCGAGCGGCCCGGCGGCTGCCGCGAGCGCGTCCCGGTCACGCTCCCGCGCGGCGGCGACAGCGTCCGAGGCGGCGACGGCGATCGCCTGGGCGGGAGCGGGCAGGTGCCGCCACGTCGTACTCATCGAGCCCTTTCATTGGGATTGGATGATGTTGCCGCTCTGGTCGATGGTGTGGGTCCGCCAGTAGACGTCCCATTCGTCGTCCACGTGCCTCGGCTCCTTGCCCTCCGGATAGCGGGTCCAGCCGGCTGGCGGCTCTTCGTCCTCGGGGACGCACTGGCGGCCGGTGCTGCCGACTTGTTGGACCGGATAGTCGCCGGAGCCGCAGATGGCGTCCTGGAACGTGCATCCGCCGACCAGCAAGGCGGCGGGCAGGCTGGCGGCCGCGAGGGCGACGCGGCATCGCCGGATGATGCTGAGGTCCATGCTGCCCTCCGGTCAGGCGCTGGTGAGGAGCGCGGCGCTCAGGTCGGCGGGGCACTCCCAGAGGGCGCGGGGGAGGCGGGCGTTGCTGCCGCTCCAGGCCATCGTGAGGCGGGGGCTGCCGTCGGGCGCGTAGAGGGCGACCATGGGTTTGGTCGACTGGTTCAGCCCTTTCAGGCCGAACAAGGCGATCGGCTCGGTCACCGGGCGGCGGGCGGCCTGCCGCTCCTGCCGCCAGACCTGATAGGCGGTGGCCAGCCGCCACGGTGCGCAGTTTCGCAGCTGCTCGTACAGCGTCTTGACCCAGGTGTCGGTGTAGCGGGCGTATTCGTAACTGATCGGGTAGCCGTCGAGCAGCGCGGCCAGGTCGGTGTCGACCTCGACGCCGCAGCGGATGAGTGCGTCCGCGAGCGCGTGCTGGTCGAGCAGGTCGGCGATGGGGCGGGCCGTGTCGGCGTCGGGCACCTGCCATCGCCGCTCGGGGGTGGCGTCGCGGTGGGTCGTACTCCACAGCCAGGGCAGCTGGTCCCATCGGTGGTCCTGGTTTGCCCCGATCAGCGCCTCGACGCTGACGGCCAGCTCGTCGCCGTCGGCCCGCACGGCGAGCCACGGCCCGCGCTTGCTCAGGCCGGCCTCGTAGCCAGTGAGTGCGACGACGGCGGCCTTGGCGTAGCGGCCGAACCTGTCGCGGGGGAAGTGGAAGCAGAGCTGGGCGTGGTCGAGCTCGCCCAGGTGGCGGGCCAGGGCCTCGCGCTGCTGGGGTGGGACGGCCGTCGGGTCGGCCGCGAGGCGGACCCGGGCGGCCGCGGCGGCCGTGCGCCGGGCGTCGACCTGGCGGGTGAGCTCGGTGCGGCGGCGGGCCGGGTCGGCGGCGGGTGGGCTGGCGCGCAGCGTGTCCCGGTAGCCGTGCCACAGCCGGATCGCGTCGACCACCGCCTCCTCGGCGCGGACCAGTCGCCGCGGCGCCCAGATGGCGGGCGGGTCGCCGGGGCCGTCGCCGCGCCCCTCGAGGGTGCTGACCTCGAAGACGAAGTCGCTGTCGAGGTCGTACTCCAGGTCGGTGTCGCGCACCCAGGTGTCGCCGTCGCGGCGTGCGGCCAGGACCGTGACCTGCATCCGCCCGGTGGCGGCCGCGTCGCGGACGGAAAGGCCGGTCAGGCCGTCGGGTATCGCGCCGTAGAAGTCGTAGTACGGCACCAGTACGCCGAAGACGGCTTCGATGCCCAGGTCGCGCAGCCGGGTGTAGACCCCGGCCAGCAGTTGCTCGCGGCGGGTGCGGAACCGGTCGAGGGGCTGCGACACGCGCGCAATCCTGCCACAGCCCGCTGCCGGCTCGGCTCAGCCCGGCGTCAGCACGACCTTTCCGCGCAGGCCGCCGGCCAGCACCCGCCGGTGTGCGTCGGCCGCCTCGGCGAGCGGCATGGTGGCCGCCACGCGGGTGCGGAGCCGGCCCGTCGCCACCTGCTCGACAAGCTCGGCCAGCAGCTTGCGGTCGAGCTTGATGAGCTGGAGGTCCTGGCGCACGCCGCGGGCCGGGTTGATGGCCGGCGTGGGGCGGGTGGTGACCACCACGCCCCGGTTTTCGACCGCGGCGGCCGCCTCCTCGCCGAGGGGGACCGCGTCGAACAGCGCGGTCACCGGCCTCAGCGTGGCCAGGTCGGTGGAGCGGGGAATCACCTCCTGTGCGCCGAGACCGCGCACCCACTCCTCGTCGCCGTCGCTGGCCTGCGCCAGGACGCGGTAGCCGCCCTGGAGGGCGAGCTGGGCGGCGAAGCCGCCGACACCGCCGCTGGCGCCGGTGACCAGGATGCTGCTGCCGGCCGGCGGCAGGCTCAACGACAGCAGCTCCAGCCCTTGGTGTGCGGTCTGCGCGTTGAGCGGGACCGTGGCGGCGGCCGCGAAGTCGAGCTCGTCCGGCAGCGGCACCAGCCAGTCGGCGTCGGCGGCCACGAACTCGGCGTAGCCACCGGGCGCACCCCGCGTCAGATACCACGGGATCATCCCGACGACGCGGTCACCCACCCGGAAGTTTGTCGTGTCCGCACCGACCGAGGCCACCTCGCCGGCGATGTCCCACCCGGGCAGGAACGGTGGCATCACCGGCCCGCGCGGGATCTGTCCGGTCGTGGCGGCGACGTCGGCGGGGTGAACGCACACCGCGCGGACCCGGACGACGACTTGCCCAGGCTGCGCCTCAGGCTCGGGCAGCTCGGTCACTTGTAGCACCTCAGGCCCGCCGAGCGCGGCCGCGATGACCCCCAGCATCGGTCCACTATAGAGGCTCCCGTGTGGTCACCTCTCGGGCGTGCCGGGCTTTCCGCTGATGGACTGCTGGTAGATGTCCGCGTAGGTGGGCGAGTCCGTGATCAGGCCGTCGCAGAAGGCGGCGACGTCGGTGCCAGTGAGCTCCAGGACGCCCCTGCCGGCCGCGACGCCCTCCTCGAAGAAGTCGACGATCCCCGGCAGCAACGGCCCGTCCGGCAGGTCGACCGGTCCGACCTTGAACAGGTACCTCTGCATCTCCTTGTAGACGATCTGGTAGTCCGGCGGCAGCGCCTTGACCCGCGCCATGTGCGCCCGCCACTGCTTCTTGCCCTCGACGATGTCCTGGATGCCTACGTCAGCCTCCTAGCTGGGCCAATTTCCTCGCGACGTTCGTGATGGTCGCCCAGAAGCTCATCTCCCGCCCTCCTTGAGCTTGTCGATTCGTGTGGAGAGGTACGCCCATTTCGCCCAGAACCTCGCGAGCTCTTCGCGCCCCGCGTCGTTGAGCGCGTAGAACTTGCGCGGCGGGCCCACCCCGGACGGCCGTTTCGTCACCTGGACGAGTCCGTTCTTCTCCAGGCGCAGCAGGATGGTGTACACGGTCCCCTCGACGACGTCGGCGAAGCCGAGCTCGTCGAGCCGACGCGTGATCGCGTATCCGTAGGTCTCCTCGCTGCCGATGATCTGGAGCACGCAGCCCTCGAGCGTGCCCTTCAGCATCTCCGTCAGGTCGTCCATAGCGGGCCTCTTCGGTCCTGGTACTGCGTATTACTAAGTACCAGTACACGGTATCACTAAGTAGTGGGTCCTGCCGAGCTGAGGGTCCGAGCGAAGAACCGAACCGCGCTGTCGGCCTCGAACCTCGGCACCTCCTTGTGCCTGCCCGCGTTGGCGTGCAACGTCTTCCGCGTCGAGGCGAAGGCGTCGAACAGCTCGAGGCCGGCCTGGCGCGGGATGTGCTCGTCGTCCCACTGGAGCACGAACTCGATCGGCACGGTGATCCGCCTCGCCAGCTCGACCAGGGACTCGGGCCAGAACTGACCGAAGACCGCGGCGCTGATCCGGGTGTCGGCCGCGGTCAACGGCACCCCGATCGCGGTGCCCATGTTGATGCCGTAGTAGCCGACCGGTCCGCCGGCGCCGATCTCCGGCAGCCGCTGGAGTGCGTCCAGGGTCGCCCGCCACTCCGGCACGGCGCGGCGCGCCAGCTCGCCGTTGTACCGCACGACGATCGGGCCGACCGGCTCACCCGCCGCCATGGCCCGCTGCATGGCGTCGATCTGCCGCTCGTCGTACGCCGTGCGCGGCCGGTCGCCGTGTCCGGGAGCGTCGATGACGGCGACGTTGAGGCCGGCGCCGGTCACGAGCAGGTGCGCGCGGCCCAGCATCGCCGGCGCCTTCTTGTGCGTGCCGCCACCGTGACCCATCAGGACCAGGGGCGCGCGACCGGCCCCGGATGCCGGCGACCAGAGCACGCCGGGCACGCCGCCCACCGTGAAGTCGCGTTCGCGGAGACCGTTCGAGAATGTCTCGCCGGTGAAGTGCAGAGAATGCATGGGTGTCGCCTTTCGGAGTGCCTCAGGCGCTCCCGGCGACCCCTACGTCAATCGCCCGACCGTGACGAAGCGAGGAGCACCCACCTCGATACAACGCTCATGGGTCTCACCTCCTCGCACGATGCCGATGTCACGGCCTTTCGGAGGCTACCGCGCGGCCGCCGCCGCGCCCACACAATTCCGGCCTCTAGGGTCGGTGGCATGGCGATTCCGGACTTCATCGTCGAGCTGCGCGCTCGCGTCGGCCACGCACCCCTGACGCTGCCGGCCGTGACGGCCGTGGTTTTCGACGAGGCCGGGCGGGTACTGCACGTGCGGCGGGCGGACGACCACCGGTGGGCGCTGGTGACCGGCTGCCTCGATCCGGGCGAACAGCCGGCCGACGGCGCGGTCCGGGAGGTGCTGGAGGAGACCGCGGTCGAGGTGGCGGTCGAGCGGCTGCTCGGCGTGGAGGCGTTGGACCTCGCGGTGTTGCCCAACGGCGACCAGGTGTGGTGGCTCGACATGGCGTTCCGGTGCCGTGCCGTCGGGGGAGAGGCCCGGGTCAACGACGACGAGTCGGTCGAGGTGGCCTGGTTTCCTCCGGGGGAGGGTCCGGAGCTGGACGCGCGGCAGGCGCGCTGCCTGGAGCTGGCGCTTGTGGAGAAGCAGGCCTGGTTTCGCTGATGCCCGCCCGCTGGTAGCGCTCCGCGAGCTCGCGTAGCGCGTCCACCAGCTCCGGCGAGTCCACGACCTCGAAGTCCGCGTCCAGCATGCCCAGGTAGAGCGCGAGCATCCGAGGGTGGTCCGAGCCGGGCTCGAAGGCGCAACGGTCGTCGCCGAGCGGCTCGACGTCGACCGGGATCGGCAGCCGGTCGCGTACGTGTGCCGCGGGCGCGTGCACGATGACGCGGGCCCGGTATCGCCACGTCGCCTCGCCGATCCCGCGGGCCAGCCGCGCCGCGATCTCCCGGTCGGGCGGCAGCGCGCGGGGCGTGAAGCGCGGCCCGTTGGGCGTCCGCAGCGCGATCCGGTCGGCGCGGAAGGTGCGCCAGTCGTCCCGGGCCACGTCCCAGGCCACCAGGTACCAGCGCCGCCGGTCGTTGACCCCACCCAGTTGGCGGCGGACCTGCGGACGTTCTTCGGACCGCTGGCATAGCCCCAGTGGCTACCGCGTGCGGTGATCGTCAGCCCAAAACCGCGTCCTTGCCCGCGTTATGGGCACGCGCCGCGCCACCATCGGGTACCTCGTCGCCGACTATCTACTTCAGACGGTGACGGCCGTCCGCAGCTTCGGGCTCGACGCGGCCCATCAGTGAGCCGCCGCTCAGTAAGGGCGGTCGTCGATAGCGCGGCCGGCCTTCATGGCGCAGGATGGATGGCGTGGAGCTCACGGTCGACAACACGACGGTGACGGTGCTGTGCGGGCTGGCCATCGCCGCCGGCATCGTGGGCGTTGTGGTGCCGATCCTGCCCGGGCTGCTGCTGTGCTGGCTCGGCGTGCTGGCGTGGGCGGTCTTCGGCGACGGCGGCTGGGTAAAATGGCTGGTCCTGGCCGTCGTCACCGTGTTCGCGGTGGCCGGCACCGTCGTCAAGTACCTGTGGCCGGGCCGCAACCTCAAACGCTCCGGCGTGCCCAACAGCACGCTGCTGGTGGGCGGGGCGCTCGGCCTGGTCGGCTTCTTCGTGATACCCATCGTGGGTCTGGTCCTGGGTTTCATCCTGGGCGTCTGGCTGGCCGAGCGGGCGCGGCTGGGCGACCACCGGCAGGCCTGGCCGTCCACTGTGCACGCGCTCAAGGCCGCCGGCCTCTCGATGCTGATCGAGTTGGCCGCCGCGCTCGCGATCGCCGCGACGTGGGGCGTCGGGCTGCTGGTGGCCTGAGCGCTACGGGCGGATCCAGCCGCGGTAGGGAAGCGGGTCGACGTTGCTGCCGCAGATGACGGTGACCACGTGGCGGCCGGCGAACCGCGCGGGGTCTTCCAGGACGGCGGCGACGCCGAGCGCGGCCGAGGGCTCGACGACAAGCCCGGCCAGGTCGAGCAGGTGTCGCATGCCCGCGAGGATCGACCGTTCCTCGACCAGGACGGCGTCGTCCGCCACCGCGAGCAGGTCGTCGAGGACCTCGGGGATGGGGTGGCGCCCGGCCACGCCGTCCGCGATCGTGTCGATCGACTCGGTGGTGACGACCTGGCGCGCGTGCCAGGAGCGGGTCATCGCCGGCGCGCCCGCGGGCTGCACGCAGACGACCTCGGCCCCGGGCCGCAGAGCCTTGAGGACGTGACCGACGCCGGTGGCCATCGCGCCGCCGCCCAGGGCGATCAGCACCGCGTCGAACGGCGGGCCGGCGGCCAGCTCGAGGCCGATCGTCGCGGCGCCCTCGCACGTTTCGATGTCCAGGCTGTCTTCCACGAGCCGGATCTCGCGCTGGCGCGCGATCGCCGCGGCCCGTTCGCGCGCGTCCTCGATGTCGCCGTCGACGAGCTCCAGCTCGGCGCAGAGCGCGCGGATTCCGTCGAGCTTCGCGGTGGGTGCCCGGCGGGAGGCCACGACGGTGGCGCGGATCCCGCGACGGCCGGCCGACCAGGCGAGCGCCTGTCCGAGGTTTCCGGCACTGGCGCACACGACCCCGGTCGCGCCGCGCTCGGCCAGCAGGCTCGTCACCAGCTCGGTGCCCCGGGCCTTGAAACTGCGGACCGGGTTGGCCGTCTCCAGCTTCACGCTGACCGTGCAACCCAGCGTGCGCCCGAGCGGCCCGCACGTGTAGAGCGGTGTGTCGAGGAAGAGCGGGTCGATCACCTGCCGAGCGGCACGGATCCGAACCAGGTCCAAGCGCGTGTCACCCATGACGAGATCATGCACGCTTCCCGTTACGCCGTCAGCAGAGTATGCGGGCGGCGGCCGGCCGCACGGGTCATGCTGGGCCGGTGGCGAAACGAGGTGTGGCGCTGTGGCTGCCGGGCGGCGGCTGGCGCGGATGGTCCGACGAAGACGGCACGGCGCTGGCCGGGCACGGCCTGACGGTGGTGCCGGGCCGCTACCGGCTCAGCCACGAGGCGACCTGGCCCGCGCAGCTCGCCGACGTACGGGCGGCGGCGCGCGAGCCACTCACCCAGGCGCGGGCCGCGGGCGTGCCGTTCCTCGTGGCCGGCGACTCGGCCGGCGGCCACCTGGCCTTGCAGCTCGGGTTGCGCGGGGTCGCCGAGCCGGGCGACGTCGACGGGGTGCTGGCCTTCTGGCCACCGCTCGACCCGCTCGCCGACGACTGGCTCCAGCTGCTGCGCACCACCCGCCACGGCGACAACCCGTGGCGCGACCTGCTCGGCCACGAGCCGGCGGCCGCCGATCCGTCGACATTGGACGCCACCCCGTCGACCCACGTCAACGGCCGGGTGCCCGTGCTGCTCGTCCACGGTGCCCAGGACGCCGCCGTGCCGGCCAGCCAGACCGTCGCGCTGGCGTCGGCTCTGCTGCGGGCCGGGCATCCGGTCCACGCCCTGGTCACCCACGGCGGCCACGCGCTCCCACTCGACCGGCCGGACATCCACGCGGTCACCGCCGCGTTCCTCGACGGCCTCGAAGGGCTGAGGTGATGGCAGACCTCGCGGTGCGGCGGGTGGACTTCGGCTACTTCGTGCGGCCGGCCACCGAGACCGGCACCGGCGAGCCGAGGGTGGAGCCCTGCCTGGGCTACCTCGTCGCGCATCCGGACGGGCTGCTGCTCGTCGACACCGGGATGGGTAGCCACCCGGAGGTCGACGCGCACTACCGCCCGCGCCGCGTCGCCCTGGCGTCCGCGCTCGCCGCCGCGGGCACCGGCGTCGACGACATCCGGTTCGTGGTCAACTGCCACCTGCACTTCGACCACTGCGGCGGCAACCCCGCTCTGGCTGGCCGTCCGGTCTTCACCCAGCGCGCCGAGCTAGACGCCGCCCGGCACACGCCGGACTACACGCTGCCCGAGCTGATCGATCCGCCGGGCCTCCGCTACGAGGTGCTCGACGGTGAGGTGGAGATCCTGCCCGGCGTGCTCGTGGTGCCGACGCCCGGCCATACGGCCGGCCACCAATCACTGGTCGTGCGCCGCCGGGACGGCACCGTGGTCGTGGCCGGGCAGAGCCACGACACCGCCGCCGGGTACGGCGCGGACGCACTGGCCCGGCGCGCCACCCGAGACCACCACGACGCGCCCCTGCCGGCGGCCCCCGCCTGGATCGACCGGCTCCAGCGCCTCGACCCGGCACGGGTCGTCTTCGCCCACGACAACGCCGTCTGGGAACCGGCTGCCTAGAGACCCGTCGTGGTGTGGTGCCTGGAGCTGGATTGCCCGGGTCCGTGTCAGCTGCGGACCGCTGCTCCCGCCGGAGACCGCGCGGGTCGGCGGCGAGCTGGCGCTCGCCGAGATCCCCGACCCGCGCTGCCAGCTCCGCGGTGCAAGCCCCGAGAGGGTCTTCGCGGGACCTACCTCCGCCATCCTGACGCAGCGTCACCAGCCCAGGGACCGGGACTTCGAGATCTAGGAGACTGAGGGTTGAAATAGCGCCCTAACTCTCCTAGATCTCGAATCTCGCGCCGCGCACACCGTCGCGACGGTTGCCCGCGGCGACGAAACCCCTGTTGCTTTCCCGGATCGGGTTGCCGTGGGGCTTGTCTCGCGGGCCTGGCAGCGGAGGTCGGGGCTTTCGGCGAGCGCCAGCTCGCCGCCGACCGGAGCGGTCTCCGGCGGGAGCAGCGGTCCGCAGGTGACGCGGACCGGGGAAAATCCGCTTGGAAATTGTCGAAGACGCGGTGACCCCCACTCCGAAGTCCCTCCGGCAACCGCGTCCGTTGGCCGGCCTAGCGGGGTAGGAATACAGGATGGCAGTGCGGTGGATCGCGCCCGAGTTCGGTGGGCCGGAAGTGCTCACGTTGGTCGAGACCGAGGTCCGGTCGCCCGCCGCGGGTGAGGTGACGATCGACGTGCGGGCCGCCGGGGTCAACCCGGCCGACTACAAGCACCTGGCCGCCGCGCGGGGGTCGGACCGGTCGTTGCCGCTCGGCGTCGGCTACGAGGTCGCCGGTGTGATCAGCGCGATCGGGCCGGACACGACGATCGCGTCCGGTGGTGGTCTGGTGGGCGACGCGGTGGTGGCGTTCCGGATCAGTGGCGGCTACGCGTCGCAGGTGACCGTGCCGGCGCGGGACGTCTTCGCCAAGCCCGACGCGCTCGACTTTCCGGCCGCCGCCAACCTGCTGCTGGCCGGCACCACCGCCGCCGAGGCGCTGCACGTCACGAAGGTGGCGGCGGGCGAGACCGTGCTGGTGCACGGCGCGTCCGGCGCGGTGGGCGTCAGCGTGGTGCAGCAGGCGCGGCTTGTCGGTGCGAGGGTCGTCGGCACCGCGAGCGAGCACAACTTCGCGCTGCTGCGCGGCTTCGGCGCCGAGCCGGTCGGGTACGGGCCGGGGCTCGTCGAGCGGATGCGGGCGATCGCGCCGCACGGTGTCGCCGCGGCCATCGACACGGTGGGCACCGACGAGGCGCTGGACGCCACGCGTGAGCTGCTCGTCGACGTGAGCCGCGCCGTGACGATCGTCGGCACCGACCGTAACCGGGCCGCCGGCATCACCGCGATCGCCGGCGCCCTGCCGGCCAGCGCGGCGTTTCGCGACGCCGCCCGGGCCCGAGTCCTCGCCATGGCCGCCGACGGCCGGCTCGTCGTGCCGATCGCCCGGACCTTCCCGCTCGACGAGGCGCGCGCCGCCCTCGAACTCGTGCGCACCGGACACCCGGGCGGAAAGGTCGCACTCGTCCCCTGAGGCCCCGGCTCAGGGGACTGGCGCGTGGCGCAGGCGCATCAGCGCCCGGTACATCGCGGTGGGTGTCGGCGGGGGCGGCAGCGGTGCGGCGTTGGCCGCGCTGAACGCCTGGATCATGTAGGCGGCGAAGCGCCGCCAGGCTTCCGGCGCGGCGTCGCCGGTCGCGGCGACGACGCCCGCGTTGGCCATGAGCAGCATCACCACGTCTTCGGGGCTGAAGTCGTCGCGTAGCCGGCCGGCCGCCTTCGCCCGGCCGATCAGCTCGACCAGCGCGTGGTACGCCCGGTCGCGCTCGGCCTCGAACGGCTTCACGGTGGGAAACGTCATGGTCAGGACGTTGGCGAAGCCGCGGTCGTCGGCCTGCATTGCGCAGATCCGCTCGATGAAGCCGCAGAACCCGAGCCACGGGTCCGGCTCCGCGAGGGCGTGGTCGGCGGCATCCGCGTACCCGGCCATCTTGGCCTCGAAGGCACCGGCGACGAGGTCGGCGCGGGTGGGGAAGCGGCGGTAGAGGGTGGCGACACCGACACCGGCGTGCCGGGCGATGTCTTCGATGGGCACGTTCAGGCCGCGTTCGGCGAAGACCTCGCGGGCGGCCGACAGCAGGAGCTGCCTGTTGCGCTCGGCGTCGGCGCGCAGGCCGGGCCGGCGTCGCCCGGCGCCAGGTTTCGCGGTCATGGTCACATCCTAGCGACGGTATCTGGAATAGATCCTCCAGTTAGCGCGCTACGTTGGGTACGACTCGCTATCGAGAAGGAGTACCAGCATGCGTGCCATCGTCATCAAGGACTTCGGAGCCGGCGCCACGGTGACCGACCTGCCCCAGCCCAAGCCGGACGCGGGGGAGGTGCTGGTGCGGGTGCGAGCCTCCTCGCTCAACGGGTTCGACGCGGCGACCGCCGCCGGGATGCTCAAAGGCATGATGGAGCACCGGTTTCCGGTCGTGCTCGGCAAGGACTTCGCCGGCACGGTGGAGGCCGTCGGCGACCAGGTGACCTCGTTCGCGGCCGGCGACGAGGTCTTCGGCGTGGTGATGAAACCGTTCCTGGGCGACGGCGGCCTGGGTGAGTACGTCGTCGTGGGCGAGGGCTACGGGCTGGCGCACATCCCCGCCACGCTGTCCCACGCGGCCGCCGGCGCCCTGGGCCTGGCCGGCACGGCGGCGCTCAACGCGGTCGACGCGGTCGCTCCCGCCGACGGGGAGACGCTGCTGGTCGGCGGCGCCAGCGGGGGAGTTGGCGCGTTCGCGATCCAGCTCGCCGCCGCGCGCGGCGTCCGGGTCATCGCGACCGCCAAGCCCGGTGCGGAAGCCGCCCTGGTGCGGGAGCTGGGCGCGGCCCACGTCGTGGACTACACCGGCGACCTGCCCGGTCAGGTGCGCGCCATCGCGCCCGGCGGGGTGTCCGCCGCCCTGCATCTCGCGGGCGACGGCGCGCGGCTGGCCGACCTGCTGGCGCCGGGAGGCCGGATCGCCTCGACGCTCGGCTTCGGCCCGGACACGCTCGGCCGCGCCGACGCCACGGCGACAGCCGTCATGGCCAGCCCCGACCGGTCCACGTTGGACCGCCTGGCCGCGGACGCCGCTTCCGGCCGGCTGCGGGTGCCGGTGACCCGCACGTACGCACTGGGCGAGGTGCCGCAGGCCCTCGCCGACTTCGGCGCCGGCGCGGTCGGCAAGTTCGCCGTCACCGTCGACTGAAGGACGTTCCCATGCCTACGATCGCCATCGTCGGTGCCGGCGAGACAGTGACGCGTCCGTCGTGGGCCGCACGGGCGGCCCACGACAGCTAACCGGAAGGATGCTTCCACTAATCGCGCTCGCGCCAGGCGGTGTTTGTTCACGGGACCGGCGATCTGGGAAACAACAGGGGCTTCGCCGCCGGGTAACCGCCGGAGGTGTGCGCGGCACGAGATTCGAGATCTAGGAGAATTAGGGCGCTCGCGGTTTGGCCGGGCTTGAGGCCCGGCCAACAATGCTCCGCAAGCTCCGGCGTCCACCGCGCGTGGTGATCGTTAGCCCGAAACCAGCGTTCTCGCCCGCGTGTCACACAGGTTCCGGGCTAACGATCACCACACCTTCAGATCCTGACCCGATGGTGCCGTCACGCGGGAGACGCGGGACCGCGGCGGGTGCATCGCATGATCGTTAGCCCGATAAGGGCGTGCTCTTCGGCGTGTCACGCCCATTTCGGGCGAACGATCATGACGCCGCCCCACATGCTGAGCCACATCCCCAAACATTGGGAAGGTGGGCCGGCGATCATGCCCTCCACCACGGCCAGCCATCCCCAAGCCGCAGCCAGCGCCCGAGCCGTGCCGTATGCCGCCGTCCACCCGCACGGCTCCCGCCGCAACCACCCACCGACAGACCGAACCAAGCCGGAGGCGGCCCGGCCGGAGCCCGAGGCCCCGCCGGAGGCGCCGAACTAACCGCAACCACAAACAAACCCGAAACGAGCAGAGAAGCGACTCCGAAAGTCGAGCAACCCTAGGTCTCCTAAATCTCGAATCTCCCCCTTTGGCTCGTGACGCTGCGTCAGGATGGCGGAGGTGGGGCCGCGAAGACTCCTACGGGGTTTGTCTGGCGGTGCGCGGCCGGGTTTCGGCTTCTGTCCACAATGCCTTGATCGGCGGCGATCTTGGCGGCCGGTGAACGGATCGTGGACGTTTACTGCCCCTCCAGGGGCAGTTGTGTACCACGATCGCCAGCGTCACCCCCCCTCGTTAGCTCGATCAAGGGAAACCTGTCGCGAGGAGGGCTTGGCCCGTGGATCTGGCAGGGGACGGGCGGGGGGTTCGGCGAGTGCTGCGAGCGGCTGGCCGGGAGCGGTGCCCGCGCATGCGGTCCGCAGGTGACGCGGGCGTGGGCAAATATGCCTCGACGTAGTGCCACGACGGGCGGCGACCTTGGACCGAAAGGTCTCTAGAGGCTTGGCCCGAGCGGGGTAGGCGGTAGCCTCGGCGGAAACGGATGGAGGCGGATCGATGGAGCGAAGCGCTAGCCGGATCCTGACCACCCACGCCGGCAGCCTGCCGCGCCCGGCCGAGCTGATCGAGGCCAACCGGGTCCGGCTGACCGGGGAGGCGGCGGACGCCGAGGCGTTCCCAGCGCGGTTGCGGGACGCGGTCGGCGACGTGGTGCGCCGCCAGGTCGACCTGGGGATCGACGTGCCGAACGACGGCGAGTGCGGGCACGCGATGACCTCCTCGGTCAACTACGGGGCCTGGTGGACCTACGTGTTCGAGCGGCTCGGTGGGGTGGAGTTGGCGCCCGTCGACCCGTTCGCCGCGCCGCCGCGGCTGTCCGAGCCGGGCCGGGTGGTGCTGACGAGCTGGGGTGACCGCCGCGACTGGGTCCGCTTCGCCGAGGCGTACCAGGATCCGACGTCCGGGATCACGCTCGGCCCGCGGATCGAGGCGTTTCCGGTGTGCCGGCGGCCGCTGACGTACACCGGCCAGGAGGCGGTGGCGCGCGACATCGCGAACGTCAAGGCGGCGATGGCGGCGACCGGCGCCACGGAGGGCTTCCTCAACGCGGTGGCGCCGGGCAGCTGCGCCCGCTTCGACAACGAGTACTACGGCACCGACGAGGAGTTTCTGTGGGCCGCCGCCGACGTGATGCGGGAGGAGTACCAGGCCATCGTCGACGCCGGCCTGATCCTCCAGCTCGACGACCCGTGCATCGCGGAAAACTGGGACCAGGTCAACCCGGAACCCAGCGTCGAGGACTACCAGCGGTTCACGATGGTCCGCGTCGAGGCGCTCAACCACGCGATCCGGGGGCTGCCGGCTGAGCGGATCCGCTTTCACCTGTGCTGGGGGAGCTGGCACGGGCCGCACACGACCGACATCCCGATGCGCGACATCGTCGAGGTGATGCTGCGGGTCAACGCGGGCGGATATCTCTTCGAGGCCGGCAACGTACGCCACGAGCACGAGTGGCGGGTGTGGCACGACGTCAAGCTGCCGGATGGCAAGGTCGTCATGCCGGGGGTGGTGAGCCACGCGACAAACCTCGTCGAGCACCCCGAGCTGGTCGCCGATCGGATCGGCCGGTTCGCGGAGGCCGTCGGCCGGGAAAACGTCATCGCCTCCACCGACTGCGGCCTGGGCGGCCGGGTACACCCGCAGATCGCGTGGGCCAAGCTGGAGTCGCTGGTGCGCGGCGCCCAGATCGCCTCACGCCGGCTCTGGACCTGACCCGTTACCGGCGGGGGTCGACGTGGACCTTCGGGCCGGGCCCGCCGGGGCGGCGCCCGGCCAGGACCTCGGCGGCGCCGGCGAGGCCCACCGTGGCGGCGACCAGGGGCCGCGGGTCGACGGCGCCGCTCGCGTACGCGTCGATGGCACCGGCCAGGCCGGCGGAGGCGCCGAGGATGCCGACGGCGGTGACGTCCTTGAAGACGAGGTCGCGGCTGTCCACTGTGCTCGGTGTGCTGGAGAGTCCGATGTAGACGACTCGGCGGCCCGGCTCGACCAGCTCCACGGCGAGCGCGGGCAGCGCCGGGGCGGTGGACGCGTCGACGATCCCGTCCCAGGACAGCCGCGGCAGGCTGTCGCGGGTCCAGGCGTTGTCGAGCCCGAGGCCGCGGGCCAGCTCCAGCTGGACGTCGTCGCGGCCCATCAGGTGCGTCTCGACACCGCGGGCGCGCGCGAACATCGCGGTGAGCAGGCCGATCGTGCCGGTGCCGAGCACCAGCAACCGCTCGCCGGCCGCGAGGTCGGCGGCGCGCACGCTGCGCAGCGCGTTGCCGCCCGGCTCGACGAGCGCGCCCAAGGCGGCGTCCACTGTGTCCGGAAGGGCGTGCAGGGACCTGGCCGGCACCGCGAGCCGCTCGGCGAGGGCGCCCGGCAGGCCGTCGCGGATGCCCAGCTCGTGACGGTCGGCGCAGACGTGGTGGCGGCCGCGGCGGCAGCGGTCGCAGCGCCCGCATCCGATCATCGTGTCGCCGGTGACGCGGCGGCCGAGCCAGCCGGGCTCCACACCCGGGCCGACCGCGGTGACGGTGCCGCACCACTCGTGGCCGGGCCGCAACGGGTACGAGGACGCGCCGTTGTGCAGGTAGCTCATCTCGCCGGTGAACAGCTCGACGTCGGTGCCGCAGATGCCGACCCGTTCCACGTCGACGACCACCTGGTCGGCGGCGGCGACCGGGTCCGGGACCTCCCGCACCTCCGCCCGGTGTGGCCCGGTCAGGACCAGCGCGCGCACGGCTATCGGGGGGCCACGACGCGCTGCCGCGCGACGCCGAGGTGGTCGATGCCCAGCTCGATGACGTCACCCGGGTGTAGCCAGATGGGCGGCTTGTGGCCCATCCCGACGCCTGGCGGGGTGCCGGTGTTGACGAGGTCGCCGGGCTCCAGGACCATGAACTGGCTCAGGTGGTGCACGATCGTGTACGGGTCGAAGATCATGGTCTTGGTCGAGCCGGTCTGCCGCCGCACCCCGTTGACGTCGAGCCACATGGACAGCTCGCGCACGTCGGGGATCTCGTCGGGGGTGACCAGCCACGGACCGGCCGGGTTGAAGGTCTCGGCCGACTTGCCCTTGCTCCACTGCCCGCCGCGCTCCATCTGGAACGCCCGCTCGCTCACGTCGTTGACGAGCACGTAGCCGGCGATGGCCGCCGCGGCGTCCGCCACATCGTCCAGATAGGAGGTGCGGGTGCCGATCACGATGCCGAGCTCGACCTCCCAGTCGGTCTTCGTGGCGCCGCGCGGGATGCGGACGTCGTCGTACGGCCCGACGAGCGTGTTGGGGCTCTTGGTGAACAGGATCGGCTCCGCAGGCACGGCCTGGCCGGTCTCGGCGGCGTGGTCGCTGTAGTTGAGACCGATGCAGAGGATCTGGTGCGGGCGGGCGATCGGCGCGCCGATCCGCTCGTCGCCCAACTGGCGCACCTGGCCGGCGGCGATCCGCTCGGCGACCGGGCCGGCCAGCCGGGCGATGCCGCCGGAGCCGAAGAACCGCTCGTCGAAGTCGGCGGCGAGGTCGGAGACGTCCACATAGGAGGAATCGTCGACCCGCACGGCCGGCTTTTCGGCGCCGGCGGCGCCGACACGCATGAGGCGCATGATGCTTCTCTCCGTATCTCAGTGAGGGCGTACCTCAGGGAATCTGTCCGGCGACGACCGCGCGGATGGCGGCCACGTCCTCGACGAGCTTTGGCAACGGCGTCCGGTATGCCAGGGCGCTGACGCTGACCGCGCCGCTGGGCACCGTGGGCGAGGTGAGGTAGGCCAGCACGGCGACACAGTTGACACCCGGCTCGCTTTCCTGGTCGTCGACGGCGTAACCGCGCTCGCGGGTGCGGACCAGCTCGGCGTGCAGGGCCTCGACCGAGGCGATGGACCGCTCGGTGGGCGCCTCCAGCGGCCGCTCGCCGGCCCAGTCGCGCACCTCCTGCTCGGTCCGCAGCGCCGCGGCGAGCAGCATCTTGCCCACGGCGGTGCAGTGGGCCGGGTTGCGGCCGCCGATGACCGAGCTGAGGCGGATAGCGCCGACCGGCGGGTCCAACTTGGAGCGATAGACCACGTGGCGGCGGTCGAGCGTGGCGTAGTGGACCGTCTCGCCGTATCGCTCGCACAGCGCGGTGAGGATCGGCGACACCCGCACGTGGTCGGGGCGCGCCTCGTGGTGGGCGAACGCCAGCCGCAGGAACTCGTCGCCGAGCACGTAGCGCCCATAGCCGTCCTGTGCCGCGAACCCGGCCCGGCGCAGCGCGGCGAGCGCGCGGTGCACGGTCGGCTTCGGGCTGGCCATCGCCCGCGCCATGTCATCCAGCCCGACGCCGCCGGGGTGCCGGGCGAGCTCGGTGAGCACGGCGAGGACCCGGTCGGCGCCGACGAGCTTGCTGTCCGGCGGCTCGGTCACGCCCCGATGCTAGGCTGATTTCCACCAAAACAAAAGCCATTCCGGTATTTGGAAAGAGGCCCCGATGAGCGCTTCCCGTACCGCCGTGGTGACCGGTGGCATGAGCGGTCTGGGTGCGGCGGCCGCCGCCCGCCTGGCGCAGGACGGCGTCACGGTCCGCACGCTCGACATCGCCGAGGGAGCCGACCTGCGGGTCGACGTCACCGACGCCGATGCCGTCCGCGCGGCCGCCGATCGGGTCGGGCCGGTCGACATCCTCGTCAACTCCGCCGGCATCGTCGGGCCGAACGCGCCGCTGTGGGAGATACCGCTGGACGGCTGGGAGCGGACGTTCGCGGTCAACGTCCGTGGAACGTTCAACACCTGCCAGGCGTTCGTGCCCGGCATGCGGGAGCGCGGCTGGGGCCGCGTCGTCAACATCGCCAGCATGGCCGGCAAGGACGGCAACCCCAACATGTCGCCCTACTCGGCGTCCAAGGCCGCCGTCATCGCCCTGACCAAGTCGCTGGGCAAGGAGCTCGCCACCAGTGGCGTGCTCGCCAACGCCATCGCGCCCGCGGTGATCGAGACGCCGATGAACGCCGCCACCGCGCCCGACGCACTGGCGCACATCACCGGCCTCATCCCGATGAAGCGGCTCGGCCGGCCCGAGGAGGTCGCCGAGCTCATCGCCTGGCTCGCCTCGGACCGGGTCAGCTTCTCCACCGGCGCCGTGTACGACATCAGCGGCGGCCGGGCCACGTACTGACCCGCGCCTCAGCGACCCTTGCATCCAAATGTATGGATGGGTAGGTTCACGCTAACCTCCCTGAGGAGCAACGGATGCCAAACCTCCGCCCTGCCGTCGCCGTGGTCACCGCGGCCGCCACCGCGCTCGCCGGCTTCCTGCTCGCGGTCGCCGTCGCCGACCCGGCCTCGGCGGCCGTCGGCGCGGTCCGCGGCGTCCCGTCCGGCCGCTGTGTCGACGTGCCCAGCGCGAGCAAGACGAACGGCACGCAGGTGAAGCTCTACGACTGCAACGGCGGAAGCAACCAGCAGTGGAACTACAACTCCGGCCGGCAGCTGGCCGCGTACGCGGGCACCAAGTGCCTCGACGCGTACAACAACGGCACCACGGCCGGCACCCAGGTGGTCATCTGGGACTGCACCGGCGGCACCAACCAGCAGTGGAGCGTCAACAGCAACGGCACCATCACCAGCGCCCTGTCCGGGCTCTGCCTCGACGCCAACGGCGGCGGCACCGGCAACGGCACGGCGATCATCCTGTGGACCTGCAACGGCGGTGCCAACCAGCGGTGGAACAGCACGGCCGGCGGCGCCGGCTGCCCCGGCTCCGGCGGCATCACCTACACGCTCCACCGGGCTTCGTCGCCGACCGCCGACCAGACCGACTCGTACAACCGGATCACCGAGGCCATGAACCTGGCCCTGACGGTCTACAACTGCTACCTCAGCGTCCGCAAGTCGCTGTCCATCTACTACGAGCCGAGCGTGCCGACGGCCGACGGCAACTACAACGGCACCATCCGCTTCGGGGCGAAGTCCACAATGGTGCAAGCCACCGCCATGCACGAGATCGCGCACACCCTCGGCGTCGGCACCTACGGCGGCTGGGCCTCCCGCGTCTCCGGTGGACGGTGGACCGGCACCAACGCGATCAACCAGCTGCGTACGCTCGACGGCAACTCCTCGGCGGTGCTCTACGCGGACGGCGCCCACTTCTGGCCACACGGGCTCAACCAGGCCAGCGAGGCCACGTCCGCCGACGAGTACGTCCGTAACGTCAAGATGGTCGCCGCCCTCCGCCAGGACATGGGCCTCTGAAGCGTCGGCTCAGCCGGCCGGGCTGCCGAACCAGGTGGGTAGGTGGGTGAGCAGGTCCCGCTGGTCGTCGCCGGCCCAGGCGACGTGACCGTCGGGGCGCAGCAGCACCGCGGGCACGTCCAGCTCTTCGCTGGTGTCGACCACGTGGTCGACCCGGTCGGCCCAGCCCGCCATGGACAGGCGGCCGGTCTGGTCCAGCAGCAGGCCGCGGCCGCCGCGGGTCAGCTCGTAGAGGCGGCCGCGCGTCAACCGCACGTCGCGCAGCCGGCGGCCGAGCAGCTCGTGGCCCTCGCCGAAGTCGTAGCGGATGCCGATCGCGGAGACCTTCTCGACCAGGTAGCGGGTCACGTCCTGGAAGTCCATCAGCTGCGACACAAGCCGGCGCGCGGCCTGGGGGCCCGGCTCCAGGGACATCAGCTCGGCCTGCGCGCGGGTGTTGTCGAGCACGTCGGCGGCCACCGGGTGCCGCTCTGCCTGGTAGGTGTCCAGCAGCCCGTCCGGCGCCCAGCCGCGGACCGCGGCGGCCAGTTTCCAGCCTAGGTTGAACG
This sequence comes from Phytohabitans sp. LJ34, assembly GCF_052068095.1. Classification (NCBI taxonomy): domain Bacteria; kingdom Bacillati; phylum Actinomycetota; class Actinomycetes; order Micromonosporales; family Micromonosporaceae; genus Phytohabitans; species Phytohabitans sp. LJ34. The sequence goes on along the minus strand of NZ_JBQHDG010000007.1, from coordinate 185,667 downwards.
CGTCCTGGATGCCGAGGTTGAGGCCCTGCCCGCCGAGCGGCGGGTGGATGTGCGCCGCGTCGCCGGCCAGCAGCACCCGGTCGACGCGGTAGCGCTCGGCCAGCCGGGTGGCGTCGCCGAAGCGGGACAGCCAGCGTGGCGAGTGCACGCCGAAGTCGGTGCCGGCGACCGCTCGCATCCGCTGCCTCAGCTCATCGAGGGTGGGCGGGGCGGCGCCGTCCTCGGCCACCCGTTCGGCGCGGACGACGGCGCGGAACAGCCCGTTACCGGCCGGCCCGACGCCGAACCCCAGATCTGTCTCGCGGACCTTGGCCACCACCGCCGTCAGCTCCTCCAGCGGCGTGGTCACCTCCACCTCGCCCAGCAGCCACTCGATCCTGGCGGGCTCGCCGGGGAAGTCGACGCCGAGCCGCTTGCGGACGGTGCTGCGACCGCCGTCGCAGCCGACCAGGTAGCGCGAGCGCAGCCGCGTGCCGTCGGCGAGCTCCACGGTCACGCCGTCGCCGTCCTGGCTCAGCCCGACGAGCTCGTGACCGCGCCGGATCTCCGTGCCGACCTCGATGGCGTGCTCGGTCAGCAGGCGGTCGGTGACGGGCTGCGGGATGCCGAGCAGGTACGGGTGCGCGGTGTCCAGCCCGTCCGGCGGCGGCTTGACGATGCCGGCGAAGGCCGCGTGGATCGGATACCGCTGGGCGAGTGCCAGGAAGCGCTCCAGCAGGCCCCGCTGGTCGAGCACCTCGATGCTGCGCGCGTGCAGGCCGAGCGAGCGTCCGATCTTGGTCGGCTCGGTGTCCTTCTCCAGCACGAGCACGTGCAGGCCGTGCAGTCGCAGCTCGGCGGCGAGCATCACGCCGGTCGGTCCGCCGCCGGCGATGATCACGTCAATCATGAAACCCCCATGGCTTTCGGTTCGGCGATTCTGCACCACGACCCGGGTCTTGCCACAAGGCCCCCGGTGCGGTATACGTTAAGAGTGGCAGGGAGAGTTTGACTCCTTGCCCTTTTTCTTTGTCCGCTGTGGACGGAGTCCGCTGTGGACGGACACGACCTCACCACATTTCCCGCACAGAGCCTCCGCGGGCGCGTGGTTGGATCCGGGGATGATGGATTTCACCGCCGTGCCGGCCGCGCCGGACCACGTGGAGTACCTCGACGCCGCGGCGGCCACCGCGGCCGGGCGCGGCTACAAGCGGCGGTTTCTCGAGGCGCTCGACGTGCGGCCTGGTCAGGTCGTGCTCGACGTCGGCTGCGGTCCGGGCACCGATCTCGTCCGCCTGTCGGGCGCGGTCGGCGAGGCCGGCTCGGTCGTCGGGGTCGACCGCGATCCGGCGATGGTCGAGCACGCACGCCGCCGGGCGTCCGGCCACCGCAACGTCGAGGTACGTCGCGGCGACGTGCACGCGTTGCCGTGCGCGGACGCCTGCGCCGACCGGGTACGCACCGACCGGGTGCTCCAGCATGTGGAGGATCCGGCTCGGGCGGTCGCGGAGCTGCGGCGTGTGTTGCGGCCCGGCGGGTTGGCGGGGATGGCCGAGCTGGATTGGGACACGCTGGCGGTCGATGACTCCGATGTGGAGACGAGCCGCGCGGTCTCCCGGTTCATGGCCGGCCGGGTGCGCAACGCCGTGGTAGGCCGGCAGCTCCCGCGGCTCGCCGCCGCCGCCGGCCTCGCCGTGTTCGATGTGGACGCGAGCGTGGTGGTGTTTCGTGACTTCGGGACCGCCGATCAGGTGCTGGGCCTGCGGCGCAACGTGATCCGCGCGGTCCAGGCGGGCGTGCTGGGCCAGCGGGCCGCGGAGGACTGGGCGCACCGTACGGTCAGCGGCCCGTTCCTGGCGACGCTCACGTTGTTCACCGTCGTCGCGGGTGTGTGACGCGGAGGTGGCAGGGAGGCCGGCCACGGCCGACCGGTCTCCGGCGGGAGCGACGGCCGTGCCCACGGCGGACCCGGGAAATCAGGTCGGTCGGCCGTTGAGATAGCAGTCGGGCACCCACCCGACGACGCCGTGTCCCTTGTGGTCGCCGTAGTACCAGAAGCGGGTGGTCACCCCGCTGTCGCACGACCAGGCCACACCGTCGGAGACGAAGCCCATGGTGGCGAAGACCTGGCCGTCGCCGCCGGTGCCGAGCACCGTAGTCGGCTGGAACGGGTCGTCCCAGATGTCCACATCGGACTGGCTGAAGGTGGTGTACTGGTCGTCGCAGGCGCCGGGCATGTTGGCCTCGTTGTCCCAGACGTAGCAGCTGCCCGGGTAGGTCGCCGCCGGCGCGGCCGTGGCCGGCGCGAGCAGCAGCGCCCCGGCGGCCAGCGCCGCGGAGCCGACCAGGTGTGCCATCCCCCGCTTCAGGTTCATGCGGACCAGTGCATCACCCGCCGGCTTCAAATCCGTTTCACGGTGCCTGGCGGGCGCGCAGGGCGCGGAGCTTGTGCCTGTTGCCGCAGCGCTCCATCGCGCACCAGCGCCGCGTGCCGGGGCGGGACGAGTCGACGAACACCAGCGGGCAGGTGTCGCTGGCGCACTCGCGGATGCGGCCGGAGAGCGGCCCGGACAGCAGCTCGATCATCTCTCGCGCGAACGTGGACATCACCTGCGACGTCCGCACCGGCGGCGCCCAACCCGCGGTCGTGCCGCCGGCCGCCAGCGTCGGGACCAGCGGCGGGGCGGCGGCGGCCTTGTTGATGGTCGCGATCGCCGCGGCGGGGAGCGGGCGGCCGTCCGCCTGGGCGTGCGCCGCCTCCCAGATGGCCTGGCGCAGCGACTTGGCCTCGGTCAGCTCGCGGGCCGTCACGGGGACCGTCACGACGATGCCGAGCGGCGGCTGGGCCAGCCACTCGGCCAGGTCGGCGGGCTCGTGGAGGGACTCGAACTTCGCGTACGGCCCTTCGCCGCCGCTGTGCGCGAAGTCGAGGCAGGCGGCGCCCGCGTCGAAATGGAACGACCCGCCCTTGGGGTCGTGAAGCACACGCCCACTTGCGTTCGCCAGCATGAAACCAGTATAACTGGTGTTGTAGCGACACCGCTATAACCGGTTACTCACTGAAGGGGCAGGACATGAGCGTCAGGCACATCAACCCCGAAGGACTCCACCGCAGCCCGGCCTTCAGCCAGGCGGTCGTGGTCGAGCAGCCGACAAAGACCATCTACATCGGCGGGCAGAACGGCGTGGACGCCGACGGCAAGGTCGTCGGTCCGACGCTGCTGGAGCAGTCCAGGCAGGTCTTCCGCAACCTCGCCACCATCCTGGAGAGCGAGGGCGGCACCCTGGCGAACGTCGTGCACTGGCGGATCGCCGCGGTGGAGGGTCAGGGTTTCGAGGAGGGTCTGGCCGCCTTCCAGGAGGCGTGGGATCCGGCCGACGCGCCGCCGGCCATCACCGTGCAGTTCGTCTCCGCGCTGGGCCCCGGTGTCCTCGTCGAGATCGACGCGGTCGCCGTCGTGTGACTCCTCATCGCCGGCCGCCGGGCACGATGCCGACGGCATCCACCACGAGGGTGCCGTCGCGCACCGTGATCCGCACGGTGTGCCTGCCGGGGCGGAGGTCTCGCAGCGTGTAGGTCTGGTAGAACTCCGGCGAGGCGATCGTGCCGGCCGCGGCGTCGACGACGGTGCCGTCGACGGCGACCTCCAGCACGGCCGAGCCGTTGTTGGGCCCCACGATGTCCAGACCCGTGCCGGTGAACGTGTAGGTCAGTGTCGAACCCGCGCCCTGGCTGGTGGACAGGCTTCGCTGCACGTTGTACATGCCCTTGCCGTTTTCGTGGGCCCACGTGCCGCCGTAGACGAGCTTGGTGGCGGGCCTGGCGGCCAGGTCGTTCATCTCCAGGTTGTCGAGGAACTCCGCGTAGTACGCGGGGAAGCCGGCGACGGGCTCCACCCGGAGGTTGTCGAACCTCGTGTGGTAGTAGCCGCTGCCGAGGTTGATCCGGCCGGAGGCCTTCGGCGCCGGGTCGGTGTAGGAGGCGAGCGGCACGCCGTCCAGCAGCGCGGTGACCGTGTCGCCGGCGGCTTTCATCGCGATGTTGTGCCACGCGTCGTGGGCGGTGTCGAAGCCGGGGATCGTCACGCCGCCCTCGCCGGACACCACGTTGCCGCTCGCCACGGCGCTGTTGTTGACGAGCAGCTGCCAGCCACCGTCGAAGGTGAACCTCAGCTTGTACGGCGCGCCGACGTCGCCGTGCTGTTCGCGTACGCCGATGAGGGCGTAGTTGCCTTCGGTGCCGCTGTTTTCGAAGGACACGTCGACGCTCGCCGTGTAGTCGAGCCAGCGGCTGTCGCCGATCCTCGTCAGGGCGTCGCCACCGTTCCACGCGGCGCCGAGCCCCATGATGGACTGGTCGAGCTGCTGGCGCAGCACGTAGTCGCGGGAGCCGTCCGGCAGGTAGGCCTCGAACGCGCCGTTGCGATCGCTGGCGTACAGCGGGATCGCGCTCTTGGAGCCGCCGCGCGAGGCGATGAAGTCTTCGGTGCCGACGATGCGGCCGCCGCGGCCGATCACCGGGACGCGCTTACCGGTGTAGTCGAAGTCATCGGCGTAAAGCAGGGGCCCCTTCGTGTCGAGCACGGTGCGCTCGCCCTCGACCGGCAGCGGGACCCGAAACTCGGGGTTCCGGCGGTTGTCCAAAGTGGTCACGGTGACGACCGAGTTGGGCTTCACGGCCACCGAGTAGGCGCCGTCCGCGTCGGGGGAGAGCTTGCCGAGATACTTCATGTAGTTGGCGTTGAAGGCCTGGCCGGGCTCTGCCGCGCGGGTCTCCCACACCTCCACGGCGGGCGCGCGGGTGTACGCCATGTCGACGGCCTGGAGCCGGTACGCCTGCGCGTACTCGCTGTCGTTCATGAAGACCGTGGAGAAGTGCCGCTTGTCGGGAGCGGCGAGCGTCAGGTAGCTGGGCGAGCCGTTGCGCCCCACGATCGGGTTGGTGCCGGTGGCCCCGGTGAAGCTCGCCTCCGGCACGGCCCGCCAGATCCCCGCCGTGTTGCCCGCGTCCTCCCAGCCGGTCTTGGCGAACCAGCTGAAGTGCCGCAGCACGTCGATGGCCACGTCGTAGTGCAGCCAGCCGGACCACGGGTCACGCGCGCTGAGCAGCTCTTTGAAGGCGTACTGCCCACCTTCGTAGAAGGCGCCGACCGCCGGTTGGTACACGAAGTTGGTGCGGCGCGAGTTGACGAAGCCCTTGATGACGGTGTTTCCCATCTCCAGCGCGCTGCCGGTGCCGCCGATGCCGGTGCCGGCGACCGTGGGTTGGCGCATGTTGTTGTTGGGGCGGAAGGCCGAGTTGCTGAAGGTCGCCTGCGCCTCGCTGTTCCACACCTCCTTGTCGAACTCCTGCGCCAGGCGCTTGAAGCTGCCGGCGCCGTCGTCGTCCGGGTTGTAGTGGTACGCGGCGACGGCCACCGCGTCGCGCAGGCTGACGTCGCTCACCATGTCGTCGCCGAACCCTCCGACCGACACCTCGTCGGAGATCACCACACCGATGCGGTTGTACAGCGCGCGCTCGGTGGCGCTGGCGAACCCTTCACCGTCGGTCCGGACCAGGTCGGCGTATCGCTTGGTCCACGCGAAGTCCGCGGCACGCTCGTTGAACCCCGGGTTGACGTAGTCGATCATGAAGCCGTAGGTGCGGTACGCCGCCAGGATCGTCGCCTTTTACCAGGAGTAGATCTTGTCGTTGGTGTCGGCCCACGCGGGCGCGTTCCAGCGCAGGAAGCTCACCTTGAGCCGTGGGTTGACCTTCTTGGCGTCGGCCGCGAGCTGAAAGCCTTGGCTGCGCTTGACGTTCGGCGCCTCGGTCTCCAGTCGCATGGTCGCCGGATCCGGCCCGGTGGAGTTGTTGCGGTCGTTGCCCATTTCGAGCTTCACGTTGGTGATGACGGGCCGTTCGCCGCCGAACAGGACGCGCAGCAGCTCCGCGTACTTCTTCGGGCTCTGCGCCTTGTAGTCCATCAGCAGCTCGCTGGTGCTGTTGGCGCTCAGGAGCCCGAAACCCTTGAACGTGAGGCCGTTGACGTTGCCGGCGCGGATGTCGTCGCCGTCCACGACGATCGTGGTGCCGAGCTCGGTGATCAACCATTGCTGCTCGGGGCCGTCGACGCCGGTGCTCTGCCGCAGGTCGGTGCCGTCACCGCCGTCCAGGTAGAGCCCGGAGGCGCGGTTTCTCAGCTTCACGTGGTCGCCGGCGGCTTCCCTGCTCCACTGCTGGTTGACGCTGCTGGACTCGCGCCACTGCCCGCAGATCGCCCCGCTCGTCGCGCGGCCCATGCCGTCCATGTAGAGGCCGGTCGCCCTGTTCTTGAGCCGGATGAAGTCACCGGCCGGCACCAGCAGCCACTGCTGGCTGGCGGTGGCCGGGCCGTCCTGCTGGCCGACGTTGGCACCGTCGTTGGTGCGGCCCATGCCGTCGACGAGCTTGCCGGTGGCCCGGTTGCCGATCGTGACGAAGACCGTGCCCGAGTCCGCGGCCAGGCTCACCGGCACCTGCCTGGCCGGCGCGGCGGCCACACTCGCCACCGCCACGACGAGGAACGCCAGCATAGTGCCCGCACTACGCCGGACGGATCGGCGGTCGGTCATCAAAACTCCAGTCGACGTCTGGTCACGGAGGCGGCCTTGGGCACGCCGCAAAGGCATCCATTGATAGCGATACCGCAGACCGCCGCCGGAGCGCCAGGACCCGAACCGAAGAGTTCAGATTCGTTCAGACCCGAGCATCGCCGGGTGCTGGCCGTGATCGCCTACCTACGCGGATGACCCGCGGGTATAGATAGCCATACCCCGAAGAGTATGGACAGTGCTAGGGCGTGGACCCCGGCCGCGAACCTAGCGTCGAGGCATGAAGAAGACCTTCTTGCCAGCCCTCGCGGTCGCCGCCGTCCTCGCGACGACGACCGGCGCGAGCACGGCCGCGGCGGGGCCGGTGACCGACCCGGTACGGGAGCGGCTGGATCGCGATGTGCGGGCCATCACCGCGCTCGGCGTGACCGGGGTCCAGGCCCGGCTGGTCACTCCCGGCCGGACGGCCGTGGTGACCGGCGGTGTCGCGGACACCGGCACCGGCCGCCCCGTGTCACCCGACGGCTACTTCCGGATCGGCAGCGCCACGAAGACGTTCGTGGCCACCGTGGTCCTCCAGCTCGTGGGCGAGCGCAGGCTCTCCCTCGACGACAGCGTCGAGCGGTGGCTGCCCGGCCTCGTGCGCGGCAACGGCAACGACGGCAGCCGGATGACGATCCGGCACCTGCTCCAGCACACCAGCGGCATCCACGACGACTATCCATACTTCGAGTCGGCCGAGGACTATTACCAGCACCGGTTCGACGTCCACACGCCAGAGCAAATCGTCGCGGCCGCGATGGCGCACCGGCCCGACTTCGCACCGGGCACCGCGTGGGGGTACTCCAACACCGGGTACGTGCTCCTCGGCATGGTGATCGAGAAGGTCACCGGTCAACCCTGGCACCGGCAGGTCCGCAAGCGCGTCATCGGTCCGCTGGGGCTGCGGCACACGTTCTGGCCGGGGACCCGCCCCGACCTGCCGCGGCCGCACGCCAACGGCTACCAGCAGTACGAGCCGGGAGGCCCGCTGGTGGACGTCACCCTGCTCGTGGACGCGGACGCCTCCGGCGGCCTGCTGTCCACCACCGCCGACCTCAACACGTTCTTCCGAGCCCTGCTGGGCGGCCGGCTGCTCAAGCCGGCGGAGCTGGCCCTCATGAAACAGACCCGCCCGGTCGACGAGCAGCTCGCGTCCCTCTGGCCCGGAGCCCGGTACGGGTTGGGCATCTTCGAGATCCCGCTGCCCTGTGGCGGCACCTATTGGACGCACAACGGCAGCCAGGAGGGGTTCGTCACCGACAACGGCGTCACGGGCGACGGCCGGCACAGCATCGCCGCTTCGATGTCCACCGCGCTCGCCTTCGGCGCTCCACCACCCGACGACAGCCCCGCGCTGCGGCAGGCCATGGCCGCCACCGCCCTGATCCAGAACGCGCTGTGCGAGGTGACCGCGCGCTGAAGGGGCCCGCCGCCGGCCGGTACCGTGCGCCGGCGGCGGGCCGATCGTGCGGCGGGGCTCGGGCTGGTCAGGCGGCGGGTGGTGCGGTCGTGCGGCGGGGGACGAGGGTGGGGGAGAGCTTGACCTGCGCGGCCGGCCGAGTCCGGTCGACGATCCGGTCGAGCAGCAGGCGGGCGGCGTTGGCGCCGATCTGGTAGCCGGCCTGGTCGACGCTGGTCAGCGAGATGGGGCGGAAGGCCGCGAAGGTCGTGTTGTCGTATCCGGCGACCGAGATGTCCTCCGGCACGCGCAGCCCCGCCTCGTCGATCGCGTCGAGGGCACCCATCGCGACGATGTCGGCCCCGGCGAAGATCGCCGTCGGCCGCACCGGACGGGCCAGCAGCTGCTGGGCACCAAGGTAGCCGCCTTCCTGGGTGTAGGTGGTGGAGGCGATGTCGATGTGGTCGGCCAGGCCGCGCGCCTGCATCGCGTGCCGGTAGCCGGCGGCGCGGATGGCGTTGGGCATCTCGGCGATGCGGTCGGGGTCGGTCTCGCCGTGGTCGATGTGCCCGATCCGCCGGTGGCCGAGGTCGGCGAGGTGGTCGACGACGAGCGCGGCGCCGGTGAAGTCGTCGTCGGCCACGGTGTCGTAGGCGCGGGAGCGGCCATGCCGGCCGACGATCACGGTCGGCACGGTGCCGGCGACGTAGTCGAGGTGGGCGCGTGACGAGACCGGTGCGATGAGGATCAGCCCGTCCATGCTGCGGTCGATCATGGCGTGGGTGACCTTCGCTTCGGCCTCCTCGCCGTTGCAGCCCGGCCCGAGCAGCACCTGGTAGTCGGTGCTGGCCAGGTGCTCGGTAAGGCCGTCGAGGATCTGCGAGAAGAACGGGTTGATGATGTTGGGCAGCATCACGCCGATGGTGTAGGTCTGGCCGCGCATGCCGCGGGCCGCCGCGTTGGGCCGGTAGCCGAGCTCGGCGATGGCCTGGCGCACCTTGGCCTGCATGGCCGGGCTGACCCCGTACGCGTTGCGCAGCACCTTGGAGACCGCGGTCGTGGAGACCTGCGCGTGCTGCGCCACGTCGATGATGGTGACCCGCCGGGACGGCGCCAAGGGCCTCTTCATCAGGCCTCCTCCCACAGTCGCGCAGGGAACGTTGTCTGGGCAGTGTAATCGGTTTCCTCCCTGGTGGTCAGGGCGACCTCTTGACGTCCAACCGATGACCTCCTAGGGTCAGGCGAAACATTTTGGAAAACGTTACCCATCGTCTTTGAGGCACTCGCTTCGTGGTCGTTGCGACTGGAACCCTCGGTGCGCCGGCCCGGATGAAACGTTCCAAGGAAGTAGACCGTACGGATGACAACTATCCCGAACAGGCGCAAACCGGGCCGCCAAGTGCGCTCCGGTACGACGCCGCCGTGGTGGTTCGCGGCGCCGGCGATGCTGCTGTTCGCCTTCGTGGTGTTGATCCCGAGCGCGCGGGGCGTGTACTACGCCTTCACCGACTGGGACGGGCTGAGCCCGGACTTCTCCTGGGTCGGGCTCGGCAACTTCAGCGACATGCTCGACGACCCGGACGCCCGGCAGGCGATCTGGCACACCCTGGTCATCGCGGTGGCCATCACGATCATCCAGAACGGGTTCGGGCTCCTGCTCGCGCTCGGCGTCAACACGATGATCAAGTCGCGAAACGTGCTGCGGGTGCTGCTGTTCGCGCCGGCGGTGGTCACCCCGATCGTGACCGCGTACCTGTGGCGCAACCTGCTCGGCCCGGACGGCGCGGTCAACAGCCTGCTCGGCGCGGTCGGCCTGGACTCCTGGCAGCAGGACTGGCTCGGTGACCCGCAGCTCGCGCTCTGGTCGATCGTCGGCGTGATCGTGTGGCAGTTCGGCGGCTACTCGATGGTGATCTTCCTGGCCGGCCTCCAGTCGGTGCCCAAGGAGATCTACGAGGCGGCCGCGATCGACGGCACCGGCCCGGTGCGGCGGTTCTGGTCGGTGATCCGGCCACTGCTCGCGCCGGCGTTCACGATCAACCTGATGTTGTCGATCATCGGCGGGATCAAGCTCTTCGACCAGGTGTACGCGCTGACCGGCGGCGGGCCCGGGCACGCCACCGACACGATCTCCACGCTGATCTACAAGGACGCGTTCACGCTCGGAGAGTTCGGCTACAGCATCGCCCTCGCCGTGGTGCTGACGATCATCGTCGCGGTCGCTTCGACAAGCCAGTACTTCGTGCTGGCCCGCAACGAGAGGGCGGCCTCGTGAACCGCTACCGCGCTCGCACGTTCGGCCTGGAAATGGTGATGGTCGCGGTCGGCCTGGTCGTCGCCTTCCCGGTGTACGTGCTCGTCAACCTCGCGATCCGGCCGACCTCGGACACCTCCTCGCCGATCCGCCCGACCACCAACCCGACCCTGGAGAACTTCCGCCAGGCGTGGCAGGAGGGCGGGCTCGGCGGCGCGCTGTTCAACAGCGTGGTGGTGACCGCGGTGAGCGTGCTGATCGTGCTGGCCGTGTCGTCGCTGGCCGCCTACCCGCTCGCCCGGGCGACCGCGAAATGGTCGCGTGGCATGTTCCTGCTGATCATGCTCGGGCTGATCCTGCCGTTCCAGCTGGCCGCGTTGCCGCTCTACCAGACGATGCGCGACCTCGGGCTGCTGGGCAGCGTGTGGGCGCTGATCCTGTTCTACTCCGGGCTCCAGGTGCCGTTCACCACCTTCCTCTACATCGGATTCATGCGGGCGCTGCCCCGCGACTTCGAGGACGCCGCGGCCATCGACGGGTGCCGGCCGCTGGAGGTCTTCCGGTACGTGGTCTTCCCGATGCTCAAGCCGATCACGGTCACCGCCCTGGTGCTCAACGCGATCTCGGTGTGGAACGACTTCTTCACCCCGCTGCTGTACCTGTCCGGCAGCGACCAGCAGACCATGCCGGTCGCCCTGGCCGGGTTCGTCGGCCAGTTCGTCTCCGACTGGAACCTCATCTTCGCCGCGCTGGTGATCAGCATCGTGCCGATCCTGGCCGTCTACTTCGCGCTACAGCGCAGCATCATCAACGGCTTCGCCGGAGGGCTGAAGGGATGACACCGTACGGGTTGCGGACCGAAGGGCGGCACGAGCCGCTCGGTCTGGGGGAGCGGCACCCCAGGCTGTCCTGGAAGCTGGAGTCGGCGCGGCGCGGTGCGGCGCAGACGGCGTACCGGATCACGGCCGCCGAGCACCCGGACGGCCGCCTTGTCTGGGACAGCGGCCGGGTGACCTCCGCCGACACGACCGGCGTCCCGTGGGACGGTCCGGTGCTCCGGTCGGCGACCCGGTACCACTGGCGGGTCGAGGTGTGGGACGAGACCGGTGCGCCGGCCGGCCAGGCACAGACGTGGTTCGAGACCGGCCTGCTGCACGCCGACGAGTGGGCCGGCGTCTGGGTGGGCCGCGACCCGCTGTCGGTGCCGCACGCCGAGCCGCCGGGCGAGGACGTGACGACCGAGTCGTCGCTCGTCGCGCCGCCGCTGTGCCTGCGCCGCGAGTTCCACCTGGCGCGGCGGCCGGTGCGGGCCCGGCTCTACGCGACGGCCCGGGGTGTCTACGAGCCGCGGCTCAACGGCGTGCGGGTCGGCGACCTGGAGCTCGCCCCCGGGTGGACCGAGTACCACCACCGGCTTCAGTACCAGACGTACGACGTCACCGACCAGGTGCGCGAAGGTGACAACGTGCTCGCGGCCACGGTGGCGGACGGCTGGTGGTGCGGGTTCGTCGGCTTCGACGCCCACCGCCCGGCCCGCCACTACGGCGAGCAGCCGGCGTTCCTGGCCCAGCTCGTGGTCGACTTCGCCGACGGCTCCCACCAGGTCGTCGCCACCGACCGCCACTGGACCGAGCAGCCGGGCGCGACCCGCGCCGCAGACCTGCTGATGGGAGAGCACGTCGACGCCCGCCGGCACGTGCCCGGCTGGGACGACGCCGGGTCGGTCGACGGGTTCGTCCCGGTGGCGGTGCTCGACACCGAGCCCGGGCCGCTGGTGGCCGAGCCGGACGAACCGATCCGGGTCACCCGCGACCTTCCCGCGGTCTCCGTGGAGCGGCGCGGCCCGGCTCGATTCGTCGTCGACTTCGGACAGAACCTGGTCGGGCGGGTGTCCTTGGCCGTCCGGGGCGCCGCGCGGGGCGAGCCGATCGTGCTGCGGCACGCCGAGATCCTGGACGGCGGCGAGCTGTACGTGGCCAACCTGCGCCGCGCCGCGGCCACCGACGTCTACGTCGCGGCGGGGGAGGCGGTCGAGGTGTTCGAGCCGCGGTTCACCTTCCACGGCTTCCGCTACGTCGAGATCGACGGCTATCCCGGCGAGCTGTCCACATCGGACGTGACCGCGCGGGTGCTGCACAACGACACCCCGTTCACCGGCCGCTTCGAGTGCTCCGACCCGACCGTCAACAAGCTGCACGCCAACATCACCTGGGGACAGCGGGGCAACTTCGTCGCGGTGCCGACCGACTGCCCGCAACGGGACGAGCGGCTGGGCTGGCTCGCCGACGCGCAGATCTTCGCACCGACCGCCAGCCGCAACGCCGACGTTTCCACGTTCTTCGCCCGCTGGATGCGCGACGTCCTCGACGGGCAGGACGGGGACGGCGCGTTCCGGGACGTCGCCCCGGTCATCTCGGTCAACCGGGAGGCCGCGCCGGCCTGGGGCGACGCCGGCGTGATCATCCCCTGGCACCTGTGGCGCACGTACGGCGACCGCCGGGTCCTGGAGGACAGCTTCGACGCGATGCTCGCCTGGATCCTGCACATCCACCGGCACAACCCGGACCTGCGGTGGCGGCACCGCACCGGCAACTCGTACGGCGACTGGCTCCAGCTCGACGCCAGCACACCGCGGGACGTGCTCGCCACCGCGTACTTCGCCCGCAGCACCCAGCTCGTCGCGCAGGCGGCGGAGGTGCTCGGCCGGTACGACGAGGCCAACGACCTATGGACCCTGCACAGCGGCGTCCGGGCCGCGTTCGTCGACTCCTATGTGGACGAGGACGGCCGGGTCGAGGGCGACACGCAGACCGGCTACCTGCTGGCGTTGGCGTTCGACCTGCTGCCGGAGCGGCTGGTGCCGGCGGCGGTCGGCCACCTCGCCGCGGACATAGAAAAGCGGGACTACCGGCTCACCACCGGGTTCGTCGGCGTGGCCCTGCTGTGCCCGGTGCTGGCCGACCACGGCCGTGCCGACCTCGCCTACGCGCTGCTGCACCAGGACGAGTACCCGTCGTGGGGTTACTCGATCCGGCACGGCGCCACCACCATCTGGGAGCGGTGGGACGGCTGGACCGACCACGCCGGCTTCCAGTCCCCGGCGATGAACTCGTTCAACCACTACAGCCTCGGCAGCGTCGGCGACTGGCTCTACGGCCGCGTCGCCGGCATCGACCAGACACCGCGGTCGGTCGGCTATCGCGAACTGCTGCTGCGTCCATTGCCCGGCGGGCGCCTGTCCTGGGCGCGGGCGGAGCAGGAGACGGTGCGGGGGCGGGTCGCCTGCGGCTGGTCCATCGAGGACGGCCGGATCACCGTGACGGCCACGGTGCCGCCTGGATGCACCGCACTACTGGAGATCCCCACCTGCGACCCGGACAGCGTTCGGGAGGACGGCGGGCCGGGAGCTCATGGGGCCGAGCCGTCCGCCACAGGGGTCGCCCTGCGGCTGGCGTCCGGCCGCTACACCTTCAGCGCACTGTCTTGAGTCGATTTTGGAGATGCCATGGAGATAAAAGGATTCTTGAGCCTGGCGGTCGCCGCGACGTTGCTGGCCGCGTGTAGCGGCGGGACCAACTCCGGCTCCGGCGGCGGCGACAACAAGACCCTGACCCTCGCCTCGGTCGACCAGGGCTCCATCGAGGACGTCGTCAAGGCGTTCGAGGCGGCCAACCCGGGCGTCAAGGTCAACTTCACCACCAGTGGCGCCGACCAGTACCAGCAGCAGATCCGCACCCAGCTCTCCTCCGGTACGGCACCTGACGTGATGACGGTGTGGCCGGGCAACGGCAACCCCGGCGCCACCTACGTGCTGGCCAAGCCCGGCTACCTGCTCGACCTGTCCGACCAGGCGTGGGCGTCCAAGCTGCCCGAAGCGGTCAAGAGCGTCGCGCAGTACGAGGGCAAGACGTACAACGCGCTGTTCGGCCTCAACGGCATCGGTGCCATCTACAACCAGGAGGCCATGACCAAGGCGGGGTTGCAGCCGCCGGGCACCTGGACCGAGCTGCTGGCGTTCTGCAAGGCGGCGGCGGGCAAGGGCACTCCGGCGTTCGCGCTCGGCATCCAGGACAACTGGGTAACCCAGCTCGTGCTGTACGCGCTCGTCGCCACGACCGTCTACAGCGGCGACCGTGACTTCGACAAGAAGATGCAGGCCGGCCAGGCCACGTTCGCCAACTCCCCGTGGACCACGGCGATGGCCAAGTACCAGGAGATGAACAGCAACGGCTGCTTCCAGAAGAACCCGCTGGGCACCAGCTACGAGGCCAGCCAGGAGCTCGCCGCGACCGGCAAGACGCTCGGCATCATCCAGGGCAACTGGGTGGTCGCGCTGCTGAAGGGCAAGAACGCGGCCAGCAGCTACATCCTCAAGCCGCTGCCGGCCACCGACGACCCGGCCTCGTTCTTCATGCCGGCCGCGGCGGGCGCCGGCTACGGGGTGAACGCGAAGGCGAAGAACAAGGATCTGGCGCTGAAGTTCGTCAACTTCGTCATGTCGCCCGAGGGCATGAAGGTGTTCAACGGCAAGCAGGGCAGCCTTCCGTCGCTGCCCGACTCCGGCTCCACCGTGGACCCGGCGTTCACCGACCTCACCACGTTCATCCAGGGCAACCGCACGGTGCCGTTCATGGACCAGCTGTGGCCCAACGCGAAGGTGCAGCAGACCATGCTGTCCGGCCTCCAGGAGGTCTTCAGCAACCAGTCCACGCCGGCGAAGGTCCTCGGCGCCATGGACGCCGACTACAAGGCCGGCGAGTAACCCCAAACCACCCCGCCGGTGACCGCACCACCGGCGGGGCACCCGAAGGAGGGCACAGGTGTCAGAAACCAGGCAACGCCGGCGTGTGCTGGCGGGAGTAGGGGCGTGCGTGACCCTGCTCGCGTCGCAGGCGCTGACCTCCGCGCCCGCTTCCGGCCACGGCAGCGGGCAACCCAACGTCCAGGTCGTCAACCTCCAGGTCGACGGCCGCTTCGACGAGCCGTTGGGCATCGACAACACCACACCGACGTTCGGCTGGCAGATCACCGAGACGCGCCGGGCCACGTCACACGCGTGCTACCGCCGGCACTCCCACGCGGCGTGCCCGGGTGACCGGCAGACCGCCTACCAGATCCAGGCCGCGCGCAGCGAGTCGGACCTCAGGCGCGGCCGGCTGATCTGGGACTCGGGCAAGGTCAGCTCGGACCGGCAGACCGGCGTCGCGTACGCCGGCAAGCCCCTCGCCTCCCGGCAGCAGGCGCTGTGGCAGGTGCGCGTGTGGGACGCCGACCGCCGGGTCTCCGACTGGAGCGCGCCGTCCGGCTGGGAGATGGGCCTGCTCGACCAGTCCGACTGGGGATCGGCCCGGTGGATCGAGTATCCGGGCCGTGTCGAGAACCAGGCCATGCCGATCTTCGCCCGCCAGTTCACTGTGAACCGTCACCGCAAGGTGGCCGAGGCTCGCCTGTACCTGTCCGGCGTGGGCTTGCACAAGCCGACGTTGAACGGGCGGACCCTGACCGACGAGGTTCTCGCCCCCGGCAACTCCAACTACCAGCTCTCCAGCGAGTACCGCACCTACGACGTCACCGAGCGGCTGCGCGGCGGCGGCAACACCCTCGGCGTGGCGCTCGGCAACGGCCCCGCCTACGTACGGCGCAGCGTCACCAACCCCGCCGTCGGCCGCACCGCGCCCTACTCGTGGTGGCAGAGCCAGCTCAAGGGCAGCGGCACGCTCACCGCCGACGTCGAGGCCGGCGCCACCACCGTCACCCTCAGCGGCGTCACCGGCTACCACGTCGGCGGCACCGTCAACGTCGACACCGGCAACGGCGGCGACAGCCTCGAGTCGCGGGTCATCACCGCGATCGGCACCACGGACATCACCTTCACCCCCGGACTGGCCAAGCCGCACACCGCCGGAGCGCTGGTGACCGGCTCCGGCAACAACATCGCCGCCAGCGACCCCAGCGCCGGTGCCGCCGTCACCCCGCGCCTGATCGCCCGGCTGGAAATCTCCTACAGCAACGGCGGCAGCGAGGTCATCGTCTCCGACCGCCGCTGGCGCACCGCCCTCGGCCCGCTGGTGACCGACGCCTGGTACTCCGGCGCCGACCACGACGCCCGCCGCGAACAGCCCGGCTGGGACCGGCCCGGCTCGAACCTGACCGCCACCGCGACACGTCGCGACGGCACACCGACCGGCTGGATCGACGCCGGCATCGCACCGCCGCCCAACCTGGCCACGAAGCTCGTCGCCCGCGCCGCCGAGCCCGTCGAGGTCGTGGAGACCTTCACACCGGTGTCGGTGACCAACCTGGTCCCGGGCACGTGGGTCTTCGACTTCGGGCAGAACATCGTCGGCTGGCCCGAGCTGCGCCTCAAGCCCGGGATACCGGCCGGCACCACCATCCGCATGTCACCGGCGGAGTCCCTGGCCGCGGACGGCACCGTCGACCAGGCGTCGCTGCGCGGTGGCGGCGGCAGCCGCGGCGTCGACCTGTTCAACACGTACACCACCGCCGGCCTGCCCGGCGGCGAGACCTGGCACCCCGACTTCAACTACTTCGGCATGCAGTGGGTGCAGGTCACCGGCCTGCCGGAGGGGTACGTGCCCACCGCGGACACGATCAAGGGTCTGCGGCTACAGGCCACCACGCCGGTCGCCGGCGAGGTGACCACCTCCAACGCCCGGGTCAACCGTGTCAACAAGATGGTCCGCTACTCGTTCGCCGCCAACGTCATGTCCGTCTTCACCGACTGCCCCGGCCGGGAGAAGCTGTCCTACCCGGCGGACTACACCATGCCGATGGGCGCCATCCACCGCAACCACCAGCTGGCCGCCTACATGCGGACCAGCATGCACCACCTCGTCGAGGGACAGTCCAAAGCGGACACCCCGATGTTCGGCAACGTGGCGCTGAAGACGCCGGTCTACGACTGGGGCTACACCGGCCGCTTCGGCGACGAGATCAACTGGGGCAACGCCATCATCCTCGTACCCGCGATGCTGTACGAGCTGTACGGCGACACCCAGACGATGGCCCGCTACTACGACCAGATGGTCGACTTCGCCGACTACATCCAGCGGCAGAAGGTGCTCACCGGCCCCGACGCGCACATCGTCGACGCGGCACTGGCCGACTGGGTCTCCGCCGAACAGACCTCCGGCCGGATCACCGGTACGTGGGGTTACTACGTCATGATCGCCAAGCTCGCCATGATGGCGCGGCTGACCGGTCACGCAGCGGACGCCGATCGCTACGACGCCCTGGCGGCCGACATCAAGGAGGCGTTCAACGCCCACTTCTACAACACGGAGTTGCGGCGCTACACCGCCGCGGGCAACGCCGGCGCCACCCAGGCGGCGCAGGCGCTCGCCCTCGACGCCGGCCTCGTGCCCGACAGCGAGCGCGGCGCCGTACTCGACGCGCTCGTCGAGCTCGTCTACGCCTTCCACCCCAACGGTGACGGCCCGCACTTCAGCGGCGGCACCATCGGCATGGCACCGACCGTCCGGGCCCTGGCCGCGGCCGGCCGCGACGACGTGCTGTGGGACCTGCTCCAGGAGGACGAGCAACCCAGCTACGGCTACTTCATGCAGTCCACCGTCGCCAACCCCGGCGGCATGACCACCATCGGGGAGCGCTGGACCCGCGGCGACTCCAAGAACCACATGATCCTCGCCCAGATCGAGGAGTGGTTCCACAGTGGAATTGCGGGCATCCGCTCCGACTCGCTCGCGTATCGGAAGCTGGTCTTCCAGCCGAAGATCGTCGGTGACCTCACCTTCGCCAAGGGCAGCTACCGCACCCCGGCAGGCGAGGCACGCGCCGAGTGGCGCAAGGGCGACGACTGGCTGCGGCTCTCGGTCACCGTGCCCACCAACACCAGCGCCGAGGTCTGGGTACCCCTCCAGGGCGGCCGGGTCACCGGCAAGCCGGACCGGGCCGACTTCGTCCGCGTCGACGGCGGCTACGCGGTCTACCGCGTCGCCTCCGGTTCGTACACCTTCACCGTCACACGATGAGTCAGACCGACTTTCCGGCCGCCTTCCTCTGGGGGGCGGCCACGTCGGCCCATCAAGTCGAAGGCGGCAACGTCAACAGCGACTGGTGGGACTTCGAACACGACCCGCGCACCGCCGCCCGCGAGTCCTCCGGCGACGCGATCGACCACTATCACCGGTACGCCGAGGACTTCGCCCTCCTGGCCTCGCTCGGCCACAACGCCCACCGGCTCTCCGTGGAGTGGGCGCGGATCCAGCCCGCGCCCGGCGAGTTCAGCCGCGCCGCGATCGACCACTACCGGCGGGTGCTGACCGCGCTCGCCGACACCGGCATGACCGCCTTCGTCACGCTGCACCACTTCACGCTGCCGCGCTGGTTCGCCGCCGCCGGCGGCTGGCTCGCACCGGACGCGGTCGACGTGTTCGCCGACTACTGCCACCGGGTGGCGGCCGAGCTCGGCGACCTGATGCCCTATGTCTGCACCGTCAACGAACCGCAGATGGTCGCCCTGCACGGCTACCTCGAGGGCTACCATCCGCCCGGCATCACCAACCCCACCCTCTGGAAACGCGCCGGCCGGGTCCTGTTGAACGCGCACCACGCCGCCGTCCGCGCCGTCCACCACGCCGCACCACGCTCGCGCGCCGGCCTCGCGGTCAACCTGCCGCTGCTCGCCCCCATCCGCGACGACGACGCCTGCCACGCCTTCCACCGCCTCATGCGGCACGAGATCGTCGACCTCTACCTCGACGGCCTCACCGGACCCGACCGCGGCGACTGGCTCGGCGTCCAGTACTACCGCAAGCAGTGGGTCGACCCCGCGTCACCCACGTTCTTCGCCGAACCACCGCCCGGCCACCGCCTCACCCAGATGGGATGGGCGACCTACCCCGACGGGCTGCGGAAGGTGTTGCACCGGGCCGCCGAGACCGGCTTGCCGCTCTACGTCACCGAGAACGGCATCGCCACCGCGGACGACACCGAGCGGGTCGACTATCTGCACACCCATGTCGCCGCGCTGGCCCAGGCCCGGGCCGAGGGTGTCGACGTGCGCGGCTACCTGCACTGGTCCGCGTTCGACAACTTCGAGTGGAGCGAAGGCTACCGGCCCACGTTCGGCCTCATCGCCGTTGGCGAAGACTTCACCCGTGTCCCGAAACCCAGCGCGCACGCCTTCGCCGCGATCGCCAAGACCGGCCGAATCCCTTTGCTATGACCTTGTCGGGGTACGGCTACGGCCAGGTGTGCGCGTGGCGTTCGAAGGTCTCGGGGTCGCTGTGTCGCGGTATTACACACAGCAGATGTCCGCCAGGAGCCCGCAGGATCCGGCACTCCAGCCACCGGTCGACCTCGACGGCGCCCAGCGCGACGAGCCGCGCGGCCTCGGCCTCGACGTCGTCGCTTTCGATGTCTACGTGGTAGCGGGCCTTGTCGTCGACGGCCTGTACCGCCAGGCTGAGGCCGGGCAGGGCGCCGGGTAGGGAGGTGAACTGCTCCTCGTCCGGCACCGGCCGCGCGGGCACGCCCAGCGCCCGCGACCAGAAGTCAGCGGCCGCGGCGGCCTCGCCGGTCGGCGCGTCGATCAGGATGGTCGAAAGTCGGCTGCGATGCATCCCGGCAACCTACCGGGTGGGTTCGCCGAGGAGAAAGACGCCGCTGTCGAGAGCGACGAGCTGCCCACGGGATCCTTGTGCGGTGAGGATGTCGGCGGCCAGGAGCGCCGGCTGACCCGCCGGTTGGATCACCTGGAGATCGCCGAACGGGTTGACGGCGGGGCCGGTCGTGCCGCCGAGAGCGTCTGCCCGGGTGGCCGTCCATTCGGTGGCGGAGCCCGCGGCCGGCGACAGGTCGTACCTGTGGACGAGGCCGTCCGTGCCCAGCGCCACCACGACGGGTGTGCCGGCACCCGTCGCGACGGCGGCCAGCGGAGCGTGCGCGTCGACGGTGCTTGGCTGGTTGTCGCCCTGCAGCGGCTGGAGTGGGCTCCACTGCCCGCGGAGCTTTGTGGCCGCCCAGAGCCGGCGGTCGGGTCCGGTCACGAGTACGAGGGAGCGGCCGACGCCGGCGGTCACCGCGGCGAGGCTGTTCGCCGGTCCCGTCCCCGGCGGGAGCGCTACCGTCGCGGTGACGGTGGCCGCGAGGACCGGGGCCGCCTGCCGGTCGCAGACGGTGAGTGCGTTGCCCGGTCCGATGTAGACCCACGTGACGGTGGTGCCGTCGGTGGTGACGGCGAGCCGGCTCAGCGGATGCGCGCTGGGCAGCCGCGGCGTCTCGACAAGCCACCGGCGAGTGTCGTGGTGGGCGTAGACGATCCGGTTGTCGCGGTCGATGTAGACGAGGTTGGCGGTGTTTCCGGCTGTGGCGATGGCCATCCCGTCGAGCCGCCGGGGCTCGGGAACGGTGCCGGGCAGCGGCGCGGGTGCGACGACACCCGCGGCGGCGATCTGTCCGGTGAGGACGGTGCGCGGTGGCCCGCCGCCGCCGCGTATGCCGACCATCGCGAAGTGGACCGTGCCGGCGATGCCGCTCGCGGCGACGACCGTCCGTTCGGGGTCGACGGGCGTGGCGGCGTCGACCGGGACGTCGATGGGTCGGGCGGTCCTCGCCGGCCAGTGGATCCGCACCGCTCCGGTCCGCTGCCGCGGTGTCCTGCCCGGCTGGGGTTCGACCGGCGTCAGCGTGACGAGCAGCGGGCGGTTGTTGACGACGGCTGCCGCCAGGCGTGGTTCGCCGGCGGGAAACGACGGGTCCCGTACGAGGGACGAGGAGAAGTCCCATTCGCGTTGCGCGCCACCTGGGGCGCCGGCGGGAGCCGGGCTCGCGGGCGCGGGGATCTCCGCATTCGGCTCGCTGCGCCGGCGCGGAGTGTTGTTGCGGTAGTAGTAGTTTTGCCGGGCCACCGGCCAGGCGAGCCCTCCGGGCGCGATGGCGACCGCCGCGACGGAGGGATGCTGGACGCTTATCGCGCTGGCCGTCTGGGTGAACGGTGCCACATGAGACACCTGGAGCTGGCGGTCGATCGGCCAGCTGAAGACGAAGGGGCGCTCCGCGAGGACCTCCGCGACGGGCTGGTCCCGGGAGTACAGGCCGGCCCGAAATACGGGTAGCGGGCCCGGGCCGGGTGCGCTCATGGCATCGAGCCAGGTGGTGAAGTAGCGGATCGCGGGGGCGGAAAGTGCCGCGCCCCGGGGGTTGTTCTGGTCTTCGGAGTCGATGTATATGACCGCACCGGCCGGCATGCCGGCGGCGACCGCCGCCTGCTTGGCTTCCAGCGCGTCGGCGCGGGCGTTCGCCTCGGTCGCGGCGTCGTTGGCACCGACGCGCGCGTGTCCATCGTGGACGTGGCCCTTGCTGGCGGGCATCCAGATCGGCAGGATCCCGTAGCCGATTCGCTGTACGTCACGGGCGTTGCTGATCCAGCCCCGATCGCGGTCTCCGAACAGGTAGGCGGCCGTCCATCGGATGTTGGAATGATCGTAGAGCCACTCCATCCACGCCACGGAGAAGGTCCGGCGCCGGCCCGTGCCGACGATCGGCAGGGAGATCCGGTCGACGCCGACGAACGCGGCCGGCACCGTGTCGCGGCGCGGGCCGGCGGGTCGGCGGGCGCGAGGTGGCACCGATCCTCCTGCGTGGACAGACGCCGGTCAGGCGGTGCCGGTCAGTGGCGTGTCGACCTGGATGTCGACGCCGCTCGTGGGTGTGTACTCGTGCCAGGTGGCGATCAGGTTGCCTTCGGCGTCCGTGCTGACATCGGCGTCTTCGCCGTCGCCGCCCGGCTGGTTTCGCGCGCCGAGGCTGTAGATGACGAAGGGCGCGGTCTTGCCCGGCGACTCGTAGCGGTACTTGTTACCCCACGGGTCGGTCAACGGCAGCGGACCGGTCGCCGGGGCCGGCAGGACCTGAAAGCCTTGGGCGGTGGTCGGATAGTACCTGTACTCCACCGGCGCGCCGACCCAACCCGGCACGTCCTGGGCTTTGCGCTGCGCGGCGTACCTCTCGACCTCACCCGTGAGGCGCTGGATGTCGTCCCACGCCTTCTGCTGCTGCACGCTCACCAGTGGCCTGGTGCGAGCCTTCACGTCGGGGTTGGCCGCCGGGATGCCCGCGTAGTTGGTCCGGGCGAAGTTTTGCATCTCGGTGGCGATCGACAGGTAGGGAGTGGTCAACGGCTCCGCGCCGGGCTGCGGGATGACGTCAGCGCCACCACCGGCGCCGCCCTCCAGGATGCCCAGCTCCATGAAGCGCGCGAACTCGGCTTCGTATCCGGTGCGGATCGGCAGCACCACCCGGGCCGCGCCCGCGCGCATGAACTCGCGGCGGGTGGAGTCGGGGTGCCAGGCGAACTGTTTCATCTGGCTGGAATCGGCCGGCGTGGTCGCCGCGGGGTCCGTGTCGGTGCGGGAGCCCCAGAAGTACGGGTACAGGAAGTAGAGGATGTTTTCCCACTCGACGGCGTGGTGCAGAAACTTGACGAACTCGCCGAACTCACGGACGCCTTGCCAGGCGGCACGTTCGAGCAGCAGCTGGGTGTCGTCGCGGCTGGCGTCGTTCATCGCCTGTACGACCCAGTCGGGGCTGACGTCGAAGGTCGGCCCGAACAGCCACTGAAGGGTCCGTTTCATGATCTCCTCACGCTCGGCGCGGCGCAGGCTCAACGTGTCGTCGCGGTCGACGGACGCTTCGAGCTCGGCTATCCGGCCGGCGATGTCCTGCTGTAGCGCGTAGTGCTGCGACTGTGCGGCGTTGAAGAGGGAGTTCCAGGTGGCCTTCTGCCAGGACGCCAGCCCGGCCGTCGCCGGTTTGATCTTCACGACGAGCTCGGCGGCGACGGTTTCGGCGTCGTGCAGCAGCAACACCACGTTGACCCGCCCGGTGGCCGTCTCGAGGTAGGGACCGCCGGCCGGCGTACGCAGCACCGTCGGCGGATAGGTCTGGTCGCCCTGTGGCTCCGGCTTTTCGTAGGTGGTGCCGAGGATCCGTAGCCCGAAGTGCACACCGGGCGGGCTCGTCACCCGGGCGGTGAACTCGACCTCGGCGATCTGGTAGCCGTCGGGCACGTCGATCGGCATCGACACGTTGTGGTGCCCGATGCCGAGGCCGGGGGCGTTGCTGATCGTGAGGTGCAGCGGCGCCCGCTCGCCGGGCGGGTCGTCCACCTGTGCGCCGAACCGGTCGGCGAGCCTGCGGTAGTTGGCCGGCGTGACGTCGCCGTAGGGCACGTCGAAGACGAAGGGCCCGAGCTTGGACCTCAGCTCCAGGATCTGGGCGTAGACGCGGCGCAGGCTCGCACCCGGGTCGGGCACCACGAGGTCGTACGTCATCCGGATGCCGTACCGGATAAGGTCGACCCGCCACTTGCGCATCATCCGGTAGTAGTCGATCCGGATCGGCCGGCCGGTCTCGTTGCGGATCTCCTTGGCGGCGGTGTCTTCGGTGCCGGTGTGGGTCTCGATGCGCATGGAAACCTTGTGTTCCTTGCGCACCCGGGCCGAGGCCTTGCGCGTCTGCTCCAGCGACTGCTTGACGCTCGCGGTACGCGCGCCACGTTCGGAGTCGGCGGCCTTCACGTCCAGCGACGTGGTGAGCGTGACCGGACCGTAGCCGCCGGTGGCGCTGACACCGAAGTTGGTGGCGGTCTCCCGCTTGGTCTCCGACTCGTTGCTCATCGCGGCGTCGCTCTTTTCGGCCACGCCCTGCTCGCTGTAGGTCTCCAGCTCGTCGGTGACGATGTCTTCGAGCTCGGAGCTGTGCGTCGCCCATTCCTTGTGGCTGACGAACACCTTCTCGCCGGGCGCCATCGGCACGGTGGCTACGAGCTCACCGCGTTCGACGCCGACCGGCGTCATCTCGACGCGCTCCAGATGCAACCAGGCGACCGGCTCGACCCGGCGACGTTCGACGAAGCGACTGATCATCATTTCGAGGCCGGACGACGCCGACTGTCGCTCGCGCAGCGCGTCGATCCGCCGTGCCGCGTCGATCAGGTCGTCGGCACCCACCGTCGCGAGCAGCTGCGCGGCCTGCGGTGCGCGCGCCGGTGCGGTGGCCGCCGCCGCGAGGGCCTGGGCGGCCTGCCGCAGGTCGGGCCGACCGTCGCCGGCCTCGTCGGCCAGCGCTCGCGCCTCCGCCGGAGTGGCCGCCACATCGCGGGCGAAGGCCAGCTTTTCGAACGCGGTCGGTTCGCTCCGGAGCCCGGCCGCCGCTGTCCCGGTGGCCAGACCCACTCGGTCGTAGGTCGCCTTCAGGAAGGTGCGCGTCGAGTTGGGCAGCTCCGGCATCGGGGAACCTCCGGGTGGTGAGGTGGTCGCGGTCGAGGCCGGCGACGCCGGTGTGACCGATGGGGAGACGGACGGCGCCGTCGCGGTGCCGTCGAAGGTGCCGACGAGCGGGGCGCCGGTGGAGGTCGTGCCCGTCACGGTGGCGCTGACGTGGCCGTCCGTGCCGAGCGAGCCGGTGGCGGTCGCGGTGACGGTCGACCCGTCGGCGGTGGTGCCGCTGACTGTGCCGGTGACTGGGACGCCGTCGGCCGAAAGCCCACCGGTGATGTGGACGGTGCCGGTGACGGGCGCGCCGGAGGGGCTCAGCGTGCCGGTTACCGGGAAGCCGTCGTGGCTCGTGCCGCCGACGCCGGTCACCAGGGCGGTGACCACCCCGGCGACCGGCGGTGACATCAGCGCGGGGGTGGTCACCGCGAACCCGTCGAGCGCCGGACCGGTGATGTCGGCGCCGAAGAACCTGCCGTTGCTCAGGTAGCCCGCGACGAACACGCCGCCGGCGCCGGTCGCGGCGTCGTGGACGGTGCCGGTCACCGGCGTGCCGGGCGGATCCGCCAGCGTGCCGCGCAGGACATGCCCGGCGAAGGCCCTGGTGGCGATCGCACCGTGCATGCGGTTGGCCGCGTCGTCGTCGGCCGCCGCCGAGACCTCCTGGAAGCCCGTCGGGTCCTGGTGTGCCAGGCGCCGGTAGACCACGGCACGCTTGGCCATGGACAATGCCGACCGGAACCGGTCACCGGCCAGGTCGTACGCGTGCGCCAGCAGGTAGAGCGAGCCACCGAGCCCCGGGCTGTGCCAGTGCTGGTTGGGCGCCAGCACGTCGACGGTGGGATAGTCGCGGATGCCGGCGAGCTCCTGGAAGATCGCCACAGCCCGTTCACCGGCCTGCTGCGGGATCGGATGGTCCTCCGGCCGCCGGAAGGCACACACGTCGGTCAGCGCGGTCGCCAGCGCGGCCCGCTGATCGGAGTCGACCGCGGCGAGGCGATCGTAGATTTTCACCCGGTCGAGCAGAGTGCGCACCGCGGGCCCACGATGGGCGGACATCCACTGTGCGTGCGCGAGCATCAGCAGAGCCCCGGCGAGCTTGGCCCACATCTCGTTGGGCGGCTGCCGGCCGAGCGCGTCGTAGTCGCTGATGCCGGCCAGGCGCTGAAAGATCGAGACCGCCCGCTCACCGGCCCGCTCCGGCAGCGGGATGTCCTCCACCCGCCGATACGCGCACAGATCCACCAACGCGGCCGCCAGATGTGCGGAATGGCTGGCGGCGTCGACCTTCTCCAGCCGCTCGAAGACCCGCACACGGTCCTGGAGCGTGCGCACCGCCGCCGCATGCTGGCCGTCGGCCCACTGGGCATCGGCCAACGCCTTCAAGGAATTGGTCAGCCCAGGGTGCCAATGGTCATTTGGCACCGCGGTGCTCACGTCGGCCAGATCCGACACACCCGCCAGGCCTAGCTGCGCCCGCACGGACGCACGCGCGCCACCGACACTCATCGGATGCTCCCCCGCGGCGAGGCCGAAACCGGCACGGTGCCAGCCTACCGAGGCGGATACGACCGCACCCTCACTGATACGGGTGACCCGGAAGGGGCCGTCGGTGTGCTCAGGCGGTGACAGCGATGTGGACGGTCCAGCGCACCGACGGTGACGGGCAGGGTGTCGGCAGGTGGTTGCACGGGTCGTCCGTGAAGGTGGACACGTCGGTCTGTCCCGGTGCCATCGCGACGTAGCGGGCCAGGAGCGGCTGGCCGGTGGGATAGCCACCGGCGACGTCGCGCCGTGCGACGACCCCGCTGGCGCTCAGGGTCGGTGGCAGGTAGGCGCTGGGCAGGCTCACCACGAGCGTGTCGCCGACGCGCAGCCGCACGGTGCTCTGATTGTCGACTGTGGAGACGGTGACGGTCTGACCGGTGGATGGCACGTCGACGACATTGACGTGCAGTGTCCACAGTGTGGTGGGGAGCGCGCACGGCGGCGAGGTGTGCAGGCAGGCGTAGTCGGTTTGTGTCGTGATGTCGACAGAGCCAGCCGCCACGGCGCGGTAGGACGCGGCGAGCGGTTGCCCGGTGGGATAGCCGCCGCTCGTGGAGAGCCGGGTGAGGGCGGGGCCGCTGACCGTTGGCGGGAGGAAGTCGGCTCCCAGGGCCACGCCGAGCGTCTGCCCGACGAGCAAGGTCACGGTGCGCTGGTTGTCGGCCTGCGTGACCGCGACGTCGACCCCGCTGGGTGGCGTGGTGGTGGGCGGCGTCACCGTGTCGTTGCCGCAGCTCGGGGCGGGAGCCGGTGCGACGCCGGACAGCTGCGCCCCGAAGGTGGTCGACGCCGCG
The DNA here is from genome assembly GCF_052068095.1 of Phytohabitans sp. LJ34. NCBI lineage: Bacteria > Bacillati > Actinomycetota > Actinomycetes > Micromonosporales > Micromonosporaceae > Phytohabitans > Phytohabitans sp. LJ34. The sequence continues at coordinate 158,820 of NZ_JBQHDG010000007.1, read as the reverse complement.
GGGGCGAGGACCCCGTTGTGCCCGGCGTTGACCGCCGTCACGGTGGTGCCGGTCGTGGTGAGGGTGGCGTTCCACGCCGACAGGACCCGCTGGCCCGCGCCGAGGGTCCACGCCACGTTCCATCTCGTCGCGGTCGTCGCCGAGGTGTTGGTGACGGTGAGGCTGACGATCTGCCCGCCGGTCGCCCCGGTGCCCCATTGGGCGTCGACGCGCGCGGTGGCCCGGCATCCGCCTTCGCCGGGCAGGGACGCCGCCGCGCCGGCCGACGTCATCGCGGCCGCGACGAGCAGGCCGGCCGCCGCGACGATGCCGCACACGGCCAGGGTCGACCGCCTCGATACACCCATGACAACGCACCTTCCACACCGGGACCGATACGGTAAGCGTCCACGTCGAGATAGTCGACTGTCAATGTTTTTGCCCGGCGGGGGCGGCTGTGCGCCGGCTGGCGGGCTCGCGGTCACGGATTCATGCCTCCGCGTCAGCTCCCTGACACTCCGGCGGCCGCCACACGGGGACACTGGTTGGAGTGGTCGCGCGGGACTCGGAGGGCAGAGCGGTGAAAGCTGAACCCCCCGATCTCCTCGACCGGATCCTCGGTTACCCGATCGCCGCCGGCGCGGTGGCCGCCGCCGTGTGGGCCGTCGTTCTGCTCTGCACGGGCGAGTGGAAGGCCGCCATAGCGGACGCGTTCGTCGCGGCCTACCTGGGGAGGGCGATTCCCCGCATCGCTCCGGACGTTCGGGATTTGCTGACGATGGGACGGCGCCGCCGCCGGCCGAAGCCTGGCTGACCACGTCGGGCCGTTGTTGACGGCTGTCGTTACCGTTCCGCCTGATGACGTGGTTGTCGGGTAGAGCGGCAGCGGTGACCGCCGTGCTGGCCCTGGTCGGGGCCGGCGGGTGTGCGGCCGGGCGGCCGGCCGCCGTCGAGCCGTCAGCGGCGGCGGCGCAGGCTCCCCGGCCGGCCGGGGTTCAGGATCCGGCCTCGCCGCCGCCCTCCGAGGAGCCGGCGGAGCGATGCGACCCTCGGGCCAGCCTGCGCCCCGCCGCCGGCGGCGGCTCCACGGTCGCGAAGATCCGGGCCCGTGGCCGCCTTGTCGCGGGTGTCAGCCAGAACGCGTACCAGATGGGCTTCCGTGACCCGACCACCGGGGAGCTGGCCGGCTTCGAGATCGACCTGGTCCGCGAGATCGCCCTCGACCTGCTCGGCAGCCGCGACAAGGTCCGGTTCGTGGCGCTGGGTGCCGCCGACCGGGTCCCCAGCCTCGCCGACGGCTCCGTCGACCTCGTCGCCCGCACGATGACCATGACCTGCCGTGACTGGCGGCAGGTGGCGTTCTCCACCGAGTACTTCAGCGCGGCCCAGCGCCTGCTCGTGCCGCGCGGCGCCGGCATCGCCACGATGGACGACCTCGTCGGGCGGAAGGTCTGCGCCGCGGCCGGCAGCACCTCCATACGCAACATCGCCGGGTACCCCGGAGTCGTCCCCGTCGCGACGACCGAGGTCATCGACTGCCTGGTGCTGCTCCAGCAGTACCAGATCGCCGCGGTGTCCACATCGGACGTCCTGCTCGCCGGCCTCGCCGCCCAGGACCCCACCACGGTCGTGGTGGGCCCGTCTCTGGCCGTCCAGCCGTACGGCGTCGCCACCGCACCGGCCGCCACCGACCTGGTCCGGGCGGTCAACCGGGTGCTGGAGCGGATCCGCCAGGACGGCACCTGGCAGGCCATGCACCGGCGCTGGCTGTCCGGCCTCGGACCCGCCCCGCCACCGCCGGCGCCCCGCTACCGCGACTGACCGGCGCCACCGCACCACGCCGGCCGTCGCGCTAGAGACCTTTCGGGGCCAGGATCGCCGCTCGCCGTGGCGTTGCTTCAGGCATATTTTGCCCATGTCCGCGTCAGCCGCGGACCGTATGCTCCCGCGGGCACCGCTCCCGGCCGGCGGCTCGCCAGGGCGAGCCGAGTTCCCCGGCCGTCCACGCCCCGCCGGTGGCGCGCAGGGGTGAGCGTGACCAGCGGCGGATGGGTGAGGCCGCGGGAGCAGCGGTCTGGACCACGACGGACGCCGCGGTAGCTCAAATCTCTGTCTAAATAGGGGTTGACGCCACCCGACTCCGAAGCTATCTAGCTCACACCTTTGTGTTCGCCATGGGTTTGGCGGCCGCGGAGGCCGCGGTGACCACCATGACGGCGAGGCCGAGCGCGACGACCGCGGCGCCTACGTACAGCGGTGCGGTGTAGCCGAGGCCGGCGGTGATGGCGAGGCCGCCGAGCCAGGCGCCCAGGGCGTTGCCGACGTTGGAGGCCGATACGTTGGCGCTGGCGGCGAGCGGGGCGCCGCCGGCGGCGTCCGTGACGCGGGTGATCATGCCGGGGACGCTCGCGAAGCCGAAGACGCCCATCAGGAATATCAGGACCACCGACGCGACCCGGCTGCCGGCCAGCAGCCCGAACGCCGCGAGCGTGGCGGCAAGTCCGGCCAGCGACACGATCAGCGTGCGATCGCGGTCACGGTCGGCCGCCCTCCCACCGGCGACGTTGCCGATCACCAGGCCGGTGCCGTACACGACGAGCAGCCAGGCGACGTCGGCGCTGGAGAAGCCGGTGACCTCGGTGAAGGTGTACGCGATGTAGCTGAACGCGCCGAACATGCCGCCGTAGCCGAGCGCGGTCGCGGCGAGGGTGAGCCAGACCTGCCCGGAGCGGAAGGCGCGCAGCTGGCGGCGAAGCCCGGCCGGCCGGTGCGCCTCGTTGACCGCGCCCGCCCAGGCCGGCACCCACACCGCGATGGCGGCCACGGCCAGCACGCCGATCCCGGTGATCGCCCAGAAGGTGGCGCGCCAACCCCAGCGTTCGCCGACCAGGGCGCCGAACGGCACGCCCAGCACGTTGGCGACCGTCAGCCCGGCGAACATCACGGCGACCGCGCGTGAGGCCCGCTCCGGCGGCACCATGCGGCGGGCGACGAGCGAGCCGATGCCGAAGAACGAGCCGTGGCACAACGCGGCGACGATCCGGCCGAACAGCGCCACGACGTAGTTGGGCGCGACGGCGGAGAGCAGGTTGCCGAGCACGAACAACGCCACCAACCCGACGAGGACGGCCTTGCGGTGCAAGCGGGTGGTGGCGGCGGTCAGCAGGATCGCTCCGACCGCGACGCTGAGGGCGTATCCCGAGATGAGCCACCCGGCCGCGGCCTCCGAGACGCCCAGGTCGCCGCTCACCTGTGGCAGCAGGCCCGCGATGACGAACTCGGTCAGCCCGATCCCGAAGCTGCCCAGCGCGAGCGCGACCAACCCGGCCGGCATCCGCCGCGCCTCCCCGTCCTGTTGGATGTCCATCCGACGATCTTGGCCGATCAGCCTCGACCTGGTCACCTCGACCCGGTTACGGGAGGCTTGGGTCGGCGCAGCAGGCGCTCGACACCTTGCTCGCCGCGATGCCGAGCCGGGCTGACCGCGGACCGGGCGTCCCGGTAACGCCGCTCGTCAGCCCTTGATGGCGCCGCTCGTCAGGCCGCGGACGAACTGCCGCTGGAACGCCAGGAACGCCAGCACCGACGGCAGCAGCGCGAGCATGGCGGCGGCGAGCAGCACGCCGATGCCCACCTCCTCGTCGGAACGCAGCGTCCGCAACGCGATGGGCAGCGTGTACTGCGACGGCTCGGTCGCGACGATCAGGGGGAGCAGGTACTGGTCCCAGATCATCGTGAAGCCGAAGACGCCGATGACGCCGAGCGCCGGGCGGCACAGCGGCAGGACCACCGAGAAGAACGTGCGCAGCTCGCCCGCACCATCGATGCGCGCCGCCTCCTCGAGCTCCACCGGCACCTCCTTCATGAACTCGGTCATCACGAGGATGGAGAAGCCCCACGCGGCGACCGGCAGGATCATGCCGGCGTACGAGCCGATGAGGTTGAGGTGGAAGGGCGGCAGGTCGGCCAGCACGACCGAGAGCGGGATCGCGATGACCTCCTCCGGCAGCATCATCGTCGCCAGGATCAGCAGCATCACCACGGCCGCGCCGCGCATCCGCTTGCGGGCCAGGGCGTAGGCGGCGAAGACGCTCACGGCTATCTGGAGCAGCAGGCCGAGGCCCACGACCACGAGCGAGTTGAACAGGTACCGGTACACGCCGCGCTGCTCGGCGCGTACGAAGTTGTCCACTGTGAACCCGCCCTCGGGCACGAGCGAGAACTTGGTCGGGTCGACCACCCGGCTGAACGCCCCGATGAGCAGGGCCACCAGCGGGCCGGCGAACACCATCACCATGGCGCCGAACAGCACCACCTTGCCGACCGTCGCGAGTGGACCGCGGCGGGCGTCCAGGCCCAGCACGCTGTCGTACCGCTGGCTCATGTCTCTCCTCTGCGTCGCATGAGGCGGACGGCGACGGTAAGCGCGGCCGTGGCCAGGAAGAGCACGACCGACCCGGCGGCGGCGACGCCGAGCTCGCCGCGCTGGAGGCCGAGCTTGTAGATGAGGGTCATCAGCACCTCGGTCGAGCCGTTGGGCGCGCCGTTGGTGAGCAGGAAGACCTCGGTGAAGACGCGCAGCCCGCGGATCGCGGCGAGCGTGAAGAGGATCGCGAACACCGGCCGCAGCGCCGGCACGGTCACGTGGCGGAAGCGCCGCCACGTCGAGGCGCCGTCGACCGCGGCCGACTCGTACAGCGTGCGGTCCACGCCCGCCAGGCCGGCCAGGAAGATCATCATGTCGTACGGCGCGCCGCGCCAGATGCCGACGGCCATGATGGAGGCCAGGGACGTGTCCTCGTCGGCGAGGTACGGCTGGGGGCCGACGCCGATCCAGCCGATGAGGCTGTTGAGCGGTCCGTCGGCCGCCGGGTGGTACATGATGCGCCACACCTCGGCGATGACCGCCATGGTGGTGACCACCGGCAGAAACGCGGCGGTGCGGACCAGCCACAGATGCCGGGCCGTGCCCTCGACGAGCAGCGCGAGCAGCAGTCCTAAGAGGAGGGAACCGGCGGTGGTGCCGGCCGCCAGCAGGACCGTGTGCCAGATGGCGCTGGTGAACGCGTCGTCCGAGACGATGGTGGTGTAGTTGTCGCCGCCCACCCACCGGTCGCCGAGGTAGGTGCGCACCTCGAAGAAGCTCATCCGCACGCCCTGTGCCATGGGGATGAACTTGAAGTACAGGAAGAGGATCAGGGCGGGTGCGAGAAACAGCCACGGCACGGCGGCGCTGCCGTGGCGGCGGCGCCGCCGGCGGGCCGTGGGCGGATGCGGCGCGGGCGGTCCGCCCTTGTCGACCTCGGTAGGTGTGGTCACCGCCATCCGGTGTCCTCCTTCCAAACGCTCGGTCAGGGACCCGCGAACGGCGCCCACCACGCCGCGCGCGGACCCCCGACCGGCCGGATCAGGCGGCCTGGACGTCCTGTTTGGACAACTCCGCACCGAGCTGCCCGGCGAGACGGTCCATCGACTGCCTGACGTCGGAGGCGCAGTCGGCCATCACGGCGTTGAGCCCGTCGGCCGCGACCTGGCGGAACGGCGCCCAGTTGGGCACGTTCGGCGTGTAGACGCCGGCGGTGTCGTACGCCTTCTGGAAGACGCCCCAGCGCTCGTCCTTGCGGACGGTGGCCATGTCCACTGTGGTGTTCGCCGGCAGGCGGACGATGGCGCCGGGGTTGTCGGCGTTCATGCCGATCGTCTGGCCCTCGACGGAGGCGGCGAACTCGGCGAACTTGACCTGTCCCGCCTCGTTGTCCGAGCCGGCCATCAGGTACACGTTCTCACCCTCGGCGAGCGTGCCCGGCCCGCCGGACGGACCCTTGGGCACCTCGATCGCCTCGATCTTCTCGGTGCCCATGCTCTTCACGAACCGGGCCAGCACGTACGGGCCGACCAGGTAGATGCCGGCCTGGCCCTTCTCGAAGACCTCGTGCGAGCTGGTGGTGTTGAGGTTGACCGCGCCGGGGTTGACCGTCTTGCGGGTGCAGAACTGCTCCTTGAGCCAGGTCGCGGCCTCCACCGACTTGGCGTTGTTGATGGCCGGTCGCCACTTGCCCTCGCCGGCCGCTTCGACGAAGTCGCCACCGTTGGCCCACAGGTACGAGGAGAAGTACCAGGACATGTAGCCGCGCTGGGTGGTGCCGGGCACGACGAAGCCGTACGTGTCCTTCTTGCCGTTGCCGTCGGGGTCGCGCTCGGTGAAGGCGGTGCCGAGGTCGGCCAGCTCGGCCCAGGTCTTCGGCGCCGGAAGCTTCAGCTTCGCCCGCCAGTCGGCCCGGACCAGCAGCGCGAACGACTGGGCCGAGAACGGCATCGCATAGTACTTGCCGTCGGCGGCCTGTGCGGCCTTCCACGCCCGGTCGGCGAGCTTGTCGCCGCCGCCGATGGTGCCCCGGTCGACCTCGCGCAGCCAGCCCTGCTGCTGCATGTTGCCCAGCTGGGCGGTGTCGTTGATGACGATGTCGGGGAGCTGGCGCTGGGCCGCCTGCTGCTGGAGCTTGGTCTCGAAGTCGTCGAAGATGGCCACCACCTTCGACGGGATCTTGGTGGACGCGGTGAACGCCTCGGCGAGGCGCTGCGCGGTCTTCTCCGAGTCGGAGCCGGGCGCCTGGCGGATCCAGATCTCGATCGGCGCGTCCGGGTCCTGTGCGGACGACTCTCCGGTGGACGAGCAGCCGGCGAGGGCGACCGCGAGCGCGGCGACGACGGCGATCGGGAAGCGACGTGGCATGTGCCCTCCTACCCCGTACACATATGTGGAAGGCTGTCGCCCTGCCGGCGGCAGTCCACGTGAACGTATCGATTACGATCCCTGACGTCAACCAGGCGGCAACTGATTAGAGATCCCATCTATTGCCGAGCCTTCCGTAGATGAGGACCTATATGTAGGCTCCCGTAACGGACCAGCTTCCTTACTAATCCGATCTCTGTCGCACCGGGCAACGGTAGCGAGCGTGGACGCCATCCGCCTGATCTCGACCGCCTGGACGTGACCATGGCCGCCCAGGGCGTCGCCCGGCTCCGTGGCCCGCATCGATGTCGGTGCGGGTCACGGAGGCAGAATCATAATCTTCCATCTTTTAATGGGATTTGTTAACCTCGATCTGTTAGTCAGCTTTCCTAACTATAGGAGAATCATGAAACGACGCAAGGCCGCCGCACTCGTCGCCTCGGTGGCGCTGATCGTCGTCGCGCCGGTGAGCGCCGCGCAGGCGGCACCGAGCCGGTACGAGGCGGAAAGCGCGCCGGCACAGTGTGACGGCACCATCGACTCCAACCACGCCGGCTTCTCGGGCAGCGGCTTCTGCAACGCCGCCAACGCGGTCGGCGGGTTCGCGCAGTTCACCGTGAGCGCGCCCAACGCGGGCACGGCGACCATCCAGATCCGGTACGCGAACGGCACGACGGCGGACCGCGGCGCCGACGTCCTCGTCAACGGCACGGTGGTGCAGGGCGCGTCGTCGTTTCCGTCGACCGGGGCGTGGAGCACCTGGGCCACCAAGACCGTGACGGCCCAGGTCAGCTCGGGCGGCAACACCATCCGGATCCAGGGCACGACGGCCAACGGACCGCCAAACCTCGACTACGTCGACTTCGAAGTCGCCCCGCCCCAGCAGTTCACCGAGTACCAGGCGGAGAGCTGCACGATCAACCAGGGCGTCGTCGAGTCCAACCACGCCGGCTTCACCGGCACCGGCTTCGTCAACGGCGACAACGTGTCCGGCAGCGGCATCACGTGCACGGTCGGCAATCCGGGCACGGCCGGCTCGTACGGCGTCGAGGTGCGCTACGCCAACGGCACGGCGGCGGTGCGCCCGATGACCCTGACCGTCAACGGCAGCACCGCGGCGACCATCCAGTTCGAAGGCACGGGCGCCTGGACGACCTGGGGCACCCAGACCGTCAACGTCAACCTCGCCAGCGGCGGCAACACGATCGCCCTCGCGTCGACCACCGCCGGCGGCGGGCCCAACCTGGACCGCCTGCGGGTGGCCGCCCCGGTCGACACGCAGCGGCCGACGGCTCCCGGCCAGCCGACGTGCAGCGGGATAGGTGAGTCCGAAATGGACCTGGCCTGGCCGGCGTCGAGCGACGACACCGGCGTCGTCGCCTACGACATCTTCAACCTGGGCACGCAGATCGCCACCGCCCCGTCGCCGCCCGCGCCGCCGTTCCACCTGACCGGGCTCCAGCCCAACTTCCAGTACCAGATCTCGGTCTTCGCCCGCGACGCCGCCGGCAACGTCTCGGACACCAGCCCCGAGGTGCTGTGCAAGACCCTGGCGATCGACGACCCGACACCGCCGACCGCGCCGACCAACCTCACCTCCGCCACGGTCACCCAGACCTCCGTGAACCTGACCTGGGGAGCCGCCACCGACAACCGTGCCGTCACGGGGTACGAGGTGGTCGACGCCAGCGGCACCGTCATCCACACGGTGAGCGGCACGGCGACCAGCACCACGGTCACCGGCCTCACCTGCGACACGGCGTACACCCTGCGGGTCCGGGCCAGAGACGCGGCCGGCAACCGCTCCAACCCGAGCAACGCGGTGACGTTCACGACCGGCGCGTGCAGCCGCGGCACCCCGCAGTCACCCACGACTGTCGGACCGTCCAACTGGGACATTCCGTGGGACATCTCCTGGTATCCCGACGGCTCCGCCGCCCTGGTGACCGAGCGGGACACGTTCCGCGTCTTCAAGCTCACGCCGACCGGCACCAGGACCCAGGTCGGCACCGTGCCCAACAGCGTCACCACCGACGGCGAGGGCGGCCTCATGGGCGTGGCTCTGTCGCCGACCTGGAACGGCACCACCGACCAGGACGTCTTCTTCATGCACACCGCCAACGACGGCGGCACCACGGCCAACCGCGTCGTGCGGATGGCGTTCAACGGCAGTACCCTGTCCAGCCGCGCGGTGCTCGACCTGGGCGGCACGATCCGCAGCAACCGCTATCACAACGGCGGCCGGATCAAGTTCGGACCGGACGGGTTCCTCTACGTCACCACCGGCGAGGCGCAGCAGCCCAGCCTCGCCCAGGACCGCAACTCGCTCAACGGCAAGATCCTGCGGATCACCAAGACCGGTGCGGCGGCGCCGGGCAACCCGTTCGGCACCCGCGTCTACTCGTACGGCCACCGCAACCCGCAGGGTCTCGCCTGGGACTCCGCCGGGCGGCTGTGGTCGTCGGAGCTCGGCAACAGCAGCGCCGACGAGCTCAACCTGATCCTGTCCGGCCGCAACTACGGCTGGCCCGACTGCGAGGGCAGCTGCGGCACCGCCGGGATGGAGAACCCCAAGAAGACGTGGGGCGTCGCGCAGGCCTCGCCGAGCGGCATCGCGATCGTCAACGACACCGTGTACATGGCGGCGCTGCGCGGCCAGCGGCTGTGGCGTGTCGAGCTCAACGGCACCAGCGCCGGGACCACCTCGGCCTACTTCGTGAGCACCTACGGCCGCCTACGCGCGGTCGAGAAGGTGCCCGGCGCGAACGCGATCTGGTTTGGCACCACCAACGAGGACAACAACGGCGACGGCAGCCCCGACGCCATCCGCCGTTCCAACATCCAATAAGGAGAGTGGTCCGTGAACGGGAAGAGAGGTGCGGCCCTGCTGGGTGCAGCCCTGCTGCTGGCCGTAGCTGTACAGTCCGCGGCGTACGCCGCGCCGACGCGCTACGAGGCGGAAAGCGCTCCGGCACAGTGCGGCGGCACGATCGACGCCAACCACGCCGGGTTTTCCGGCAGCGGGTTCTGCAACGCGACCAACGCGGTCGGAGCGTTCGCCCAGTTCACTGTGGACGCGGCGAGCGCCGGCACCGCGACGATCGGCATCCGGTACGCGAACGGCACGACGGCCAACCGGCCGGCGGACATCAGCGTGAACGGGTCGGTGGTGCAGTCGGCCAGCGCGTTCAACGGCACCGGCGCCTGGACGGCGTGGGCCACCAAGACGTTGACGGCCAACCTGACCGCGGGCACCAACACGATCCGCGTCGCGGCGACGACGGCGAACGGCCCGGCGAACATCGACTACGTCGACGTGGACGCCGGCACCCCGCCCAGCGGCGGCACCCCGGTGGCGGTCAACGGCCAGCTGCACGTGTGCGGCGTCAACCTGTGCAACCAGTACAACCGGCCGATCCAGCTGCGCGGCATGTCTTCGCACGGGCTCCAGTGGTACTACCAGTGCCTGAACGGCGCCTCGCTGGACGCGCTCGCCAACGACTGGAAGGCGGACGTGCTGCGCATCTCCATGTACATCCAGGAGGACGGGTACGAGACCAACCCGCGGCTCTTCACCGACCGCGTGCACAACCTCATCGAGATGGCGACCGCACGCGGCATGTACGCCATTGTGGACTGGCACATGCTGGACCCCGGTGACCCCCACTTCAACCTCGCGCGGGCGAAGACGTTCTTCACCGAGATCGCCAGCCGGCACAACAGCAAGACCAACGTCATCTACGAGGTCGCGAACGAGCCCAACGGCGTCTCGTGGTCGACCATCCGCAACTACCACCACCAGATCATCCCGGTGATCCGGGCGCAGGACCCCGACGCGGTCGTCCTGCTCGGCACGAGGGCGTGGTCGTCGCTGGGCGTGTCGGACGGCGCCAGCGAGACCGAGGTCGTCAACAACCCGGTCAACGCCACCAACATCATGTACACGTTCCACTTCTACGCGGCCTCGCACGGCAGCTCCTACCTGAACACGCTGTCCCGCGCCGCCGACCGGATCCCCATGTTCGTCACCGAGTTCGGCACGCAGACCGCGTCCGGCGACGGCGGCAACAACTTCACCCAGTCGCAGGCGTACCTCGACCTGATGGCCCAGAAGAAGATCAGCTGGGTCAACTGGAACTTCTCCGACGACGGACGGTCCGGCGCCGTCTTCACCGCGGGCACCTGCCCCAACGGCACGTTTACCGGCACCAGCCGGCTCAAGCCCGCCGGCGCCTGGGTACGCGACCGCGTCCGCACCCCGGACAACTTCCCGACCAGCTAGAGACCTTTCACCGCACGAAAGAGCGGGCCGCGCGACGAGCGCGGCCCGCTCCCGTATCCCGGCGGGAGCCTATTGACAAAAAATTCTTTTACGTAAAGGATGGTTTTCGCCATGAGAGATGTCGTCTACCTCGACCAGATCCAGCAGGCTGAGGCCCTGCTCAAGCCGCAGCGGATCGAGGTGCTGCGGCAGCTCGCCGAGCCCCGGTCGTGCACCGAGGTGGCGGTCGAGCTCGACCAGACGCCGCAGCGGGTCTACTACCACGTAAAACGCCTGCTGGAGGCCAGCCTCGTGCGGCAGGTGGCCGAGCGTCGGGTGCGCGGGATCCACGAGGGGATCTATCAGGCGGCCGGCCGGTCCTACTGGCTGTCCCCGGGCCTGGTGGGCCGGATCGGGCTGCGCCAGTCGCGCGACCGGCTCAGTCTGGGCTACCTGGTCGACCTGATGGAGGACGTCCAGGCGGAGGTCGCCGCGCTCGACCTCACTCGGCCGGACCTGCCGTCGATCGGCGTTTCCGGAGACATCCGGGTGCGCCCGGAGCAGCGCAAGGCGTTTCTCGACGAGCTCCAGCGGACGCTCCAGGACCTGTTCACCCGCTACGGCGGTGCCGAGGGCGACGCGTTTCGCCTGGCCGTCGCCTGCTATCCGAAGGGAGATCCCGATGACCGAGCCTGATCTGCGCCTGCGCGCGGTCGTTCCGGCCCCGCCGAAGGTCGTGTACGAGGCGCTGACCGACCCGGCCGCGCTGCGTGTGTGGCTGGCCGAGCACGCCGAGGTCGACCTGCCCGGCATGTACCAGTTCTGGGGCCGCTACACGCCCGACGGGGCTGAGCCGCACCAGCGCGTGCTGCACGTCGACGAGCGCACCCTCCGGTTCGCCTGGACCGTCGAGGGTGTTGAGTCCACAGTCGAGTTCGAGCTGGCCGCGGACGAGGGCGGCACGCTGGTGACGCTGAGCCAGAGCGACCTGCCGACCTTCGCGGAGGTGCTGGCCGACAAGGCCGGTGCCCGTGGCGCGCTCCAGACGTTCTGGTCACTGGCGATCGCCAACCTGGCCGACTATCTGGCCGGCCGTGCGCTGACGCCCAAGTGCGACTTCACGTCGAGCGACTTGCGTGCTTCCGTGGTGATCGACGCGCCGCCGGACGCGGTGTTCGAGTCGATGGTCCAGCCCGAGCAGTTCCGCCGCTGGTTCGGCGCCAATGTGGACATCGAGCCATACGTGGGCGGCCGCTTCGCGATGGGTGGGTTCGACCTGGATCCGGGCGGAGCCAGGTTCGTCGAGTTCGAGCCGGACCGCAAGGCGACGCTGCGGTTCGCCGACGGCATGACCGACAGCTGGGAGCTGGAAGGCTCGGACGGCAAGACCCGACTCACCGTGGTGGAGAGCGGGTTCGACCCCACCAACCCGCCGTACGCGGGCTGGACCGGCTGGCTGGCCGGCCTCGCCGCGCTGCGGCGCTACCACGAGCTCCCGCGGTGGCGCTCGATCTGGCGCCAGATCGAGCTGGCCGGTCTGCCCCCGGAGATGTTCAGCGTCGACACGTGAGCTCGTCACGGCTAGCGGCGGAGCTGTTCGAACGACCGCTCATCTTTCCGGCGGTTGGACGAGGACGCGTACGTCCCAGGGGTCGAGGTCGAGTGCCGTGCCGGCGGGGACGGCGGGGACGTCGGTGCCGTCGAGGACGTCGGACAGGTGCGCCGGAGCCGTCGCGCGGCCGGCCCCCAGCTCCAGTTGTGTACGAAGTGGACGCGCTGGCCGTCCGGGGATGTCGCGGTCGTGGCGGTGACCGAGCGCGCCGTGTCACGCCATCCGCTGACCGGTGCGGCTGCCAGCCACCTCGCCAACGCCTGGGCCAGGGCGTGGCCGGGCACCGTGCCGACGTACGTGACCCGGCCCTCGCCGCGGCGGCGGGTGGTGACCGCCGGCCAGCGACCGAAGTGCGGGTGGTCGTACTGGACGAGCACGTCGGCGTCGACGACGGTGAGGGCGTCCGCCCAGCGGGTGGCGGTCGCGCCCTCCGGCAGGCGCAAAGGGCCGCCGGGCACCGCGCGCACAGGGTTTGCCAGCCGATGAAGCCGGTAACCTGGCTGGCCTGAAACTCGCGCCACGCCACGCCCGGCCTTAGCGCCGGCGCAGGTGGACGAGCGTGCTCGCGTGGTCGCCGCGGGGCAGGTCGAGGTCGAGGCCGTGGGCCAGCAGCAGGCCGCCGGGGTAGGGGCGCTCGCCGGCCTCGTACGTCGCGTCCGGGTCGAGGCCGCGCAGCCGCACCGGCAACTCGGGCCGGCCGATCCGGCCCCGAACCCGCCAGGCCAGCACCACGCTCTCGCCGCCCAGGACGTACTGCACCACGACGGTCTGCGCGTCGGGCGGCGTCAGGCGGTACAGCTCGCCGTGCGCGATCACGTGACGGACCCGCTTGTACTCCGCGATGAGCGCGCGGGCCTCGTCGCGTTCGGCCGGCGACCACTCGCGCAGGTTTCCGCTCACGCCGAGCGCGCCGGCCATGGCCACGTGAAACCGGAACCGAAGCGGCGTGGCGCGGCCGTTGATCGGGTTGGGACTCTCGCTCGCCCACGCGCCCATCGCCGCGGCCGGGTACACCTGGCTGTAGCCGGACTGGATGGCGATGCGGTCGACCGGGTCGGTGTTGTCCGACGTCCACACCTGGTCGGTGCGGCGCAGGATGCCGAAGTCGACCCGGCCGCCGCCGCTGGCGCAGCTCTCGATGCGCAGGTGCGGAAAGCGGGCCCGCAGCCGGTCGACGACGTCGTACACGTTACGGGTGTGCGCGGCGGTCGACGGCGGACCCGGCTCGGTGAACGGCCGGTTCATGTCCCACTTCAGGAAGTCGATCGCGTTGTCGGTCAGCAGCCGGGACAGCCACTCGTACGCCCATTCGGCCACATCGGACCGTCCGAAGTCGAGGGTCAGCTGGTGGCGCACCTCGGTGCGCCGCCGGTGCGGCTGGTGCACGACCCAGTCCGGGTGCGCGCGGTAGAGGTCGGAGTCGGGGTTGACCATCTCCGGCTCGACCCACAGCCCGAAGCGCATCCCCAGCCGGTGCACCTCCTTGACGAGCGGGCCGAGGCCGGACGGGAACCGGTCCGGGTTGGGCGACCAGTCGCCCAACCCGGCGCGGTCGGACAGGCGCGCGCCGAACCAGCCGTCGTCCATCACGTACAGCTCGACACCGAGGTCGGCCGCGATCCGCGCGGTCTCGATCTGGCCGGCCTCGTCGACGTCGAACCAGGTGCCCTCCCACGAGTTGTAGAGCACCGGCCGCTCCTCGGTCGGCGCGGGCAGCACATGCCGCCGGGCGTAGGCGTGCCACTGGTGGCTGGCGCCGCCGAACCCGCCGCCGGTGTACAGGCCGAGCGTCATCGGGGTGTCCAGCCGCTCGCCCGGCCCCAGGGTCCGCGGCGGAGCGGTGTCGTGGTCGGGTCCGGCGAGGACCGAGACGTGGTCGCCGTAGCCGCGCGACGCGGTCAACGTGAACCCGCCGCTGTACGCGAGCGCGACCGTCCACACCTCGCCGTGCTCCTCGGTCGCGTCACCCGGGTCGACCATCAGCCACGGGTTGGTCTGGTGCCGGTGGGTGCCGCGCCGGGAGGTCACGGTGGATTCGCCGTGCGGCAGCGGCACGCGCGACAGCTGAAACTCCGCGCCCCACTCGCCGGCGACGCGGCTCAACCGGTAGCCGGCCCGCCTCGGCAACGTCCACGCGCCCGACTGGAGCGCCTCGACGGTCACCGGCGCGTCGCCGCGGTTGAGTAGCACCGCCCACCGCTCGACGACGTCGCAGTCGCCGTGCACGCGGTAGTGGAGCTCGAGCGCGACCGGATAGTGGTCGTCGACGAGCGTGATCGTGAGGCCCGGGCCGTCGGACGAGTGCGACTCGTACCGCCAGGACACCGAACGCGCCCCGTCGCCGAAGTCGACCACCAGCGCGGGCGGCCCGAAGCGCAGCCCGCCCTCACCCGGAAACTCCTCGCCGAGCACCTCGCCGTCACCGCCGTCGGGCCGCAGCGGTATCGAGGCCGCCGCGCCGATGCCGAGCGGCGCGCCCCAGTGCACCTGCCGTACGGATCCGTCCACGACCCGTACCGCGTAGCTGGTGCGCGGCGTGCTCAGCAGGAACGTCCGGCTGTCGGGGTCAAACTCCACAGTCATTCCGCCAAGTCTGCTTCATCGGTGATCGGAAAGCGGGCCGGGTGCGTGCGCACCCGGCCCGACGTGTCGGTCCTCGGTCAACTGGCGGTGCAGGACAGCGCGGGCGCGCCGTTGCTGCCGGTCCAGCTGCCGATGAACCCGAAGGTGGCGCTGGCCCCGGCGCCGAGTGCGCCGTTGTAGCTCACGTTGCGGGCCGTCACCTGCGAGCCGCTGGCGGTGACGGTCGCGTTCCAGGCCTGGTTGACGCTCTGGCCGTTGGCGAACGTCCAGGTCACCGTCCAGCCTCTGATGGCCGAGCCGCCGGCCGTCACGCGCACGTCGCCCTGGAACCCGCCGGGCCACTGGCCGACGATCGCGTACGTCGCCGCGCAGGCCCCGGAGCCGGGCGGCGGCGTCGTGACCGGCGGCGTGGTGACGGGCGGCGTGGTCACCGGCGGTGTCGTGACCGGGGGAGTGGTGGTCGGGTTGCCGCCGCCGAAGATGGTGGCCTCGCGGGAGGTCGCCTTGATGCCGTTGGCGCCGTTGAAGATGCGCTCACCCCACGTGGTCAGCTGGGCCGGGTTGAAGTTCGTCGCCATGTCCAGGATCGGGTCGGTGTTGCCGCTCCACGACCAGGCGAGGTAGCCGAGCCCGCGGGCCTGCGCCTCGGACAGGATCGTGTCGTGGTCGACCTCACCGGAGTTGAACCGCCAGCCGAACTCGCCGATCACCAGCGGCCAGCCGTTGGCCTGGAACCGGTTGAGGTAGTCCACGATGGACGCCGCGGTGTTGAACACCGCGTACATGTGGATGGACAGCACGGTGTTGCGCTGGCTGTCGGCGTTGAGGATCGTCTGCGCGTTGTCCCGCATGACACGACCGGCGTGCCGCGCTCGACCACCCGCAGCAGCTCCCGCGGGTCGGGCTCGAGCGGCGAGATGATGATGCCGCGCACCGCCTGCGTTTGCAGCAGGTCGAGCAGCTGCTTCTCCTTCGCCGCGCGAAGGTCGGTGCTGCACGTGAGCAGCAGGCAGCCCGCTTCGGCGAGCTTGTCTTCGGCGCCCCTGTTGACCTCGGCGTAGAACGGGTTGGCGAGGTCGAGGGTGATGCTGCCGACGATCGGGCTGGGCAGGCCGCGCAGCTGGCGGGCCGGCCCGTGCGGCACGTAGCCGACGCCGTCGATCGCCTCCTCCACCCGCCGGCGGGTCTCCGGCGCGACGATCGAGGGCCGGCTCAGCACGTTGGCGACGGTGGAGACCGAAACACCCGCCGCCCGCGCGACCTCCCGCATGCTCCTGCGACCCACGGGCGCCCCGTCCGCCACCGCTGTCCCTCCAGCCGTCTTTCGCGCACCTTATCCGACCCGCGCGAGCACAGCGCCCGCCGAGTTCCCCGACCTCCGGCCCGACTGGCGTGGTTCGGGCGGTCAGCCGCCTAGGGGGCCCGGGACGCGTCGTCCTCCAGCGCGGCAAGGGCCGCGCGCACCTGATCGGCCTCCGGCGTGCCAAGGTCCGCGTAGAGGTCGAGCGCGTGGCCGCAGCGCTGGCCGCCTCAGGCCCTGATCCTGCGCCAGCGGCGCAGGATCACGACGGTGGCGACGGCGAGCGCCGAGATCAGTGCGACCAGCGGTATCGCGAGCATCGGCCACGGCGAGCGGACGTACTCCGTGACGGTCACGACCGCGCGGTGGGGTTCGTCGGTCGCGGAGCGGGTGATGCGGATGTCCTCAGTGATCTGCGCCGGCGAGAAGTCGCCGTCGTAGCGGGTCAGGAATCGTGGGCCGGTCAACGCCGCGGACAGTGTGGGGTAGTGCGGGTCCGGCTTCACCTGGCCAGCGAACGTCAGGTCGGGTGTGCTGCCCGCGGGTGCTGGATTACTGATGTCCATCCGGTGGTCGGCCAGCACGTACAGGCGCAGCGGCTGCCTGTGCTCAGCGGTGGCCGACAGCCGCATCGGGTAGACCGGCGTGTCGGTCTCGAATGCCAGGCGCATCGGCGGGAGGCCGGCGGAGAGGCTGCCGGACGTGGGGGCCAGGCGCACCGCGACGACGAGCCAGCCCTCCGCCAGGTACGGCACGAGCGCGGCACCGAGGGCGGTGGGCAAGGTGAAGTCGTTGCCGGCAAGCCATCGCGTGACGGCGGTGGCGTCGGTGCCGGAGAGTTGGGCGACCTCGTAAGGCCCGATCTCGACGTGGTCGACCACGGTCGCGCCACCACCGGACTGCGGCGCCCCACCGGCGCCGTCCCCGTCCGCCGTCACGCGCCGGACCTTGACCGCCGGGCGGCTGATCCGGTCGAGCTCGGTGAACAGTTCTCCGTCGGCCACCTCGAAGCGGGCGCGGGCGGGGACCGGCATCAGGAACGCCGCCTGGGTCGCCGTGGACCGCGCCTGTACCGAGAGCGTGATCGACTCGGTGCGGCCGGCCAACTCGACCAGTGCGGTTTCCCGCTGCGCCCGCAACGTGTCGTTGGCGACGAAGGCCCCGCAGGCACAGGCGCCGGATATCGCGGGATTGAGCCCCACCATCGTGAGGGCGAGAGCCACCACCGCGGCGATGCGAACCGTCATACGGCCAAATGTCATGGACCGTCGGACGCGGCCGGCCTGGGCCCGGGTTCCACCGGCCGGCCCGGCCGTCGTGCTGCCGACAGTCCGCGGCGGCCCGTCGACCCGGCGCATACCCTGTGCGGCTCGGCCCGGCGCGGCCTCGCCGGCCGAGCAGCCGCCCGTGTTCATTGGGTCGGCCGGTCTAACGCTCCGGCGAGCAGTCGCAGCAGGTCGGCGAGGCGCTCGCTGTCCTCGTACCCGATGGGGAGCTCGTCCCAGGCGGCACGGATGGCGCGCGAGATGCGGTCGTGGGTGGTGCGGCCACGCGGGGCGAGATAGGCGCGGATGCGCCGGCGGTCGATCGGGTCGATGCGGCGGTACACGAGGTTTTCGTCGACGAGGTGGTCGACGAGCTTGGTGAGCGAGCCCGGCGGCAGGAACGCGCGCTCGGAGATCTCGGTCATCGGGTGGCCGGCGCCGTCGGCCAGGATGGCGAGCACGCGCCACTCGTCGGGGGTGCGACCGAGCCGGTCGAGGACGTCGCGCAGCCGCTTGGCCAGGAGCCGCTCGGCGCGGGTCACCAGCAGGGCGAGCTCCTCGGGCGCGAGCGCCCGGGTGTGCGCGGGGGGCACCGGCATCGGCTCATGCTACAGATCGGCCGCAGCTCCCGGCAGGCTCTGGCTTCGCGGGCGGGTGCCGGGAATCATGCGGGCATGTCGATTGTCGACCGCGCGGCGGTCAACGTCGCGCTGGTCTACCCGATGTGCGGGCCGGCCGGCATCTTCGGGCCGACCTGCGAGATGTGCGCCCGGCTGGCCGCCGAGGAGGTCAACGAGGCGGGCGGGGTACTCGGCCGCGAGCTGCGGCTGTGGCCGGTCGACGGCGGTGCGCCGCCCGAGCGGGTGGCGGCCGAGGTCGAGGCGCTCGTCCACATGGGAGCGGTCGACGGGGTCACCGGCTGGCACATCTCGTCGGTGCGGCAGGCGCTCGCGCCGCGGATCGCCCACCTGGTGCCGTACGTGTACACCGCGCTGTACGAGGGCGGCGAGCGCACCGAGGGCGTCTTCATGACCAGCGAGACGCCCGCCGACCAGCTCTTTCCGGCGATGCGGCTGCTCGCGCGGGAGCGCTCGGTCCGCCGGTGGTACGTGGTGGGCAACGACTACGTCTGGCCGCGCCGCACCGCCCGCCAGGCCCGGCGTTACGCGGTCGGCTGCGGCGGGCGGGTGGTCGGCGAGACGTACCTGCCGCTGGGCACCCACGACTACCGCGACGTGCTGCGCCGCGTCGAGCAGACCGGCGCGGACGCGGTGGTGATGCTGCTGGTGGGCAGCGACGCGGTCCGGTTCAACCGCGCGTTCGCCCGGTCCAATTTGGACGCCCGCTGCCTGCGCCTGTCCACGCTCATGGACGAAAACATGCTGCTGGCCAGCGGGGCGCGGGCGACCGCCGGCCTCTACAGCACGGCTGGGTTCTTCGCCGGGCTGGTGACGCGGGAAAACCTCGACTTCCACGGGCGGTACGCCCGGCGCTTCGGTGTGGAGGCGCCACCGCTGGGCAGCCTGGGGGAGTCCTGCTACGAGGGGGTGCGGCTGCTGGCCGCGCTCATCGGGCGGGCCGGCACGCTCGACGTGCGGGCGATCGGGGCGAGCGCCGAGTCGGTGTCGTACGAAGGCCCGCGCGGCCGGCTGTGGATGCGCGACCGCCACCTGCGGCAGCGGATCTACCTGGCGGAGGCGGACGCGCTCGACTTCACGGTGGTCGCCGAGCTCACCTCTTGACACTGTGGACGCCCGTCGTGATACTTCCTGTGGGAAGTAACCGCGATTTGTAATTGCCCGTGCCAAGGCCTGAGAGGCCTTAGCGCGGGCTTTTTGTCGTGCAGGGAAAGTGCTTTTTCGGAAACATCTTCTTAAGGGCCGGGAAATGTCACCGCAATGAACCTCGCAGACGCTGACTGCCATTCCGGGCCCCGGTGTCGTGGCGCCGAATCCCCTGGTGTGGAGGTTCCGATGTTCGATATTCGTGGGCGCTGGAAAGCAGCCCTTTTGCCGCTCGCCGCGGTGGTCGCGTTGAGCGCTTGTGGCAGCAAGACCGGTGAGAACGAGACGACGAGCGGCGCGGTCGCCGACACGTCCGGCGACACCGTCAAGGTCGGCCTGCTCAACTCGCTGTCCGGCACGATGGCGATCAGCGAGGTCACCGTGCGCGACTCCATCAAGCTCGCGGTGGAGGAGATCAACGCCGCCGGCGGCGTGCTCGGCAAGAAGATCGAGCCGATCAGCGAGGACGGTGCCTCGGACTGGCCCACGTTCGCCGAGAAGGCCGAGAAGCTCATCCGGGAGGACAAGGTCGCCGCCGTCTTCGGCTGCTGGACCTCGGCCAGCCGCAAGGCGGTCAAGCCGGTCTTCGAGGAGAACAAGTCGCTGCTTTTCTACCCGGTGCAGTACGAAGGGCTGGAGCAGTCGCCGTACATCTTCTACACCGGCGCCACCACCAACCAGCAGATCGTGCCCGGCCTCGACTACCTCAAGTCGCAGGGCAAGACGTCGGTCTACCTGGTCGGCAGCGACTACGTCTTCCCGCGTACCGCGAACAAGATCATAAAGGCCTATGCGCAGGCGAACGGGATGACCGTGCTCGGTGAAGACTACGCACCGCTCGGCTCGACCGAGTTCGGCACGATCGTCAACAAGGTCAAGGCGTCGAAGGCGTCGGCGGTCTTCAATACGTTGAACGGCGACAGCAATGTGGCCTTCTTCAAGGAGTACAAGTCGGCCGGGCTCACCGCCGCCTCGATGCCGGTGGTGTCCGTGTCGATCGCCGAGGAAGAGGTCAAGAGCATCGGCACGCAGTACCTCGACGGCCAGCTCACCGCCTGGAACTACTACCAGACCACGCCCGGCGCGGCCAACGACAAGTTCGTGAAGGCCTACAAGGCGAAGTACGGGCAGGACAAGCCGACCAGCGACCCGATGGAGGCCGCGTACGTGTCGGTCTACTTGTGGAAGGCGATGGTCGAGAAGGCCGGCGGGTTCGAGGTCGACAAGGTCAAGGCCGCGTCCGACGGCGTCACCTTCGAGGCGCCCGAAGGGCTGGTCACGATCGACGGCGCGACGCAACACATCTACAAGACCGCGCGCATCGGCAAGGTCGGTTCCGACGGCCTGATCACCGAGGTGTGGAACTCCGGCGAACCCGTCAAGCCCGACCCGTACCTCAAGGGCTACCCGTGGGCCACGGGCCTGAGCTGACATGACTGTCCTCGTCAGCCAGCTCTTCACCGGCGTGAGCATCGGCGCGGTGCTGCTGCTCATCGCGCTCGGCCTGTCGCTCACCTTCGGCCAGATGGGCGTCATCAACATGGCGCACGGCGAGTTCATCATGGCCGGCGCCTACACGGTGTACGTCCTCCAGAAGGTGATCACGGGTGCCGGCTGGTCGCTGCTCGTGGCGCTGCCGTTGGCGTTCGCGGTGGCCGGGCTGATGGGCGTGCTGCTGGAGTTTCTGCTCATCCGGCGCCTCTACGCGCGGCCGCTGGACACGCTCCTGGTCACCTGGGGCGTCTCGCTGATCCTCCAGCAGCTCGCCCGGGACATCTTCGGGGCGCCCAACGTGCAGACGCGCGCGCCGGACCTCCTCACCGGCAACGTCAAGATCACAGACGACTTGGTACTGAGCAACAACCGCCTGTTCATCCTCACGCTCGCCGCGCTCGCGGTGGTGGCGCTGACGCTGGTGTTGCGGTTTACCTCGCTGGGGCGGCGGATCCGGGCCGTGGTGCAAAACCGCGACCTCGCCGCCGTCTCGGGCATCCCGACCGGGCGGGTCGACCGGCTCACGTTCTTCATCGGCTCCGGGCTGGCCGGGGTGGCCGGCGTCGCGCTCACCCTGCTCGGCCCGATCGGCCCGACGATGGGCACCAACGTCATCATCGACGCCTTCCTCGTCGTGGTGGCCGGCGGCATCGGACACCTCAAGGGCAGCGTGATCGTCGCGTTCGCGCTGGGCACGCTCCAGTCCCTGGTCGAGTACTCCACCACGGTCAGCGTCGCGAAGGTGCTCGTCTTCGTGGCGATAGTGGCCTTCCTCCAGTGGCGCCCGCAAGGGCTGTTCACGCTGCGCACGCGGAGCCTGGCATGAGATCTTCTTGGCGCGTGGGTGCCGGGTTCGCCGCCGGCGCGGTGGTGCTCTTCGCCGTAGCGCCCATCGCATTGTCCGACTTCCGGCTCAGCCTGCTGGCCAAGTACCTGTGCCTGGCCATGGTCGCGGTCGGCATCGGGCTGGCCTGGGGGCGCGGCGGGCTGCTCACGCTCGGCCAGGGCGTGTTCTTCGGGCTCGGCGGCTACGCGATGGCCATGCACATGAAGCTGTCGGACGCGGGCCCCGGCGAGATGCCCGACTTCATGCAGCTGTACGGCCAGCTCGACGCGTTGCCGTGGTGGTGGCGGCCGTTCGCCAGCCCGTGGTTCGCGCTGCCGGCGACCGTGCTGCTGCCGATGCTCGTCGCGTTCCTGCTCGGGTCGCTGGTCTTCCGGCGGCGGGTGCGGGGCGCGTACTTCGCGATCCTCAGCCAGGCGCTCGCCGCCGCGATGGCGATCCTCCTCATCGGACAGCAGGGCACCACCGGCGGCACCAACGGTCTCACCGACTTCCAGGGCTTCTTCGGGTACGACCTGGACGACCCGGTCAACCAGCGGATGGTGTACTTCGTCGTCGCCGGCGTGCTGCTCCTGCTGCTGGCGATCGCGCGGCAGCTGATGCTGTCCCGCTACGGCGAGCTGCTCGTGGCCGTGCGCGACAGCGAGGAGCGGGTGCGCTTCCTCGGGTACGACCCGGCGAACGTCAAGCTCGTCGCGTACGTGACCGCCGCCGGCATGGCCGGGCTCGCGGGCGCGCTGTTCGTGCCGGCAGTGGGCATCATCAACCCGGCACTGATCGGGATCGTGCCGTCGATCGAGTTCGTGATCGGCGTCGCGGTCGGCGGCCGGGCCTCGCTGCTCGGGCCGGTGCTCGGCGCGGTCGCGGTGGCCTGGGCGAAGACGACGCTGTCCGAGGAGTTCCCGGCCGCGTGGACGTACCTCCAGGGATTGTTGTTCGTGCTGGTCGTGGCGTTCCTGCCGGGCGGCCTGTCCTCGGTCGTGCGCCTGGTCCGCCGACGACGTCCACCTCCCGATCCGGCACCCGTGTCGCCCGCACCCGCGGTGGCCCCGCAGGAGGTGACGGCATGAGCGGCCTGCTCGTTCGCGACCTGCGCGTGGTGTTCGACGGGTTCGCGGCGGTGGACGGTGTGGACTTCGAGGTGGCGCCGGGCGACATCCGGTTCCTCATCGGGCCCAACGGCGCCGGCAAGACCACGCTCGTCGACGCGGTGACCGGCCTCGTGCGCGCGACCGGCTCGGTCCGCTTCGGCGACGAGGAGCTGCTGGGGCGGCAGGTGCACCGGATCGCGCGGATGGGCGTGGGGCGCACGTTCCAGACCGCGACGGTCTTCGAGGAGCTGACCGTGCTGCAAAACCTGGACATCGCGGCGGGAGCGGGCCGTTCTTTGTGGACGCTCGCCCGCCGGCGGCGCGGCGTCCCGCCGGCGGTCGAGGAGGCGCTGGAGACGATCGGGCTGGCCGGCCTCCGCGACAAGCCCGCGGGCGCGCTGGCCCACGGGCAGAAGCAGTGGCTGGAGATCGGCATGCTGCTCGTCCAGGACGTCAAGCTGCTGCTGCTCGACGAGCCGGTCGCCGGCATGAGCCACGACGAGCGCGACGCCACCGGCGAGCTGCTGCGGGTGGTGGCCGCCGACCGCACGGTGGTGGTGATCGAGCACGACATGGACTTCATGCGCAGCTTCGCCAACACCGTGACGGTGCTGCACGCCGGCAAGGTGCTCAGCGAGGGCACGGTCGCCCAGGTGCAGGCCGATCCGGCGGTACAGCAGGTGTACCTGGGGGTGTCCTGATGTTGGAGGTCGACGGCATCGAGGTCGGCTACGGCCGCAGCCTCGTGCTGCACGGGGTGTCGCTGTCCGTGCCGGAGGACGGCGTGGCCGCGGTGATGGGGCACAACGGGGCCGGCAAGAGCACGCTGCTGCGCGCGGCGATCGGGCTCCTCAAGCCGCGTAGCGGGCGGGTGCTGCTCGCCGGCGAGGACGTGACCCGGCTGGCGCCGCACGATCGGGTGGCCCGCGGGATGGCGTACGTGCCGCAGGGCCAGCAGTGCTTCCCGCACCTCACCACGGCGGAAAATCTCCAGCTCATCGCGGACTCCCGGCCCAACGGCAAGGTGGCGATGGCCGACGCGCTGGAGCTCTTCCCGGCGCTGCGCGGCCTGATGGGCCGGCGGGCGGGCCTGCTCTCCGGCGGCCAGCGGCAGCAGCTGGCGATCGCGCGGGCGCTGATCACGTCGCCGCGGCTGCTGCTGCTCGACGAGCCGACCGAGGGCATCCAGCCGTCGGTGGTCGCCGAGATCCAGGAGACCATCCTGTCGCTCACCCGCCGCGGCGGGCTGTCGGTGCTGCTGGTGGAGCAGCACGTGGGTTTCGCGCTGCGGGCGGCGGCACGCTACTACGTCCTGGAGTCGGGGCGCGTCACCTCGTCGGGCTCCGGCGGCCAGGACGCCGAAAGCGACGTACGCCAGGCGTTGGCGGTGTAGCTCTTCGCCCGGACCAACCATTAGCGCTCACGATCGTATCGATCGCAAACCATCGCTTTTCGTGATGGCGTCTCGGCGGCTAGCGTGGCTGGCATGGACGAAGCGGGGGGTACGCGATGAGCACGTTCGTGTTGATCCATGGCGGCGGAGACGTCGGATGGTACTGGCACCTTGTCGAAGCCGAGCTGCGAGCCCGCGGGCACGACGTGGTGGCTCCCGACCTTCCCGGCGACGACGAGTCGAAGACCCTGGCGGACTACGCCGACGCCGTGGTCGAGGCCGTCGGCGCGAAGCGGGACCTGGTCGTCGTGGGCCACTCGTTCGGTGGTTTCACGGCACCGCTGGTCGCCGATCGGCTGCCGGTCGACGTGCTGGTCCTGCTGGCCGGCATGGTCCCGGCGCCGGGTGAGTCGCCGGACGAGTGGTGGGCCAACACCGGCTACGGCGACGCGGTGGCGGAGCAGGCCGCGCGCGACGGCGGCTTGACCGGCAACCCCGATCCGCTCGTGAGCTTCTACCACGATGTACCCCGGGAGCTGGCCGAGGAGGCGATGCGCAGGGAGCGCGCGCATCCGTCGAGCACCGCGACCGCCGCTCCGTGGCCGTTGGACGCGTGGCCCGACGTGCCCACCAGGTTCGTGCTCTGCGGCGAGGACCGCTTCTTCCCACCCGACTTCTTTCGCCGGCTGGTAGCCGACCGCCTGGGCATCGTCCCCGACGAGATCCCCGGCAGCCACTGCGTCGCGCTCAGCCGCCCCAAAGAGGTGGCCGACATCCTGGAGGGCTACGCGGGGGCCAAGCGGTGAACAGCTCCCCCGTGGCGGCCGAGGCCTGGACGCGGCCCGCGCGGACCGAGGCCGAGCGAGACGTCAGGCACGCCGACCGGATGGCCGACGAGCTGCGCCACCTGAACGACCGCTTCCGCGCCGCCACCGGTGTCGGCGAGCGCGACCGGGTGCTCGACATCGGCTGCGGCAGCGGTGAGTCCACAAGGGACGCCGGCCGGGTCGCCGTGGCCGGGAGCGTGCTGGGCGTCGACGTCTCGGCACCGGTGCTCGAACGGGCCCGACACCTCACCGAGCGGGCCGGGCTCCACAACGTCTCGTATCTGGCGGCCGACGCGCAGGTCCACCGGTTTCCGCCGGGCCACTACGACCTGTGCGTCAGCCGGTTCGGCGCGATGTTCTTCACCGACCCGGCGGCGGCGTTCACCAACATCGGGCGGGCGTTGCGCCCCGGCGCGCGTCTGGTGCTGATGGTCTGGCATAGCCCCGAACGCAACGAGTGGTACACCCTGATCCGCGACGCGGTCGGCGCCGACGCGACGGCACGTGTGTCCGCCGACCCGTTCGCGTTCGCCGACCCGGCCACCACGACGGAAATCCTGGCGGCCGGGGGCTTCACCGGTATCGACTTCACGGATGTACGCGAGCCGGTCTACTACGGCCCGGACACCGCCGCCGCCTACGACTTCGTCACCAGCATGCGCCACCCTCAGGAGGCCCTCGCGCACGCCGACGCGGCGACCGTCGAACGCGCTCACCGGCGGCTCCACTCCGCCCTGGCCGCGCACGACACGGGAAGCGGTGTGTACATCGGCTCCCGAGCCTGGATCGTCACCGCCCGGCGCGGCTGAGGCGACTCGCCGGGTTACCAGAGCACGCGCAGCCGCAGGATCGTCGACGGGGTGTCCGGGTCGTCGGCGTCGGCGACCGCGATCAGCCGGACACCGTCGTGGTCGATGCCGTCCAGGGCGAGTCCTTCGATCTTCTGGACCGCGCCGCCGCGCCGGGGCAGCGTCGTCACGGCCTCGACGCGGTCGCCGTCGAGCAGAGCCAGGGCCGCGGCCACCACCGGTCCGTCGTCGACCGGGTTGGTCGTCTCCTCGGCCGCGGCGCTGAGCAGGACGCGGCCGTCCGGCAGCGCCACCGCGTCGGTCACCGAAAGCGCGAACCCGCCGTCCGCGCCGAGCTCGTAGCGGCGAACCCCGTCGACGGAGACCGCCTCGGGCGGCAGCCGGCCGGTCGCCGCCGCCAGCAACCCGTGCAGGTCCACGTCGACGCTCGCCGACGGCACCCCGGCCGCGGGGTTGCCGCGTTGAAACCAGCGCAGCCGGTCACCGAGCCGGCAGGCACCCTCGAGGTTGAGCTGGCCGTCCGGCGTACCGAGCGCGTCCGCCACGGCGAGGTAGAGCCCGGTCAGGTCCGCCACGGCGAAGTCCGTGCCGTGTGCGGCAAGCCCCACCAGCGACGACCGCATCCGCGCCCGGGTCGAGCCGGAACCCAGCAGCAGCACACCGAGGCCGTCGCCCACCCGCACTTCGCACGCGGCCTCGAAGTCCGGCTTGAGGTGCTTCGTCCCCGCGGCGGCACTGAACACGTCATGGCCGCCCACCGCGTCCAGCACCCGCACCGGCGCCGTGCCATCCGGCCGCAGCCACGCCGCGTGGGTCGCATCGTCCTGCGCGACAAGCCAGCCACCGCCGAACGGAGCGATCGCCGACGCCGCCCGCACCGGCGCACCACCCCCGAACCGCAACACGGCTTCGCGCTCGACCTCGATCCGCAATTCGTCCCCCACCCCGGCGCCCCTCGTCGGCCGACTAAACCACGACCGCGTCCCCAGCGTCACCGACTCCCGGGTGGAAGGCCGCGGTTGGTCGCGGTCGATCGGCGAGCCGCCGGCCGGGAGCGGTGCCCGCGGGAAAGCACCCCAAGAAAACGCTCCGCTGCGCTCCACGTTTCCCCGGGGACCCCGCGCATACGGTCTGCCGCTGACGCGGACGTGGGCAAATCTGCTCTTGACGTAACGCCAGGGCGGGCGGCGACCCCGACTTCGAAAGGTCTCTAGACGGTGGCCGGCTCGGGGCGTGGCGAGCAGTGCGCCGAGCTGGCTCATCAGGCCGCGGCGGGGGGCGGTAGTAGACCCAGGTGCCGCGGCGCATCTCTCCGCCGGGCGCTGAGGCGATCATCGAGGCGGGGTGCAACCCTGCTTAGAGGGACGTCTAAACAAGGAGTCCGGATGCGGAGCGGGTTGGCCGGTCGCTACACTTCATCGTTGATCGGCGATTGACGATGAAGGTTCGAGTGGATGAGTGAGTTGTTGGACCGCGGGGTCGCGGAGACGTACGCGTCGTGGTTCCGGGCCTTGGCCGACCCGAGCCGGGTGCAGATCGTGGCCTACCTGGCCCGTCAGGACCGGCCGATGCCGGTCGGCGAGATCGTCGCCGCGGTGGGGTTGGCGCAGTCGACCGTGTCGCAGCACCTGAAGATCCTCGCCGACGTGCGGTTCGTGCTCGTGGAGCCGGTCGGCACCGCCCGGCACTACCGGATCAACCGCAACTGCGTCCAGTGCTTCCCGTCCGCCGCCGACGTGGTCATGGGTCAGCCCGCCCCCGCCCCGCCGGAGGTGTGCTGATGAGGATCCGGCCCATGCACTTCGCCGACGCGGACGCGGTGCTGCGGATCTACCAGGCCGGCATCGACGGCGGCCACGCCTCCTTCGAGTCGGCGGCGCCGTCGTGGGCGGCCTTCGACGCGAGCAAGCTGCCCGACCACCGGTACGTCGCGGTCGACGACCACGACGCGGTGCTCGGCTGGGTCTCCGTGTCGCGGGTGTCGAGCCGGCCGGTGTACGCGGGGGTGGTCGAGCACTCGGTGTACGTCGACCCGGCCGCTCGACGCCGGGGTGCGGGCCGGGCGCTGCTGGATGCGTTGATCGCCTCCACCGAGGCGGCCGGGATCTGGACCATCCAGTCCGGGATCTTCCCGGAAAACACGGCCAGCCTCGCTCTGCACACGAACGCCGGCTTCCGCGTGCTCGGCGTGCGCGAGCGGATCGGCCGGCACGCCATGCACGGCGGCTGGTGGCGCGATGTCGTGTTCGTCGAGCGCCGCAGCCCGCACATCGCCTGAGACAGGAGTTCCACTATGGACATTGACGCGCCGCCGGTCGTGGTCGTCGGTGCCGGCCCGGTCGGTCTGGCCGCCGCCGCCCACCTGCACGAACGCGATCTGCCCTTCACGGTGGTGGAGGCCGGGGACGGCCCGGCCGCCGCGGTGCGGGCGTGGGGGCACGTGCGGCTGTTCTCCCCGTGGCGGCACAACGTCGACGCCGCCGCCCGCCGCCTGCTGGCGGGCGCCGGCTGGGTGGAGCCGGACCAGGAGGCGCTGCCCACCGGCGCGCAACTTGTCGCCGACTACCTCCAGCCGCTGGCCGACCTCCCGGCACTCAAGCCACACATCCGCTACCGCGCCCGCGTCGTGGCGGTGACCCGCCGCGGGGTCGACCGGCTCCGCACCGCCGGCCGCGAAAGCGCGCCGTTTCTGGTGCGGCTCGCCGGCGGCCGGGAGTTGCTGGCCCGAGCGGTGATCGACGCCTCCGGCACGTGGCACACGCCGAACGTGCTCGGCGCCTCCGGCATACCCGCACACGGCGAAACCGCGACCGCCCGATTCGTCGAGACGGCGTTGCCCGATGTGCTCGGCGCCGACCGGGGCCGGTTCGCCGGCCGCCGCACGCTCGTGGTCGGTGCCGGTCACTCGGCCGCCAACACTCTCCTGGCGTTGGCCGACCTCGCGGTCCAGGCGCCGGGGACCGCGGTGCTGTGGGCGATCCGGTCGGCCAGCCCGGCCCGCACCTACGGCGGGGAGGCCGCCGACGCCCTCCCGGCCCGGGGCGCGATCGGCAGCCGGCTGCGGGCGCACGTGGAGTCGGGCAGGATCGAGCTGGTCACCGGCTTCGGCGTACACACCCTCACACCACACGGCGACCAGGTGGCCGTGTCCGACGGCACGCGCACGATCACGGTCCATCGGGTGGTCTCGGCCACCGGATTCCGTCCCGACCACGGCCTCACCGGCGAGCTGCGCCTGGACCTCGACCCGATCCTCGGCTCCACCCGGGCGCTGGCCCCGTTGATCGACCCAAACCTGCACTCGTGCGGCACGGTCCCACCGCACGGCGTCGACGAGCTCGCCCACCCCGAGCCCGGGTTCTACGCCGTCGGGGTCAAGAGCTACGGCCGGGCGCCGACGTTCCTGATGGCCACCGGCTACTTGCAGGCCCGCTCGGTCGTGGCCGCCCTCGCCGGCGACTGGTCCGCGGCCCGGGACGTCCGGCTGGACCTGCCGGAGACCGGCGTGTGCGACAGCGACCGGATCGAAGCCGGGGCCTCAGCGGGTCGCGGGCTGCTGCCCCTGCTGCCCGCCGTCGATCTGTCCACAAGCGACAGCCGGGCGGGCGGTGGGTGCGCCTGTTGACCTGACCGGGTGCCGGCGCTATGCGGTGACGGAGACGCCGAGCTCGTCGAGCAGGTGGCGGACGCGTTGCTCGACCGCGTCGCGGATCGGCCGGACGTCCTCGACGGTGAGGCCGGCGGGGTCGGCGAAGGTCCAGTCCTCGTACCGCTTGCCGGGGAAGATCGGACAGGCGTCGCCGCAGCCCATGGTGACGACGACGTCGGCCGCTTGCACGACCTCGTCGGTCCAGGGCTTGGGGTACTCGGCGGAGATGTCGATGCCGCGCTCGGCCATGGCGGCGATCGCGGCCGGGTTGACCTCGAAGCCGGGCTCCGAGCCGCCGGACCAGGCGATCGCCTGGTCGCCGGCCAGGTGCTGGAAGAAGCCCAATGCCATCTGGGAACGGCCGGCGTTGTGTACGCACAGGAACAGCACGACCGGGCGGGCGTCGGTGCGCAGCCCTTCCACGCGGGCTAGTGCGGTCAGCCGCTGGCGGGCGAACCGCTCGGCCAGCAGCGGCAGGAAGTTTGGCACGGTGCTGCGGGTGGCGAACTGGTCGTAGCTGGTGTGCAGAAACCGCTCGATCGTCTCGGTGCCGAACACGCCGGTGAACTCCTCACCGAGCCGGCCGGCGGCGGTGCGCAGCGCGAGCTGCTGGTCGACGGACAGGTCGTCGCGGTGGTGGCTGGTCAGGTCAGTCATGGTGGCGGCCATCCTCGGTGTGTGGCGTGGTGTGGTCCAGGACTGGGGCGAGGCGGTCGATCCGGGCGGCGATCTGCGTGAACGCGGCCTCGAACGCCTCGTCGGTGTCGGCCGGCGCCGGGTCGGGGACCGACCAGTGCAGCCGGCGCCCCGCGTCGCCGGTCAGGTGCTCGTGGGCGTTGTCGCACACGGCGATCACCAGGTCGTCGGCGCGCACCACGTCGGACACGTGTGCCGTCGCGCGGGGGTCGATGCGCAGGCCGTGTGCCTTGGCCACGCGGACCGCGCGGGGGTGCACCCGGCGGGCCGGCTCGGTGCCGGCGGAGGCGGTCGGGATCCGGCTGCGCCGCCCCCAGAGCGCCGCCGCGAGCTGGGAGCGGGCCGAATTGTGGGTGCAGACGAACACCACCCGCTCCGGTGCCGGCAAGGCGGGGGTGGCGATCGCGGCGAGGGTCTCGGGCACGAGCCGCAGGTAGGTGCGGCGCCGGTCGCCCTCCGAGCGGCCGCGGATCACCAGGCCGGCGTCGGTGAGCACCTTGAGGTGGTGGGCGACCAGGTTGGTCGGCAGGCCCAGCGCCGCGCCGACCTCACCAGGTGACGCGTCACCCAGGGTCAGGGTGTCGACGATCGCCAACCGCGACGGGTCACCGAGCGCGGCGTGCACCCGCGCCCGCGCCGTCAGCCGATCCAGCTCAGTACTCATTGAGTCAATGATTGCTGAGCTAAGTGTCGACTGTCAACCGTGGCAGGCCAGGCCCCATTCGCAGATCACCGGAGGCGGTAGAGGACCTCGCCGGCTTGGGGGACGACGAGCGTGCCGGGGTCGGCGGCGAAGTCGTCGAGGTCGACCGTGCCGGCGTCCCGGTAGTTGAGGTTCGCGCGGCGTACCACGTCTTCCGGGATGCCGGTGGCGAGTGTGACCGTGACCCGGCCGCGCTCGCCGTCCTGGGGTGTCCACGTGCCGGCGCCGCGCAGGTGGGTGGAGTGGGCCAGCACGCCCCAGTGGTGGTGGGAGAACCGGTCCCACTGGCCGAGGAAGTAGTCGCGGCAGTGGTACCCGATCTCCTCGATCTCCGGGTGCGTGGCCGACAGCCGGGTGATGTGCGGGGCGTAGAGCACGACCTCGCCGCCGTCGGCCACGATCGGCTCCACCTTGTAGAAGCCTTTGGCGCCGGTCCACATGTCGTCGTACTTGGCCGGGACGACGGACAGCACCCGGGTCACCGGAGTGTCCAGGTAGGACACGTGTGTCTTGGCGGAAACGTCGGCGCACGCCGCCCATGCCTCTTCCGGTGTGCCGAAGGAGGCGGCGTGCAGTGCGCCGGTGCCGGACCGCACGACCAGGCACAGCGCCAGCCGGTGGCTCGGGACCAGGGCGGCGGCCTCGTCGATGAGCGCGCGTACCGGCGTGGTGCCGCGGGTGCCGATGATGGCCGCGCTGGTGATCAGGGCGCCGAGCCAGTGCGAGAAGTCGATGATCTCCTGCCCCGCCACGCCGGGAAAGAGGTACTTGTTGCCGCCGGAGAACCCGACCACCTCGTGCGGAAACACCGGCCCGACCACCAGGCACACGTCATGCTCGACGACGGCCCTGTTGAGCACCACCTCGACCGGGCGTTTCATGCGGCCCTCGGCCAGCTCCGCGACCCGGTCGGCGTCGATGTAGCCGAGCGACACAAGGGCGTCGGGATCCCACCACTCGTGGTTGCGGACGGTCCAGCCGGGGTACGGGCCGCCGAGGTGTGCCAGCAGGTGAGCCTCGTCCATCGGGGCGTGGGTGCCCAGCGCGACGAGGACGGTCACCCGGCTGGCCCGCCCCTCCAGCGCGCGGTGGAGCGCGCCGAGCAGCAGCGGCAGCGGGCAGCTGCGGGTGCCGTCCGGGACGATGACGCAGACGCTGCGCCCGTCGAGGTCGGCCGCGGCCAGCCGCCCGGCGACGTAGGCCCGGACCGCGTCGTCGTCGAGGATCCGCCCGGCGCCACCGAGAACATCACTCACCGCCCTACCTTGGGCACAACCCCGTCTCGGTGGCAAGTGCGCTCCTACCGCTGCCACGGGGGAGTGGTGGCCTGCCAGGTGCGGCCGTCGGAGGACAGCCAGATCGCGTGGTCGTTTCTGAGCAGGAAGGCGTCGCGGCCGATGGCGACCGGTGGCGCCGGTACCGGTTGCGGGCCATGTTCATGGCGACGGTCAGCAGCCACGCCTGCGGGTCGCGCACCTCGACGAAGCGAGCCGGGTGGGCCAGCGCCCGGGCGAACGCCTCGTGCACCACGTCCTGGGCCTCGGCCAGGTCCCGGGTCAGGGTGTAGACCGCGCCGACCAGCCGCCGGTAGTACGCCTGGTAAGCGTCGTGCACGGCCGCCGTGCCATCCATGGAGCTCCCTTCCACGCCGTCATCAGGCTGACCGGCCAGGAGCGTCCACGGTTACACGCCAATTTCCCGTCCCCCGGGCCGGGCGCGCCACCTGCGGTACCAACCGGGGACACGGCCGGCGAGCGCCGCGTACCCGATGCCCACCGCCAGGGAGGCGACCACCGCGAGCAGGGCGTTGTGGTGGTCCAGCCGCGGATACACCTGCCAGTGCGTGAGGTAGATGTACAGCGACGCGCCGGCCAGTACCGCGGTCACCCGGTTGACCGCGCCGGTGCTGGGCAGGCTCGGCACCCACACCAGCAGCACGAGGCCGGCGACCACCACCGCTTCGCGGGACGGGTCGCCGAAGTAGCCGGGCACCGTGCCCACGATCGCCGCCGTCACGGCGAGGCGTTGCCATTTTGTCGTGGCCTTGGCGGTGGCCCAGCCGATGGCGAACAGCCAGAAGACCCGCACCGCCGACGGCAGGTGGTGTTCGGGATGCAGGTCGAGCAGGTCGTAGCGGGTGACCAGGCCGAGCGCCATGACGGCCAGCGGCAACGCGAACGGCCGCCGGCGTTCGAGCCGGTCGACCGCGGGCACGGCCAGCAGCGCGGCCGCGGCGAGCAGGATGTAGACGAGCGCCTCGATGAACCAGAAGTGCCAGCCCGTGCCGCCCTCGCGCCGGCCGGCGACGCTGTTGACCAGCAGGAGGCTGGGCCACTCGTAGGCGCCGAGCAGCACGATCGCCGCGCCGATCCAGGCGATGCTGGGCACGGCGACGCGGGTGGCGGCGGTGGTGATGTGGCGGAGGCGTTCGGTGCGGCGGGCGTCGGTGAGGTGGAAGCGGGCGAAGTTGAAACCGGCCACGCCGAGCAGCAGGTGGGCGCCGCCGGAGACGTTGAAGAGCGTCGCGTGGGTGCCCACGATCAGCACGATCGCGATGGCGCGCAGGGCGACGCTCGTCTCGAGCGAGCGGCGGCCGCCACCGTCCACCGCGGGGCGCAGCTCGCGGATGGGCAGGGTGTGCCACTGGGGCGGCAGGTGGCCGATCGCCTTCTCCAGCCGCAACGACATGTCCACATAGGACAGGGAGTCGCCGCCGAGCGTCACGAAGCTGTGGTCCGGCGTGACACCGGTGGTGTCGAGGACCTTCTCGAAGAGGCGGCACAGGTCGTCGGTCGGTGCCTCCGGAGCAGCCGCGGCCAGCGACCGGACCGTCTCGTAGTCCGGCTTTCCGGAGGGCAGGCGGGGCAGCTCGTCCAGCACGTGCACGCCGACGGCGCCCGCCGGCAGCCGGCATGCCCGCGCGACGAGCCGCCGCACCGACGCCGGGTCCGCCGGGGCCTGCGCGGCCACGATCAGCAGGTCGTCGCCGGCCGCGCAGAAGGAGCGCACGCCCTCCCGCTCCAGCAGCGCCTCCACGCCCTGCGGGTCGATCCTCAGGCCAAGGATCTTCGCGAACCGGCTGCGCCGCCCCACGATCTCGTACAGCCCGTCGGTGCCCCGCCGGGCGAGGTCGCCGGTGTGCAGCTCGTCGACCGTCCGGCCGAGCGCGAGGTCGGCCGGGCCCTCGGCGTAGCCGAGCATGACGTTCGGCCCCGAGTAGACGAGCTCGCCGGAAGCGTCGAGGCGGAACGACCCGCCCGGGATCGGCACCCCGATCGCCGACGGCCGTGACTCGGCGAGCTCCGGCGGCAGGTACGCCATCCGCGCGGTCGCCTCCGTCTGCCCGTACATGACGAAGAACTTCCAGCCGTCCCGGCGTCCCTGCGCGGCGTACCGCGCGACGCGGTCGGGTGCGAGCCGGCCGCCGGCCTGCGTCACGTAGCGCAGCGACGGCAGCCGCATGCTGGCGAAGCCGGTGCGGTCGAGCAGGTCGAACGTGTACGGCACGCCCGCGAACGCCGTCCCCCTCGCGGACCGGAAGTGGTCCCAGAACGCGGCGTCGGCCACCGACAGGTCGGTGAGGATCAGGCCGGCGCCGCGCAGCAGGTGGCTGTTGACGACCGACAGCCCGTAGCAGTAGTGCATGGGCAGCGTCGTCGCGGCCCGGTCCTCGGCGCGGATGTCGAGGTACTCGGCGATCGAGGCGGCGTTCGCGCGCAGGTTGTCGTGGGAGAGGCGGACGAGCTTGGGGGAGCCGGTCGAGCCGGAGGTACTCAGCAGCAGCGCCAGGTCGGGGTGGAGGTCGTGCGCGGACCCCGGCCGCACCTCGCGCGGGCCCGACGGGCCGATCACGACGTCCGGGTCGTAGGCGGCGGCCACGGCGGCGCCCGACGGACCGGGCGGCACGAGCAGGACCGGGTGATCGCCGGCCAGGGCACCCAGATACGCCACCAGCGCGTCGACCGAGTTGCCCCCTTCGACCTGGACGAGCCGCCGCGCCGGCCCGAGTCGCCGCGCCACCTCTTCCGCCCGCGCGGCGAGATCGGCGTACGACACCGACCCGTCAGTCGTGATCAAGGCCGGCCGGTCGCCGAACGACGCTAAGTTCTGCACAAAAGGGACAGCATGGAGCGCGGACGTCACGTCGAGAGCTTAAGCAAGGCTGCCCTAAGATCGGACCTAGCTGGGAGTTCCCTCATACTGAGCTGGGAGAATGATTGCCAAGGCTACCCTCAGTAAGGTATGCCTTACCTGTGTATCTGCGTAGAATCTGGACCCTGCTGCCCGTGAGTGCCGTCCTCGTGGCGGCGGCCGCCTGCGGCGGCGACGAGTTCGACAGCGGTGACCCCGGCGACAAGACCATCACCGTCTACAGTGGCCGGAGCGAGTCGCTCGTGAAGCCCGCGCTCGAAAAGTTCGAGCAGCAGTCCGGGATCACGGTCAAGGTGCGGTACGGCAGCACCGCCCAGATGGCCGCGCAGATCGAGGAAGAGGGCGACAAGAGCCCCGCCGACGTCTTCTTCGCCCAGGACGCGGGTGCGCTCGGCCAGGTCGCCAAGCGCGGCCTGTTCGCCAAGCTCCCCGCCGACGTGCTAGGCAAGGTGCCGGCGATCTACCAGTCGCGCGCCGGCGAGTGGGTCGGCGTGACCGGGCGGTCGCGGGTGTTCGCGTACAACCCCGCCGCCGTGCCGAAGGACGACCTGCCGGCGTCGGTCTTCGACCTCACCGGCCCGCAGTGGCGGGGCAAGGTCGGCGTCGCGCCGACCAACGGCTCGTTCCAGGCGTTCGTGACGGCGCTGCGCGTGCAGCACGGCGACGCCAAGGCGAAGGAGTTCCTCACCGGGCTGAAGGCCAACGACGCCCAGATCCGGGAGAGCAACATCCAGATCGTCCAGGAGGTCAACGACGGCAAGCTCGCCTCCGGCCTCGTCAACCACTACTACGTCTTCGAACAGGCCAAGGAGAAGGGCATCACGGCCGACCAGATGACCGCGAAGCTGCACTTCTTCCCGAACGGCGACACCGGCGCGCTCGTCAACGTCGCGGGCGTCGGCCTGCTGTCGAAGGCCGCCACCGACCCGGACGCGAAGGCGCTCGTCGACTTCCTGCTCAGCACCGAGGGGCAGACGTACTTCGCCGAGGAGACGTTCGAGTACCCGCTGGTCTCCGGCGTACCCACCGCGGCCGGCCTCCCCGCGCTCGACAGCCTCGCCGCGCCGAAGATCGACCTCAACGACCTCGACACGCTCGACGCGACGGTGGCGATGATCAAGGAAGCGGGGCTGGCCTGAGCACGCGACCGGTCGCCGCGCCCGCCCGCTGGGCGGTGCGGCGGGTCGCGCCCCGCCCGGCGCTCGCGGTGGCGTCGGCCGCCGCGGTGGCGGTCGCCCTCATCCCCCTCATCTATCTGGGGGTACGGACCGGGGAGGCTGGCTGGTCGCGGATCGTGGGCGAGTTGTTCACGCGACGCGTGGCGGTGCTCGCCGGGCGCAGCATCGCCCTCGCCGCGGTGGTGACCGCCGCGTGCACCGCGCTGGGAGTGGCGGGCGCGTTCCTGGTGACCCGCACCGACCTGCCCGGGCGGCGGGCCTTCGGCGTGCTCGCCGCGCTGCCGCTGGCCGTGCCGACCTACGTGGCGGGGTTCGCTTGGATATCCACTGTGGACTCGTTCGCCGGCTTCTGGGCGGCCGCGCTCGTGCTGACGCTCTGCTCCTCGCCGTACGTCTTCCTCCCCGTCGCCGCCGCCCTCGCCGGCGCGGACCCGGCGCAGGAGGAGGTCTCCCGCTCGCTGGGGCGGGGCGCCTGGCGCACGTTCACCGACGTGACGCTGCGGCAGGTACGGCCGGCGGTCGCGGCCGGCGCGCTGCTCGTCGCCCTGTACGTGCTCTCCGACTTCGGTGCGATCTCGATCCTGCGCGTGGACACGTTCACCCGAGCCATCTTCACCGCCTTCAACCTGGGCTTCGACCGCACCGGGGCGCTCGTGCTCTCCACCGTGCTGGTGGTGCTCACCGTGCTGCTGATCGGCGGCGAGCTGCTCACCCGCGCCCGCGGCGCGCGCTACGCGCGGGTCGGCGGTGCCGGCCGCCCACCCACCCGGCTGCGTCTGCGTGCCGCGCGCTGGCCGGCCGCCGCCGCGCTCACCGCGGTCGCCGTGCTCGCGCTCGGGGTGCCGTTCGCGAGCCTCGTGCGATGGCTTGCCGAGGGCGTCTCCCGCCCCGGCTCGCTCGGCGAGGTCGCCGCGGCCGCGGGCAGCTCCCTCGCGGTCTCCGTCGCCGGTGCGGCGCTCACCATGTTGCTCGCCCTGCCGGTCGGCCTGCTCACCGCGCGGGCGCCGGGCGCGCTGGCCACGGCGCTCGACCGCCTCACCTACGTGGCGCACGCCCTGCCGGGTGTCGTCATCGGACTGTCCCTCGTGTTCTTCGGCATCAACGTGGCGTACCCGCTCTACCAGAGCGTGTGGCTGCTCGCCCTCGCCTACGCGACGCTCTTTCTCCCGCTCGCCGTCGGCGCGGTGGCGGGTGCCGCCGCGCAGTCGCCGCCGGCGCTGGAGGAGGCCGGCCGCGCGCTGGGCCGGGGACCGGTCGCCGTGTTCCGTACGGTCACGCTGCCGCTGACCCTGCCCGGCATCGCCGCGGGCGCCGCGCTGGTCTTCCTCACCTGCATGAAGGAGCTGCCGGCCACGCTGCTGCTCCGGCCGACCGGCATGGACACGCTCGCCACCGAGCTGTGGACACACACAAGCACCGCCTCGTACGCCGCCGCCGCCCCGTACGCCGCGCTTCTGGTCGGCCTCGCCGCGGTGCCCACCTGGTTCCTCACCGTGCGGGGAGGGCTGTGATGCTGTCGGTCACCGGCCTGCGCAAGGCGTACGGCCCCGTCACCGCCCTGGACGGCGCCGACCTGGAGGTCGAGGCCGGCACGCTCGCGGCCGTGCTCGGCCCGTCCGGGTGCGGCAAGACGACACTGCTGCGGTGCGTCGCGGGTTTCGAGCGGGTCCACAGTGGCACGGTCAGCCTCGCCGGGCGGACCGTCGCCGGGCCCGGCACCCACGTGCCGCCGCACCGCCGCCGCGTCGCGGTGGTGCCGCAGGAGGGCGCGCTCTTCCCGCACCTGTCGGTCGCCGGCAACGTGGGCTACGGCCTCGACCGCGCCGCCCGCCGTTCCGGGCGGGTCGAGGAGGTCCTCGCCCTGGTCGGGCTTCCCGGATACGGCGACCGCATGCCCCACCAGCTCTCCGGCGGCCAGCAGCAGCGGGTCGCGGTGGCCCGCGCGCTGGCCCCGCGGCCGCCGCTGGTACTGCTCGACGAGCCGTTCAGCGCACTCGACGCCGGCCTGCGCGGCGAGCTGCGCCGCGACGTGCGCGAGGCGTTGCGGGCGGACGGCGCCACCGCCGTACTCGTCACCCACGACCAGGGTGAGGCGCTCTCGATGGCCGACCAGGTGGCGGTGATGCGCGACGGCCGCATCGTGCAGAGTGGCGCGCCGTCCACTGTGTACCGCGAGCCCGCCACCGAGTGGGTGGCCGGTTTCGTCGGCGAGGCGGTGCTGCTGCCGGCCACAGTGGACGGACGGGTGGCGCTGACCCCGCTGGGCCGCCTCCCGCTGCGCGGCACCACCGGCGGGGGAGCGGTCACGGTGCTGCTCCGCCCCGAGCAGATGCACGTGTCCGCGAACGGCGACGGCGCCACCGCCACGGTCGTGCGGCACGACTTCCACGGCCACGACGCGCTCGTGCTGCTCCGGCTCGCCGACGGCACCCAGGTGACCGCCCGCATCCTCGACTCCACCCCGCCCCTCGCGGTCGGCGACTCGGTCACCGTCTCCGTGCGCGGCGCCGCACGCGCGTTCCCCACCGCCTGACCCACGCCTACGCCCGCCCTCCGCGGGGAAGGACGGCGCGATGGCTATATTGACTGGGCCCTATCTTTTCGTATAACGTATGACGTCTTATGAATGCTCTGCGTGAGGGCTGCCCACCACTGACGGCCACGCTGGGTCCCACCCTGTGCCAGCGACCGGCCGTGCCAGCCCTCGCCCAGTAGGGGACGGGGCGCGGGGGCGTTCGATGGCACGTCGTACCCCGCGCCCCGATCCCGACGTCGCCGCGCGCCTCTCCCCAAAGCCGACGACGAAAGGTATGACCGTCCTATGAGAACACTCGCGATGGCGGCGACCGCGGCCGCCCTCCTCCTGGTTACCAACGTGACGCCGGCCAGTGCCGCGGACGCGCCGTACGACGTGCTGGTGTTCTCCAAGACCGCCGGCTTCCGGCACGACTCGATCCCGGCCGGCATCCAGATGTTTCGGGACCTGGGCGCGGCCAACAGCTTCACGGTGACCGCGACCGAGGACTCGAACCAGTTCAACGCCACCAACCTCGCCCAGTTCGAGGCCGTCGTCTTCCTCAACACCACCGGTGACGTGCTGAACGCCACCCAGCAAACCGCGTTCGAAAACTACATCCGGGCCGGCGGCGGGTACGTGGGCGTGCATTCGGCCTCGGACACCGAGTACGACTGGCCCTTCTACGGCGAACTGGTCGGCGCGTACTTCTCCTCGCACCCGGCTATCCAGCAGGCCACCATCCGGGTGGAAAACCGGGCGCACGCGGCGACCGCCGGGCTCAACCCGGCGTGGGTGCGCACCGACGAGTGGTACAACTTCCGGACCAACCCGCGGTCGTCGGCCCGGGTGCTGTCCACACTGGACGAGTCGACGTACTCCGGCGGCGGGATGGGAGCCGACCACCCGCACACCTGGTGCAAGACCCTCCAGGGCGGACGCTCGTTCTACACCGGCAGCGGCCACACGCAGAGCAGCTACACCGAGGCGGGGTTCCGGTCGCTGGTGCTCGGCGGGATCAGGTACGCGGCCAACCGGACGAAGGCGGACTGCCGCCCGGAAACCGGCTACACCACCCTCTACAACGGCGCCACCACGGGCTGGTCCCAGGCCGGGCCCGGCGGGTTCAACAACAGCAACGGCACGCTGACCTCCACCGGCGGGCTGGGCATGCTCTGGTACAACACCAAGGAGTTTCGCGCGTACTCGCTGAAGCTCGACTGGATGGTGCCGGGCGACGACAACTCCGGCGTGCTCGTCGGGTTTCCGGCCAGCAGCGACCCGAACTCGGCCATGAGCAACGGGTACGAGGTGCAGATCGACGCCACCGACACCGCGGACAAGACGACCGGCGCGATATACGGGGTCAAGTCGGCGGACATCGCGGCCCGCGACGCCGCGCTGAACCCGCCCGGCGAGTGGAACACCTACGAGCTGCTGGTCGAAGGTGAGCGGCTGCAAGTCTTCCTGAACGGTGCCAAGATAAACGACTTCACGAACGCGGATCCGGTGCGGTCGCTGACCTCCGGCTACATCGGCATCCAGAACCACGGCACCGGCGACGACGTGTCGTTCCGCAACATCCGGATCAAGGAGTTGGGCGGCACCACGCCCCGGGTCGGCCCGATCACCGGCGCCTCCGGCAAGTGTGTCGACGTCAGCGGGTCCGGCTCCGCCGACGGCACGAAGATCCAGCTGTGGAGCTGCCACGGCGGCACCAACCAGCGATGGACGGTCAACGGCAACACGCTGCGCGCGTTCGACAAGTGCATGGGCGTCGCCGGCGGCGGCACCGCGAACGGCGGCCTGGTGCAGCTGTCGACCTGCAATGGCAGCGGCGGGCAGAACTGGACCCCCGGAGCCAACGGCTCGCTGGTCAACCCGCAGTCGGGCAGGTGCCTCGACGCCAACGGCGGCAGCTCCGCCGATGGGACCCAGCTGATCATCTGGACCTGCCACGGCGGCACCAACCAGCGCTGGACCCTGCCGTAACGCCGCAACGCGTCCGAGGCGGTGACAAGCGAAGGCGGCCGTGGTTGTCCACGGCCGCCTTCGCCCGCCCAGGTGCTACGTGGCCGTACAGGTCGCGGCCGGCACCGGGTTGCTGCCGGTCCAGGAGCCGAGGAAGCCGAACGTGGCTGTGGCTCCGGCGGCGAGCGTGCCGTTGTAGTCGACGTTGCGGGCGGTCACGGTCGACCCGCTCGTCGTCACCGTCGCGTTCCAGGATTGGGTTACCCGCTGTCCATTGGCGTAGGTCCAGGTCACCGTCCAGCCGCGGATGGCGGAGGAGCCGGCGGTCACCCGTACCTCGGCCTGGAAGCCGCCGCCCCACTGCCCGGTGACCGCGTAGGTGGCGGTGCAGCCGGAACCGGCCGGCGGCGGCGAGGTGGTCACCGGCGGCGGCGAGGTGGTGACCGGCGGCGAGGACGTCGTGGGCGGAGTGGTGGTGGTGCTGGAGAACTGGGAGAAGAAGCGCCAGGTCTCTCCGGGCAGCCAGGAGGTCGAGGAGCCGGCGTCCCGCGGATCGAAGATGTGGCCGCCGTCGAACGCGTGCCAGACGACCGGATACCCCGCCCGGCAGCCCGAGTAGGTGAAGCTGGTGTGCCGGCCACTGCCCTGCGTCGGCTCCGGTGGGTTCGCCGGCGTGCAGCCGTTGTTACCGACGAACCTGTCCCGCATCGACCGCCCGCCGGAGATGCTCAGCACGTTGTCGCTCAGCCCGTGCGCCTGCATGTACGCGATGGGCTGGGTGCCACCGCTGCATCCGCTGATCACCCCGCCGGCGTAGATCGCGACCGCGCGGAAGACATTCGCCCGGGCGCAGGCCAGCGCGTAGCTCATGCCGCCGCCGTAGCTGAAGCCCAGCGAGAAGAGCTGGCTCGTGTCTACGCAGAGGTCGTTCGTGATCCTGGTGATCATATTGTCGGTGAAGGTGACGTCCGCGCCGCCGGAGTTGGCCCAGCCGTTGTTGAGGCCCTCGGGCGCCACGAAGATCGCGCTGTTGGCCGACAGGCTGCCGAGGCCGTAGTAGTCGCCGCTGGCGACGTTGTTGGCGTTGCCGCCCAGCCAGTGGAAGCCGAAGATCAAACGGTACTGACGGTTGCTGTCGTAGCCGCTGGGCAGCCTCAGGATGAAGCTGCGGTTCTGGCCGCCGCTCTGGATCGTGTGGGTGCCGCTGGTCAGCGTCGGACTCTTGCCGCATCCGGCGCTGGCGGCAAGGACGCCGACGCCTGGATCGGCACCGGGCACCGGGGCGGCGCCCGTCGGCATCGCGGTCGCCGCCAACGTCAACACACCCGCGGCTGCGACGCATGAGAACGCCAGCGCGGCGCGATGACGTCTCTGCCACTGCTTTCTGGCCAACTCTCCTCCTCTGCGATTGTCGGCGTCGCCCAGCCCGCCCATTGATACCTGTCGCTGAACACATTAGTCAGATCGGTGGCGGCCGTCAAAAATGTGACCAAAGTTCTGATGACTGAAGGCGGCCCCGCCACCGCGGGACCGCCTTCAGCCGGCTACTTTCGCTAGGCGCGGGCCCAGCGCTGGTTGGCGCCGCTGTGGCAGTTCCACACGATCACGGCTGCGCCGTTCGCGGTGCCGGCGCCGTTGACGTCCAGGCACAGGCCGGTCTGGCCGCTGCTGATCGTCCCGTTGGCGTTGTGGGTCCACTGCTGGTTGGCGCCGCCGTGGCAGTCCCAGATCTGCACCCGGGTGCCGGCCGCGGCGTTGGACGGCACGTCCAGGCACTTGCCCATCACCCTGAGTTCCTGCCCGTTCTGGCTGAACTGCTGGTTGGCGTTGTTGTGGCAGTCCCAGATCTGCGCCTGCGTGCCGTTGGCCGAGTTCGCCCCGCTGATGTCGAGGCAACGGCCGGAGGCCTCACCCCGGAGCCGGGACCCGGTCGGGTTCGGCGTCGTCGACGACGTGGGGCTCACGGTCGGGCTGGTGGTCGGGGTCGTCCCCTGGAACTGCGCGAAGAACCGCCACACCTCGCCCTTGGTCCAGGTACGGGCGCCGTCCTCGCAGCCGGAGCAGCCGTCCACCGGAGCCGGTCCGTGCCCGCTGTCGTACGCGGCCCACTGCACCGGGTACCCGGCCCGGCACGAGTACAGCGTGGTGACGTGCTGCCCGCTGCCCTGCGACGGTTCGCGCGGGCTCTGGGCCGCGCAGCCGTTGTTGCGCACGAACGTGTCCCGCAGCGAACGTCCCTGAGAGATGTTCAGGACGTTGTCCGAGATGCCATGCAGGCCGAAGTAGGCGATCGGCTGGGTGCCGCCGCTGCATCCGCTCAGCTGCGCGCCGGAGTAGGCCGCGACCGCCCGGAAGACGTTGGCCCGGGCGCACGCGATCGCGTAGCTCATGCCGCCGCCGTAGCTGAAGCCGAGGGCGAAGCGCTGTGTCGTGTCGACACAGAGGGCGTCGTCGATTCGCCTGATCATGTCGTCGACGAACGTGATGTCCTGACCACCGGGGTTGGCCCAGCCGTTGCCGTTGCCCTGTGGCGCGACGAGGATCGCGCTGTTGTTCGACTGCTCCTGCATCCCGTAGTAGGACCAGGTGCTTCCGCTGCTCCCGCCCGAGGAGACGTCGTTCATGGTGCCACCGCGCCAGTGGAACGCGAAGATCAACCGGTACGGGTTGTTGTTGTTGTAGTTGGCCGGGACCCGCAGGATGAAGCTGCGGTTCTGGCCGCCGCTCTGGATCGTGTGCGTGCCACTGTTCAGACCCGGGGCCTTGCCACATCCGGCCGTCGCGGCGAGGGGGACGACGTCCGCGGCCGCCGACGCGAGCCGGATGCCGACGAGGCCGGCACCGGCCAGCACGACCGTGCCGGCGACGGCGAGCAGTGCGCGCCATCGGTGCCGATTGATGCCGTGGGGCATGGAGGTACTCCGTTCTCTCGGGGGTGCGGTCAGCGGTACCCGGCCGCGACGATGTTGGCCTGTACCGCGTTCTCGGTCGCGTCGGACGGGTAGCCGGCGACCATGGCGCCTTCGTAGAAGGTGCCGGCGCTGAGGTTGGCGCCGCCGCCGGGCTTGCAGCAGTCGCCGCCGCTGCCCAGGATGATGGCGCCCTGCTTCTTCATCGGGCTGTAGCCGGGCGGCAGCGCGCCGTCCCAGAGCGTGAAGAGGTTGCCCGACTGGGCGTTGCTGCCCTTGATGGCAAAGCGGGTCGTCCCGTTGTTCTTGAGCGTCGCGGTGACGAACTTGCTGGTGAACGCCCGCTGGTTCGGGTTCCAGGTCTGGCTGCCGCCGGGGTAGAGGCCCCACTCGAGGTCGGCCTGCACCCAGGGGCCGGTGCCGGAGCATCCGCCGAACCAGCATTGGGTGCTGAAGTTGATGGCGTCCATCGCGCCGGCGGCGTCCGCGGACCGGGTCGTCTCGCTGTTGCCGTAGTCGAAGCAGCAGCCGTTGTTGACGTGGGTGCCGCTGGTCACCATGTACATGCCCTCGGGGGCGCTGCCGGTCGGCACGCCGGTCAGGTGGCCGTCGCGCCAGTAGCTGTTGCCGGGGTTGATGTAGAGCGAGTAGGCCTTGCTGCCACCGACGGTCAGCGACTCGGACGTGGCGATCGCCGGGCGGCTCTGTGTCGAGCCGGGGACGACGCTCGATCCCTGGTACCACAGGTCGTTGCCGCGGCCGGACTGGTCGTAGACGACGGTGATGACGCACGTGGTGCCGGCGCAGAACGAGTCCTGGGTCGACGCGTTCGCCGCGCCGCCCGCGTTCAGGACGGCGACGTCGCGGGTC
Source organism: Phytohabitans sp. LJ34 (assembly GCF_052068095.1). Lineage (NCBI taxonomy): Bacteria > Bacillati > Actinomycetota > Actinomycetes > Micromonosporales > Micromonosporaceae > Phytohabitans > Phytohabitans sp. LJ34. The sequence continues at coordinate 114,202 of NZ_JBQHDG010000007.1, read as the reverse complement.
GTGTTGTCGGACGAACGCCGCACCTGGTAGAGGTTGCCGTTGTACGAGCCGTACAGCGCGCGCGTCGTGCTGTGTGCGGCGACGCAGGGCGTGCCACCGGAGGCGTAGATGTCGCACGGGCCGGCACCGGTCGGTGGCGGGCTCGTCGGTGGGGTGGTCGGTGGGGTCGTCGGCGGAGTCGGCGCCGGCGAGTTCCACTGCTGGTTGGTCTGGCCGTGGCAGTCCCAGAGGATGACGTTCGTGCCGTTCGTCGTGCCCTGTGCGTTGGCGTCCAGGCAGCGGCCGGACTGCACGCCGGTGATAGTGCCGTTGGAGTTGACGTTCCACTGCTGGTTGTTCTGCCCGTTGCAGTCCCAGATGATGACCGCGGTGCCGTTGGCGGTGCCCCTGCCGTTGGCGTCCAGGCACTTGTTGCCGTACACCGTCAGCTGCTTCGACGACGTGTACGTCCAGGTCTGGTTGGCGGTCCCGGCGCAGTCCCACAGCTGGGTCTGCGTGCCGTTGTTGGTGCTGGAGTTGGGGACGGCCAGGCACCGTCCTGACTGGACGCCCGTGATCGGGGCGCTCTGCCCCGGCTGGATGGTCGCCGCCACCGCGGTGCCGGCGACGAGGGCGAGGACGGATGCGGCGCCCGCGACGAACAGTCGCCTGTACGCGCGGCGCCGAGATTTCGGAACGACCATGGCGGTTCCTCGGATGTGGTGGGGGAGGGATGCTCCGGCACGCGCCCGGCGCGCCGGAACATCCCAGCTGATGGGCTACGCGGCGGTGAACCGCCACTGCTGGTTGCTGGCGCCGTGGCAGCTCCACTGGAGCAGGCGCGCGCCGTCGGTGGTGGCCGCCCCGTTGACGTCGATGCACAGTCCACTGGGGACGCTCTTGACGGTGTAGACACCGGACGTGGCCGTCGCCGTGACGAGGAACTTCTGCTGGTTGCTGTTGTTACAGGTGAACTGCTGGAGGAACGCGCCCTGTGCCGTGGAGCCGCCGGTCACGTCGAGGCACTTGTTGCTGTGCAGCGGCTTGAGGTAGACGGCGCCGCCGCCGGCGTCGACGGCCTGCCACTTCTGGTTGTTGCCGCCGGTGGCCGCCCACTGGACGACCTGAGCACCGTCCGCGGTGGACACTCCGTTGACGTCCATGAGCTTGTTGCTGTGCTGGGCCGCGACGGTCCAGGTCCGGCCGGCTATGCCGCCGGGGTTGGGCACGCCGACGCCCACGCCGGCTCCGCCGAAGGTGAACGAGTCGAGGTCGAACAGGCTGGCGGAAGAGCCCTTGAACACCATGTACAGCGTGTGGGTTCCGGACAGGGCGGCGGTGTTGACGGCCGGCGTGGACTGGTAGTTGTCCCAGCCGCCGGTGCTGGACACCGGTGTGGTGGCCAGCAGCGTGCCGGTCGGTGAGTCGGCGCGCAGCTCGATCGATCCGCCGCCGCCGCTCGGCGACGACAGCCGGTAGCTCACGCTGGTGATGCCCGACAGGCTCATCGGGCTGAACGCCACCCAGTCGTTGTTGGAGATGTCACCGACCCGCTTGCCGCTCTCCGCGCCGGCCTGGTCGACGACCCGTACCCCGGACTGGTTGGTGTAGAACTCGGCCTGCTTGTGCTTCGGCTGAAGCACCGCGTTGGCGTACCCCGTCAGCGGGGCCGCGCCACCGGCGCCGCCGGCGTCGGTGTAGCGGGCGTTGAGGACGTAGTACAGGTTGGCGCCGTCCGGGTGCCCGCCGAGCAGCTCGGTGGAGATGGTGCCCGAGCAGCCCGGGTAGTCGGTCGTCTCGTGCTGGTGGTCGTCGTGGCCGAGGGCGGGGTTGACGAAGACCTTGGTGCAGTCGATCGTCCCGCCGTCCGGGTCGGTGACGCTGACGGTGTACGAGACGCGGTCGCCGAAGTTGAGCATGCCGCCACTGGACGGGACGGTGATGGTGACCACCGGCGCGGAGTTTCCGACGGTGATCTGCACGTTGGCGAACGCCGTCCGGGCGGTGTTGTCGGTGACCTTCAGCTGGGCGGTGTAGTTGCCGTTGGCGGTGTAGGTGTGCGACGGGTTGGCCGCCGTCGACGTGCCGCCGTCGCCGAACGTCCACTGGTAGCTGAGCGTGCTGCCCGCGTCCGGGTCGGTGGTGCCGGCGCTGCTGAACTGCACGGTCAATGGCGCGTTGCCACTGATCGGTGTGCCGGTGGCCTTGGCGATCGGCGACCGTCCACCGTGGATGTAGTCGATGCGGTAGAGGCCGGAGTCGTTGTTGCCGCCGCCGAAGTTGGAGCCCCATTCGAGCAGGTACAGCGAGCCGTCCGGGCCGAACTCCATGTCCATCGGCTTGATGAAGTTGCCCGCGGGCAGGAACGGGTTGGTGCGCGTGACGGCCGTCGCCGAGTCGAAGTGCACTTCCTTGATGTAGTTGCGGGTCCACTCGTAGAAGAAGTGGACGCCGTCGTAGTACGGCGGGAACTTCGTAGCCGACGGGTTGGCCGCGTTGTACCGGTAGACCGGTCCGCCCATCGGGCCCGCGCCGTTGGCGCCGAGCTCGGGGAAGGTCGGCGAGGTGCCGTAGCCGTACCACATGTTCGGGGCGACGATCGGCTTGAGACTCGTCAGGCCGGTGTTGTTGGGCGAGTTGTTGACCGGTGAGTTGCAGTTGAACTTCGCGCCCACCGCGCCCGTGTCCGGGTTGAACGGCGCGTACGGCTGGTTGTCGCCATGGCAGAACGGCCAGCCGTAGTTGCCCGCCGTCTTGATGACGTTGAGCTCGACGAGCCCCTCAGGGCCGCGGTTGGTTGTCGGACCGCCCCGGTCCGGGCCGTAGTCGGCGAGGTAGACCCACCCGTTGGCCGGGTCGATCGAGAACCGGAACGGGTTGCGGAAGCCCATCGCGTAGACCTCCGGCTTGGTCTGCGCCGTCCCTTGTGGATAGAGGTTGCCGGCCGGGATGGTGTACCCGCCGCCGGCCGAGGGCCGGATCCGCAGCAGCTTGCCCCGCAGGTCGTTGGTGTTGCCGGCGGTGCGGGCGGCGTCGAGGTTGGCCTTGCCCGACCGCCAGTCCAGCGGGGCGTAGCCCTGCCAGTTGGCGTCCAGGTTGGGCGGCGTGTCGTCACCGGTGCCGATGTAGAGGTTTCCGTCCGGCCCGAACTCGATGTACCCACCGGTGTGTCCCGGTTCCGGGAACGTGCGGTCCCGGTACGCGGGGATGTCGATGATGGTGACGCCGCTCGACGTGTTGAGGGTGTCGCCGGTGAGCGTGAAGCGGGAGACCCGGTTGACGTCTGTCGTGCTGCTGGCCGGCGAGTGGTACAGGTACACGTAGCCGTTGCTGGCGAAGTTGGGATCGAGCGCGATGCCGGTCAGGCCGTCCTCACCGCCGGTGTAGACGCTGAGGGTGCCGGCGGTGACGGTCGAGCTCGTGGCCGGCCGGAAGATCTTCACCTGGCCGCCGCGCTGGACGTAGATGACCCGCCCGTCCGGTGCGACCGCGAGGGCCATCGGGTCGGCGGTGTTGTCGTCGAGCGTGCGCTTCTCGAAGTTGCTCCATACGGTGCCGCCGCAGTCGCCGGGCTCGTTGCCGGCGGCCCACTTGACGCCGCCGAGCACGTGGTTGCGGAAGTTGGTCTCGCTGTAGGACGCGATCGCGTGGCCCATCGCGGTGGCCCACACCCGGCCGCCACCGGTGTTGCGGCACCAGGAGATCGGGTGGTCCGGGCCCATCGCGCGGGAGCCGGGGTTGTAGGTGCGCTCGTCGGCCGTTACCAGGACGTGCACGTTGCCGCGCGGGTTGCGGTCGAAGTTGTACCACTCCTCGCTGCGGTTCCAGCGGTCCGGCAGGCTGGCCGTCGACGGGTGCTTCTTGTCGGCGACGATGGCGGTGCCGGGCAGCACGCCGGGGGAGTGTTCCGGCATGTGCGCGCCGGCGTTGATGGTCTGGTCCCACCACGGGTACTCGTTCTCGATGCCCATGTCCGTGGCGTTGTGGACGGCGACGATGCCTTTGCCGCTGGCCAGGTATCCCTCTACCGCCTGGCGTTGGGCCGCGGTGGTCCACACCATGCCGGAGGTCTGGAACATGATGAGCACGTCGAACGTGGCCAGGTTGGCCGGAGTGAATACGTTCGCGTCCTCGGAATGCACGACCTCGAAGTTGTTGGCGGCGGCCTGTTCCTGGAACATCGTGACGCCGGCGGGGATCGAGTCGTGGCGGTAGCCGGTGGTTTTGGTAAACAGCAGAGCGCGAAACGCTGGTGCCGCTGACGCTGGCTGGACGACGATCGCGAGTGACAGCAACAGTCCCGCGATCGCCCCGATGATCAATGTGCTGCGACGCATGCCGTCTCCTATTTCGGCGGGGGGCAACGAGGCTGCGACCACGGGCACGCGGCGTCACACCTCCGGCGCGCCAGGCGTGCCGAAAGCGTGCGTGTGCCGATCAGATCGTCATGCCGTCCGCCGCGACGGGCAGTCAGGTCCCTACGGGACGTAACGCAGCGTTACATCAAATGCCGCCGCGTCCCGTGGTCTGCGGGGCCAGCATGCCGGCGGACATCGCAGTAAGTCAATACGACCCTGGTGGGATCGATTCCATAACACATTTCGCGGTGCGAGTTTTCGCATTGATCCGCGCGAGATCACCGGGATTGTCAGCGCTCCCCGAAGCATCTACGCTCTCGTTCCGCGCCGTGCGCAAACGATTCGACTTATCTCTCCCGACTACGCATCGTAGGGGCCTGTGTGATGTCCGACGCTCTCCTCGCTCTCCGGGGCATCGGCAAGTCGTTCCTCGGCGTGCGGGTGCTCGACGGAGTCGACCTCGACGTCGCGCCGGGGGAGGTGCACGCCGTCGTCGGTGAGAACGGCGCCGGCAAGTCCACGCTCATGAAGATCGTGTCCGGGGTGTACACACCCGACGAGGGGACGGTCGAGTTCGCCGGCGCCCGGCGGGCGTTTCACGGGCCGCGTGACGCCCAGCGGGCCGGCATCGGCATCGTCCACCAGGAGTTCAACCTGCTACCCGAGCGCAGCGTCGCGGAAAACGTGTATCTGGGCCACGAACCGCTACGCCGCGGGCTCGTCGACCGCAAGGCGATGCTCGGCAAGACCGCGGCGCTGCTGGCCTCCATCGGGGAGAGCGCGTTGCCACCCGGAGCCCGGGTGGGGCAGCTCGGTGTGGCGCGGCAGCAGGTCGTCGAGATCGTCAAGGCGCTGGCGCTCGACGCGCGGCTGCTCATCATGGACGAGCCCACCGCGGCCCTCGCCGACCACGAGGTCGAGCAGCTGTACGCGCTCGTGCGGCGGCTGCAACGGCAGGGGATCGGCGTGCTGTACGTCTCGCACCGCCTCAAGGAGGTCTTCGACCTGGCCAGCCGGATCACCGTGCTCAAGGACGGCCGGAAAGTGACCACATTGGACAGCGCGGCCACCGGGCCCGACGAGCTGGTGCGGCACATGGTCGGCCGGGAGCTGTCCAGCTACTACCCCGACCGGGGGCGGCCGGACGAGCTCGGACCGGTCCGGCTCACCGTCCGCGGTGGAGGCAACCGGAAGCTGCGCGGCGTCGACCTGTCGTTGCGTCCCGGCGAGGTGGTCGGCGTCGGCGGACTCCAGGGCTCCGGGCGGTCGGCGCTGGCCCGCGCCCTGTTCGGCGCCGCGCCGTTCACCACCGGCGAGGTCACGCTCGACGGCGCGCCGGTACGGCTGCGCTCGCCCCGCGCCGCGATGCGCGCCGGCATCGCCTACATCACCGAGGACCGCAAGGGCGAGGGCATCGTCGCCGGCCAGTCGGTGCTCGACAACGCGCTCCTGGCCAGTCGCGCCGTCCTCCCCGCCCGGCCCAGCCGCGGCGCCCGCGCCGCCCGGGTCCGCGACCTGCTCGCCGCCGTCGACGTGCGCGCCGCCGGCGAGGACCAGGAGATCCGCTTCCTGTCCGGCGGCAACCAGCAGAAGGTCATGCTGGCCCGCTGGCTCGCCCTCGGCCCCAAGGTCCTGCTGTTCGACGAGCCGACCCGAGGCATCGACGTGGGCGCGAAGTCGGCCATCCACGACCTCGTCCGCCGCCTCGCCCGGGACGGCGCGGCCGTACTCATGATCTCGTCCGAGCTGCCGGAACTGCTCGGGATGAGCGACCGCGTCGTCGTCATGCGCGAGGGCCGGATCGCCGGCGAACTACCCGCCGGCGCCACCGAAGAGGACGTCCTCGCCCTCGCCCTCGGCACGGAGCGGGAGCCGGCCCGATGAGCACCGCGCTGCGCCTGCCGGCCAGGCGGACCGCGCCGGGCGTCTTCGTGGCCCTGGCCCTCACGCTGGCGATCGGCTGGCTTGTCGTCGCCATCGACGGCGGCCAGCTGTTCACCCAGCCGACAACGGTGAGCCTGTTGCACGTGGCCACCGCTCTCGGTCTCGTCGCCGTCGGCCAGACGCTGGTCATCATCGGCGGATCGCTGGACCTTTCCGTGGCCTACGTGGTCAGCCTCAGCACCCTCGTGGCGGCGCAGACCATGAACGGCGGCGACGGAGCGCTGCTGCCGGCGGTCGGCCTGACGCTCGTGGTCAGCGCCGGGATCGGGCTCCTCAACGGCGTGCTCGTCACCAAGGCGCGGATCAACGCGTTCATCGCCACCGTCGGCGTCGGGCTGCTGCTGAAGGGATACCTCGACAACGGCTACGACGGCCCGGCCGGCAAGACCGCGCCCGCCCTCGTGCAGAGCCTCGGGTACCAGCGCGTCGGGCCGGTGCCCGTGGCGTTTCTGCTGCTGCTCGCCGTCGCCGCCGCGGCCTGGTTCGCGCTCGCGCGCACCCGCTTCGGCCACCACCTGATCGCCGTCGGCGGTGACCCCGCGGTCGCCCGGCTCTCCGGTGTGCGCAACGACCGGGTGCTCGTCACCGCGCACGTGCTGTGCTCGCTCTGCGCCGGCCTCGCCGGGATCTACCTCGCCAGCCGGCTCGGCTCGGGTGCGCCGCGGGTCGGCACCGAGGGCCTGTACGACCTGGAGTCGATCGCCGCGGTGGTCCTCGGCGGCACGGCCCTGGCCGGCGGGCGCGGCGGCGTCGCCGGCACGGTCGGCGGCGTGCTGCTGCTGGCCAGCATCGACGCCATCTTCAACCAGCTCGAGGTGGACGCGTTCTTCAAACAGGTGATCCGTGGCGTGATCATCATCGCGGCCGTGGCCATCTACGCCCGCCGGGCCCTGCGGAAGGCGGCGTCCTAGCCATGCGGATCGCCGAGCTTCGCCCACCGCGCCTCCGCGCCGGCGGCGTCCTGCCGATCGTCGTGATCCTCGCGGTGCTGCTGGTCCTGATCGCCGTCCGGCAGCCCGACTTTCTCGCCCCGCCGTCGCTCATGTCGTTCCTCGGCCGCTCCGCGCCGATCATCGTGCTCGCCGCGGGGCAGTACTTCGTGATCGTCTCCGGCGAGTACGACCTCTCCGTCGGCTCGCTCGTCACCGCGCAGGTCGTCGTGGCCGCCCGGCTCATCGACAACGACCCCGCCCGCACCTGGCCGGTCGTCCTGCTGCTGCTCGCGTTCGGCGCCGCCGTCGGCCTCGTCAACGGCCTGGTCACCACCCGCCTCCGGGTGCCGTCCTTCATCACCACCCTCGGCATGTTCCTGATCCTCGTCGGCGCCGTGTACCTGTGGTCGGACGGCGCACCGAAGGGCGGGCTCTCCGAGGAGTTCCGGCGGTTCGGCCGGCGGGCGTTCGAAGACGTGCCCGGGTTGGGGCGCATACCGTATGCGCTGCTCGTCCTGCTGGCGGTGGCCGGGCTCGCCGCGCTGCTGACCCGCGCCGACTTCGGCCGGACGCTGGTCGCCGTCGGCGGCAACCCGCGGACCGCCGAGCTGAGCGGCGTGCGGGTCTGGCGCGCCAAGACCCTCGCGTTCGTCCTCAGTGGACTTTCGGCGGCGGTCGCCGCGATCCTGCTCGGCGGATTCAGCGGCGTCTCGTTCCAGGCCGGTGCCGGCCTCGAGTTCGGTGCGATCACCGCGGTGGTCCTCGGCGGCGTCGCGCTCGGCGGCGGTCGGGGCTCTGTCGCCGGCGCGATGCTCGGCGCGCTGACCCTCGAGACACTCTTCGCGCTCATGAACTTCTACGGCGTTTCCGGCGCCCTCAAGTCGACCGTCCAGGGCGCGATCATCCTGCTCGCCGTGGCGGTCTCGTCCGTGCGTTCCTCCTCCAGGTAAAGGGGACACAAGTGAGGCGTTCCATAGCGGTACTGGCGGTCGCCACCCTGCTGGCGCTCGCCGGCTGCGCCACCGACGAACCGGCACCGACCGCGTCCAGCACCGCCTCGGCGGCCGCCGGGTCGGGCACGGGGGAGCAGTCGAAGTTCTTCGTGCAGGCCGACTACGACAACGAGCTCGCACTGCTCGGCGCCACCGCCACCGGGCCGTCCGGCAAGCCGTGGGAGCAGGTGCTCAACCCGAAGATGGTGGAGACCGCGAAGTTCAAGAAGCCGGGGCCGTACAAGCTCTGCTTCTCCAACGCGGGTCTGAACAACCCGTGGCGGCAGGTCGGCTTCAAGACCATGCAGGCCGAGGTGGACACGCACCGGGGCCAGATCAAGGAGTTCGTGCACGTCGACGCCGAAGGCAAGGACCAGAAGCAGATCGCGGACATCAACGACCTGCTCGGCAAGGGCTGCCACGCGCTGATCGTCTCGCCGAACACGACCGCCACGCTCACCCCGGCCGTCGAGGCGGCGTGCCAGAAGGGTCTGCCGGTCATCGTGTTCGACCGCGGCGTCGACACCACCTGCCCGGTCACGTTCATCAACCCGATCGGCGGCTACGGCTTCGGCCACGTCGCCGCGGAGTTCGTCAGCCAGAAGATGAAGCCCGGCGGCAAGCTGCTCGCCCTGCGCATCCTGCCCGGCGTCGACGTACTGGAGACGCGCTGGTCCGCGGCGAAGGTCGCGTTCGACAAGGCGGGCGTCGACGTCGTCGGCGTCGAGTTCACCGACGGCGACCCGGCCAAGACCAAGAAGATCGTCGGCGACTACATCCAGCGGTACGGCACGATCGACGGTGTCTGGATGGACGCCGGCGCGGTCGCCGTCGCCGCCGTCGAGGCGTTCCAGGACGCGGGCGCGGCCGTGCCACCGATCAACGGCGAGGACCAGCTCGACTTCCTCAAGCTGTGGCAGGACAAGAAGCTCACCGCGATCGCACCCACCTACCCCACCTACCAGTGGCGCACCCCGATCATCGCCGCGCTGAAGATCCTCGGCGGCGAGCCGGTGTCCAACCCGTGGAAGCTACCGCAGCCGACGATCACCCAGGACAACCTAGGCGAGTACATCGACCCGGACATGCCGCCGCTGCACTACGCGATGTGCGGCTGCACCGACCTGCCCGGCTATCCGCAGCGCTGGAAGTAGGTGGCGTGCGCGCCATCGGTGTCAACCCGTGGGTGTGGGCCTCGCCGGTCGACGACGAGGCCCTCGCCGGCCTGATCCCGCGGATCGCCGCGTTCGGCTTCGACGCGGTCGAGCTGCCGCTGGAGCAGCCCGGCGACTGGGATCCCGCCCGCATCCGCGACCTGCTCGACTCGCACGGCCTCGCCGCGGCCGCCGTCTGCGCGGTCACGCCACCCGGACGGGACCTCGTGAACACCGCACCGGCCACTGTGGAGTCCACAGTGGCGTACCTGAAGACCTGTGTGGACAAGGCGGCCGCCGTCGGAGCACCGTGTGTCGGCGGCCCGGTCTACGCCGCGGTCGGCCGGACCTGGCGCATGACGGCGGCGGCCCGCACGGCCTGCTACACGGACTTTCGCCGCGCGCTCGCACCGGTGGCCGACCACGCGGGCGAGCGCGGTGTGAGCATCGGCGTCGAGGCGCTCAACCGCTACGAGACAAGCGTCGTCAACACCGTGGAGCAGACCCTCGACCTCGTCGACGGACTGCCCCCGAACGTCGGCATTATGATCGACACGTACCACATGAACATCGAGGAGGCCGACCCCTACGCCGCCCTCGTCACGGCCGGCCCCCGCGTCAAACACGTCCAGGTCAGTGGCACCCACCGCGGCGCGCCCGGCGCGGACCACTTCGACTGGCCCCGCTTCTTCGCCGCGCTGGCGGTGACCGGCTACGGGGGCGCCGTCTGCATCGAGTCGTTCACCGCACAGAACGAGACCATCGCGACCGCCGCGTCGATCTGGCGCCCGCTCGCACCGTCGCAGGACCTGCTCGCCCAGGAGGGCTTGGCATACCTGCGAACGGTCATCCGATGAATCGGCCACATCGGCACGCAAAAGCCCATCCGCCGCCCGGACGCGGCGACCGCCTCGTGGCCTCCTGCCTGGCGCCGAAGGAGGCGCAACCAACGGCGGACGGACGGGGCCTACGCGGATCGACGGGAGTCACTTGACATGAACGTAACGGGCGCTTAACGTGACGGCTGTCTGACGTCATACGTCATACCGCCGCTGTCTCTCCGGAGGTGATCCCCACGCCGCGCCCGGCACCGATCGTCGGATGGTTTCGCCGACCCGTCCGGTGATCGGTGCCGCATCACCCAATGCTAAACCGATTCTCCAGACGCCGGTGGACCGTCGCTCCGGCCGGGCGTCATCCGTATAGAGCCCTGCCGTATCGAGGACCGGCCGGCACCCCCACCGGACCGGTCCTGGTGAGCATTGGCGCAACCCCCACGCATAGGAGCACCCGTGTTCGCACCTTCGGCGCTGCGGAAGCAGCTACTGGCCGGCGTCGCCGTGGCGGGGTTGGCCGCCGTGGTCGGCGTCGTCGCCGCGCCCGCGCCCGCCGTGGCGGCTCCCACCACCCTTTACGCGTCCCCGTCCGGCAGCGGCACCGCCTGTTCCAGCGCCCAGCCCTGCTCCCTGGCGGGCGCGCAGGCCGCCGTCCGGGCGCTGAACGACGCCATGTCCGACGACATCGTGGTGCAGCTGGCCGACGGGGTGTACCGGCTGTCGGCACCGTTGCGGTTGACCGCGGAGGACTCCGGCACCAACGGCCGCACGGTCGTCTGGCAGGCGGCGCCCTCCGCGCGGCCGGTGATCAGCGGCGCCCGCGCGGTCACCGGGTGGACGCTGGCGGACGCGGGCCGAAACATCTGGCGGGCCAACGTCGGCACCGGGATCGACACCCGGCAGCTCTACGTCGACGGGGCCGTCGCCACCCGGGCGCGTACGCAGGTGAATCGGGCGGACTTCACCGCCTCCAGCACCGGGATGAGGTTTACCAACGGCGCCCTGAGCTACCTGAACAACCTGGCCAACCAGAACAGGGTCGAGATGGAGAGCGTCAACTCCTTCACCGACCGGTACTCGCCGGTGCAGAGCATCAGCGGCAACCTCATCACGATGCAGCAACCGGCCTGGAACAACAACAACTTCGGCTACGACACCTTCACCAGCCCGCACCGGGCCGGTCCGCTGTACCTGGCGAACGCGTACGAGTTCCTCGACTCGGCCGGCGAGTGGTACCTCAACCCCGGGACCGGCGTGCTGTCCTACATCCCGCGCGCGGGCCAGAACATGAGCACCGCGAGCGTGGAGCTGCCGGCGTTGCAGTCCTTGGTGAACATCGGGGGCACCTACGACGCGCCCGCGCACCACATCACGTTCACCGGGGTCACGTTCACCGGCACGAGCTGGCTGGGGCCCAGCAGCAACCAGGGCTACATCGACCAGCAGACCGGCGCGTACATCGCCGGAAACTGGAGCTGGCCGGGCTTCACCTCCTGCCACAACGGCTGCACGCAGTTCGAGGCGGCCCGTCCGAACTGGTTCCAGATGCCGGCCGCGGTGCAGATCTCCGCCGCCAACAACGTCACGTTCAGCGACTCCCAGTTCGTCAACCTGGGCCAGACGGCCATCGGCATCGGCAACGACGCCAACGCCCACGCCAGCGGCGTCGGCCTCGGGGCCAGCAACATCACGGTCACCCGGTCGGAGATCGCGCGCAGCTCCGGCGGCGGCATCGTGGTCGGCGGCGTGCGCGCGGACGCGCACCATCCCAGCGACCAGCGCATGGTCAACCGGGACATCACCGTCAGCAACAACCGCATCCACGACCTCGGTGCGGACTACCGGGGCATCGTCTCGGTCCTGAACACCTATGTCACCAACGCCACCGTCTCGCACAACGAGGTCTACAACATGCCGTACTCCGGCATCTCGCTGGGCTACGGCTGGGGCGCCAACGACGCGGGCGGCAACAACAACTACGCCAACCGCGGGCTGTACAACTACCAGCCGCGGTACACGACGCCGACCACGGCGTCCAACAACCGGCTCATCGGCAACTACGTGCACGACGTCATGCAACAGATGAACGACGGTGGATGCATCTACACGCTCTCCTGGAACCCGAGCGCGTTGATCAGCGACAACTACTGCCTGCGGACCAACGGCTACTTCGGGGTCTACTTCGACGAGGGCTCGCGCTACTACACCGTGCGAAACAACGTCTTCTCCAACACCGGCACCTGGGCCACCGCCAACTACTGGGGTGGCGAGAACATGGGGAACTGGACCGTCACCAACAACTGGTCGACCAACGGCAGTACCAACGTGACCAACGGCGATCGCGGCAACGTCGTCTCCGGCAACGTCACGGTGACCAACGGCAACTGGCCGTCGGGTGCCCAGGCCGTGATGGCCGCCGCCGGACCGGGCGGCAGCACCCCCACCCCGACGGGATCGCGGATCGTCGGGACGCCGTCCGGCCGGTGTGTCGACGTGACGGGCGGCGCGGCGACCAACGGCGCGCAGACCCAGCTGTGGGACTGCACCGGCGCGGCCGGCCAGACCTGGACCTACACGTCCGGCAAGCAGCTGACCGCCTTTGGCGGTACGAAGTGCCTGGACGCCAACGGGCAGGGCACCAGCAACGGCACCGCCGCCATTATCTGGGACTGCAACGGCCAGACCAACCAGCAGTGGAACGTCAACGCCAACGGCACCATCACCGGCGTCCACTCAGGACTGTGCCTGGACGCCAGCGGTACGGGCACCGCGAACGGCACCAGGATCCACCTTTGGGCCTGCCACGGCGGGACGAACCAGCAATGGACCCTCCGATGACATAGCACAACGGGAGCCGACGCGAGTGTGCCTCGCCAAGGGCAGATGGGCTGGTGCGAGCCGGCCCATCTGGCGAGGCACCGGCCCTGGCCTTCGGGCCGGGGAGACGACACCATCATGCTCGCCATCCGGGCCGGCGAGCTGCCCGTCAGGCGTGCGCGCCGCGACGAACTAGGAGAAACAGCAGTGAGACTCGTGTCGAGTCGTACCCGGAAACAGCGCCTGGCGATGGCCGCCGTCGCGGCGCTCGGATTGGGCGGCCTATCGGTGGTGCAGGCCTTGCCAGCCAGCGCCGCCGCCGGTTGCAGTGTGACGTATACGGTCGCCAGTCAGTGGAACAACGCTTTCCAGGGCAGCATCGCCGTCCGCAACGTGGGCGATGCGTGGACGTCGTGGACGCTCCAGTTCTCGTTCGCCAACGGCCAGCGAGTGACGCAGGGTTGGAACGGCCGGTTCACGCAGAGCGGCACCGCCGTGACGGTGGCCAACGAGGGATGGAACGGCAGCGTGCCCAACGGCGGCACGGTCAACCCGGGCTTCATCGCCAACTGGAGCGGCACGAACGGCGCGCCCACGTCGTTCTCGGTCAACGGCGTGGCGTGCACCGGTGTCCCGGTCACCACCCCGCCGACGACGCCACCCACCACTCCGCCCACCACGCCGCCGACGACACCGCCCACCACGCCGCCCACGTCCAACCCGACCACGGGTCCGCCCGGAGAGCGGGCGGACAACCCGTACGCGGGCGGTCGCGGCTACGTCAACCCGGAGTGGAAGGCCAAGGTCGAGGGTGTCTCGGGCGGTAGCCGGATCTCCAGCAACCCGACCGCGGTGTGGATCGACCGCATCGCGGCCATCGAAGGCAGCCCGAACAGCCAGTCCAACGGCCCCATGGGCGTCGAGGACCACCTGCTCGAAGCGGTCCGCCAGGGCGCCTCGTACATCCAGTTCGTGATCTACAACCTGCCCGGCCGGGACTGCTCGGCGCTGGCGTCCAACGGTGAGCTCGGCCCGACCGAGATCGACCGGTACAAGACGGCGTACATCGACCCGATCGCCGCGTACCAGAACGACGCGCGGTTCCGCAGCCTGCGGATCATCAACATCGTCGAGATCGACTCGCTGCCGAACCTGATCACGAATGTGTCGGGCCGTCCGTCGGCGAAGCCGATGTGCGACACGATGAAGACCAACGGCAACTACGTCAACGGCATCGCGTACGCGCTCCAGAAGTTCAGCGCGATCCCGAACGTGTACAACTACATCGACGTAGCCCACCACGGCTGGGTCGGCTGGGACGACAACTTCCGGCCCACCGCCCAGCTGATCGTCGACACCGTGCGGCGGTCGGGCAGCGTCAACAACGTCGCCGGCTTCATCAGCAACACGTCCAACTACTCGGCGCTGGTGGAGCCGTACATCACGGTGAACGACCAGACCCGCCCGTCGAAGTGGATCGACTGGAACCGGTACAACGACGAGACGAGCTACGTCCAGGCGTTCCGCCAGGAGCTGATCACCCAGGGCATGCCCTCGGGTATCGGCATGATCATCGACACCTCGCGCAACGGCTGGGGCGGCTCGGCCCGCCCGACCGGCCCGCGTACCACGGGCACGCTCGACGAGCAGATCAACGGCTCGCGGATCGACCGCCGTATCCACAAGGGCAACTGGTGCAACCAGAGCGGCGCCGGCCTCGGCGAGCGTCCGCGGGCCAACCCCGGCCCGGCTGGCATCGACGCCTACGTGTGGGTCAAGCCTCCGGGTGAGTCGGACGGTTCGAGCACCGAGATCCCGAACAACGAGGGCAAGGGCTTCGACCGCATGTGCGACCCGACCTATGAGGGCAACGACCTCAACGGCCACAACATGTCGGGTGCGCTGGCCGGCGCTCCGATCTCCGGCGCCTTCTTCCCGGCGCAGGTGACCCAGTTGATGCAGAACGCCTACCCACCCCTGTAGGTGATGAGCCGGCGGCGGGGCCTGCCACGCGCGGCACAGGCCCCGCCGCCCCAATCCGTATCTGGGCTATCGCCGCAGTCGGGTCGGCTCGTCCGGCCCGCTGCGGCGTACCACCCACGCTTCGGTGATGTGGGTGAACATCGCCTCCGCGGCGCCCTCGGGGTCGTGGGCGGCGATCAGCTCGTAGATGCGCCGGTGGCCGCGGTTGGAGGCGACGCACAGCGCGCGCTCGGTGCGACCCATGTAGCGGGCGGTGTTGAGCACCTGGCTTTCCAGCGCGCGGACGACGGCGCGGGCGAGGCGGTTTCCGGAGGCCTGCATGACGGTGTCGTGGAACGTCCGGTCGTGGTCATGGTAGGAGTCCGGATCGTCGACGAGCTCGTCCATCCGGTCGACCAGCGCGCGCAGCCGCTCGATGGCCTCGTCGTCGGCCACGCGGGCGGCGACGTTGGCCATGTCGGACTCCAGCACGCGGCGGGTGACGACGAGGTCGTCGAGGATGGCCAGGCTGTCGTCTTCCGCGATGGTGGCGCCCAGGACGAGCTCGTCGAGCATGTTCCACATCGCGGGTGGGGTGACCATGGTGCCGGTGCCCTGGCGGACCTGGACCAGACCCTTCTCTTGAAGAATCTTCACCGCCTCGCGGACTACGGTGCGGCTGACCGAGAAGGTCGCGCAGAGCACGGGCTCGGGCGGAAGCGGCGAGCCCGATGGGTGGACACCGCGGACGATCCGCTCCACCAGCTCCGCGGTGACCGCGGTGGCGAGGTTGGCCGGTCGCCGGGTCCAGCCGGGCGGCGCGGAGACGTCCGCGGCCGAGCGCGCTGCTGCCGTCATATCACCCTCCGTGGCCCGCGGCTACCGCGAGCACCGATTCACTATACGGCACTGTATTGACGTCATACGTCATACGAGTTACGTTCCCGTGTAATCCTCCGCCAACGGCCGGCCCCCGGCCACCTATGGAGAGTGAGCAGCAATGAAGCAGCGAGCACTGTGGTCGGCGGTCCTGGTTGCCGGGCTGGCCTTGGCCGGCTGCGGCAGCGCCTCGGAATCCAATTCGCCGTCCGGTGGATCGACCGGCAAGCTCGTCGTCTGGGACTGGAAGTCCGGTGACGCGACCGCGGCCTCATATATCGAAAAGGCGAAGGCCGACTTCGCCAAGAAGCACTCCGGCGTGACGGTCGAGTTCGTCGCGCAGCCGTTCGAGCAGTACTACACCCTGCTGGGTGGGGCCATCCAGGCCGGCAAGGGGCCCGACGTCATGCTGTTCAACGGCGGCGGGCAGATCCGCGACCGGGCGGACTCGCTCCTGCCGCTGGACGAGTACGTCGGCGCGGACAGGCAGCGGCTGGCCGGCTGGGACGCATTCGCCAAGGACAGCAAGACGTACGCCGCCCCGGTGACGCTTCAGGGGCACCCCATCTACTACAACAAGGCGCTCTACAAGCAGGCCGGGCTCGACCCCGAGCGGCCGGCCACCACCTGGGACGAGTTCGTGAGCAACTGCGCGGCCATCACGAAGGCGACCAAGGCCAAGTGCTTCGCGCAGGGCAACAAGGAAGGCATCGGCATCCAGTTCTTCCTGTCCGGCCTCGGCTCGGGGATCCTCACCGCGCAGGAGTACGACGACTGGATCGCCGGCAAGCGAAACTGGAACTCGCCCAACGTCAAGCGGGTCTTCTCGCTCTGGAAAGAGGTCAACGACAAGGGCCTCAACAACGAGGGCGCCAACTCGACGGCGATGTTCAACGACGCGTTCGCGGTATTCCAATCCGCCAAGGCTTCGCACGTCATCGGGTTGATGTCGGACATCGGGCACTGGAAGGACTTCGCCGAGTTCCTGGAGGCGGACAACGTCGGTGTCATGAAGTCGCCGGTCGTGACCGCCGGCACCACGCCGAGCGTTCCCTACGACGGCGGCATCGGCTACGCGGTCGCGAAATGGACCAAGGACCCGAAGGTCGCCGCCGACCTGGTGCGGTCGTTGACCTCGACCGACGCGCTCAAGGCGTTCTACGCCGACGCGGGCGCCATCGCCGCGGACACCACGATCGACGTGTCCAGCGCCGGCCCCGCCGTCGCCACGATCGTGTCGGAGACCAAGGCCGGTAAGCCGGCTCTCCACGTGGCCCTGTCTTCCAAGACGATCGAGCTGATGGGGCGGCTGTCCCAGCAGTTGATCAGTGGATCGGTCACGGTCGACAAGGCGGTGACTCAGCTCGCCGCGTCGGACAAGACGGGCTGATCTCGTGCCACTGGGTAGTTCGTCGTCGGTCCGCCCTGCCGCCGAAGCGGGGCGGGCCGCGGCGACGAAGGTCGAGCAGCCGGCGGCGCCCAGCCGCCGGCGGGCCCGGGACGGGCGGCGCGCCGAACGCCTCGCCCCGTACGTGCTTGTCGCACCGGCTGTCCTGATCATCGTCGTGCTGCGGCTGTGGCCCCTGCTGCTCGGTGTCAACTTCTCCTTCACCGGCGACGGTGAGCGCAACGGCACCACGGTCGGGCTCGACAACTACACCGACCTGCTCGGCGACCCGCTGTTTCGCACCGCGCTGCGCAACGTGGGGCTGCTGGTGCTGCTGCTCCCGGTCGCCGTCGCGATACCGGGACTGCTCGCCACCTTCATCTACCTGCGCGTGCCGGGACACCGGGTCTACCGCAGCGTCTACTTCTTCCCGGCCGTGCTCTCACCGGTGATCGTCGGCGCGATCTTCAACCTGCTGCTGGCCTTCGACGGCCCGCTCAACGCCGTGCTCGGCGGCATCGGCGTCGGCCCGGTGGACTGGCTGGGCAATCCGAACGTGGCCATCTTCGCCGTCGCCGGCGTGCACATCTGGGCCACGTTCGGCATGGCACTGGTCGTCTTCCTGGCCGGGTTCGCGACCCTGGACGCCGCGCTCCTGGACGCCGCGCGGGTCGACGGCGCATCGCTGCCGCAGACCATCTGGCACGTCATCATCCCTGGGCTGTCCCGCACCATCCAGTTCGTCTTCGTCACCACCATGATCGGGATGCTGACCTCCATGTTCGGGTTGCTCTACATCATGACCGGTGGTGGCCCGGAAGGCTCGACCTACTTGCCCGAGTTCTACATCTGGTTCCAGCAGGGACAGATGAACCGCCCGGCCCTCGCCTCGGCCGCGTCCACGGCTTTGTTCGTGATCATGCTGGTCGTCGGCCTGCTCCAGATCAGCGTGCTGCGCCGCGCGGGAAGGGAAAACTGATGTCGCGCATCCGGCTGGGCCGATGGTTCGTCGCGGTGCCGATGGCGCTCCTCGCCCTGGCCACGATCTACCCGCTGCTGTTCACCGCCAACGTCGCGATGAAGACCCGCCGCGAGTACATCCTCGACCGCTTTTCCCTGACCAGCACACTGCACTGGCAGAACATCACGACCGCGTGGAACAGCGCCGGCATGGCGCGGTACTTCCTCAACTCGCTCATCGTGGTGACCTGCGCCGTGGTGCTGCTACTGCTGCTCGGGTCGATGGCCGGGTTCGCGCTGAGCCAGTTGCGGTTTCGCGGCTCGTCCGCGCTGTTCCTGGTCTGCCTCGCGGCGCTGTTCATCCCTTTCCAGGTCATCATGGTGCCGCTGGCCAGGATCATGGCAGACATCGGTCTCATCGACACCTATCCGGGACTGATCCTCGCCTACGTCGCGCAGTGGCTGCCGTTCACCGTCTTTCTGATGACGAGCTACTACCGGGCGGTGCCAGCCGAAATCATCGACGCGGCCCGGATCGACGGAAACACCGTGTACGGCGTCTACCGGCGGATCATGCTGCCGATGGGCGTGCCGGCACTGCTGTCGGTGGGCATCCTCAACACGTTGTTCTGCTGGAACGACGTGCTCATCTCGCTGCTGATGATGCCGTCGGCCGAAAACCGCACGCTCATGGTGGGCGTCACCTCGCTGCGCGGCCAGTACTCCGACGACATCCCCACCTTCGCGGCCGGCGTCCTGATCGCCGCGGTGCCGGTGTTGGTGACCTACCTGTTCCTCCAGCGCCAGATTGCCGACGGCGTGACCGCCGGTGCGACGAAGGGCTGACATGCGGATCACCGGATACCGGACCCTGACGACGGCACAGCATTGGGGCCGGCCGGTCGGCGACGCCAACGGCGTCTACGCCGACGGCGTCATGACCGTGCCGATCATCCTGGTCGAGACCGACGAGGGGATCACCGGAGTCGGCCTGGGGTCGCACGTGGAGGCCGAAGCCATCTTCCAGGCCCTGGAGGGTCAGGACCCGCGCGCGGTGACGGCGCTCTACGACCGGATGCTGCGGCAGACCTTCAAGGCCGGCCACGCCGGCGTGGTGTTCGGCACGATCGGCGCCTTCGACACGGCGCTGTGGGACATCAAGGCGCAGGCCGCTGGCGAGCCGCTGTGGCGGCTGCTGGGCGGCCGGGACCGCCGGGTCAACGCCTACGCCTCCGGCCTCGACATCGGCCTGACCGACGAGGAGCTCGTCGCCACCTACGAGGTGTACGCGGAACACGGGCTCCGCGCCGCGAAGCTCAAAGGTGGCCTGGACATCGAGCGGGACCGGCATCGCCTGACGCTGGTGCGGCAGGTGCTGACCGAGGCCGCGCGCGGCATGCGGCCGGGGCTGATGCTGGACGCGAACGAGTCCTGGACCCGCAAGCAGGCGGTCCGCCACGTCTGCGAACTCGAACGCACCCTGGACCTGGCCTGGATCGAGGAGCCGGTCCGACGCTGGGACGCGGACGGGCTGGCCGCTGTCAGCCGCGGCGTGCGTACCTCGGTCGCCAGCGGCGAGAACCTGACCGGGCTGGAGCAGTTTCGGCCGCTGATCGCCGCCGGCGGCCTCGACATCGTCCAGACGGCCGCGGTCTGGGGCGTCACCCACTTCCTGCGGGTATCCGCGCTGGCGCACGCCCATGACCTGCCGGTCAGCCCGATCGGCAACACGCCCGTCGCCCTGCTGCACGCCGCGACCTCGGTGCCCAACCACATCGCCAGCGAACTCCAGGACCTGCGGTCGCCGATCGGCGTGACGATCGACCTCCAGGTGGAGGACGGCGCCTACATCCTCGGCGACTCGGCGGGCCTGGGCATCCGCGTCGACGAGGACACGATCGCCTCGGTGTACCAGCGGACCGCACCCGCACCCGCCGGACCGCACGTACGGCCCGAGCAGGCCGGCCGGCGGCTGCTCGCCGTCACCAGCCGCGCCGGCGCCGCGCACCAGCCGCATCCGGTGGACGTCCACTAGACCAGCCCGCACCCCGCGCCGCGCCGCGGCCCGGCAGGAAAGGAAGTCGCTGTGCGCCCCTCGTCGGCCCGAAGAGCAGTCGTGGCCTTGGCCGCGGTAGGAGTGTCCATTGTGTCTAGCCCCGCCGCGCAGGCGGCTCCCCCCGAACACGTCATCGTGGTCGCGCCGCCCGGCACCGCGAACGCCAGGGACAGCGGCCCGGGCACCTTCGCCCGCCCCCTCGCCACCCTGGGCGAGGCGCAACGGCGGGCGCGCCTCGAGGCGGCCAAAGGCAACCGCGACGTCACCGTCCATCTACAGAGCGGCACCTACCGGCTGACCGAGCCGCTGCGCTTCGACGCCGCCGACTCCGGACGCGGCGGCCGCATCGTGACCTGGCGGGGCGCGCGCGGCACGAGTGTCCTCAGTGGAGCACAGCCGGTCACCGGGTGGGAGCTCGACGACGCCGCGACGGGCGTCTACAAAGCACACGTCGGCGCCGGCTTCGACACCCGCCAGCTCTACGTGGACGGCGCCCTGGCGCAGCGCGCCCGGATCCCGCTCGCGCGCACCGACATCACGCTCAACGCCACCGGCTTCACGCTGAACAACCCCGACCTGGCGTACCTGGCCACGCTGCCGGACCAGCGGCGCATCGACTTCCAGGCGATGCAGTCCTTCACCAACCGGTTCGCGCCGGTGCAGAGCATCTCCGGCACGACCGTGGTCATGCAGCAGCCCGCGTGGGACAACAACACCTACGGGTACGACGCGCTCCAGTCCCCGTTCCGGACACCGACCTACTTCCTGCTGAACGCCAGGCGCTTCCTCGACGAGCCCGGCGAGTGGTACCTGGACCCGACGGCCGGGACGCTGTACTACAAGCCGCTGCCGGGGCAGGACATCCGGCAGGCGCGGGTCGAGCTGCCGCGGCTGGAGTCACTTGTCCAGGTGGGCGGCACCTACGACGCGCCGGCGCGCAACCTCCGGTTCGAAGGGCTGACGTTCACCGGCACTACCTGGCTGCACCCCAGCTCGCCCAACGGGTACGCCAACCAGCAGACCGGCGTGTTCATCACCGGTGTCCAGCCCGACCGGCCCGCCGACGCGTTCACCTCCTGCGCGGTCGGCTGCCGCGGGTTCGAAGGATCGCGCAACGGCTGGGCGCAGGCGCCCGCCGCCGTGCAGGTGTCCGCCGCACACGGCATCAGCTTCCACGACAACGCGTTCGTCAACCTCGGCTCGATCGGGCTCGGGATCGGCAACGACGCCAACGCCCACGCCACCGGCGTCGGGCTGGGCGCCCGCGACGTCTCGGTCGTCGGCAACACGTTCACCGCGAGCGCCGGCGGCGGCGTCGTGATCGGCGGCGTACGCCCCGACGCGCACCACCCCTCGGATCCCCGCATGGTCAACAGCGACATCCTCGTCAGCGACAACCGGCTCTACGCGTCGCTGCTGGAGTACCTCGACCAGGACCCGATCTTCGCCACCTACGTCACCCGGCTCACCATCGCGCACAACTACATCAGCGACGCGCCGTACACCGGCATCGGGCTCGGCTACGGATGGGGTGCCAACGACCCGGGCGGCAGCCCCGAGTACGTCAACCGCGGGCTGTACGACTTCCAGCCGATCTACCAGACGCCGACGACGCTGAGCGACGTGCGGATCGTCGGGAACTACGTGCGCAACGTCGTGCAGACCATGTTCGACGCCGGCTGCATCTACACCCTCTCGGCGATGCCGCGCAGCACCATCGAGGAAAACTTCTGCGAAAACAGCGGCCAGCTCGGCCTCTACTTCGACGAGGGCTCCCGATACCTGACCGCCAGCCGCAACGTGTTCGTCGACACCGCCGGACAGTGGGCGCACGCGAACAACCAGAACGGCAACCGCACCGGCGACCTCACCCTTGTCGACAACTACACCACCAACCCGGCCATCACCGGCATCGTCAACGGCAGCCGCGGCAACGTCACCCGCGGCAACGTCACCATGAGCGCCGCGAACCCGGCCATCGAGGCCAGCCGGATCATCTACAACGCCGGCCCGACCGGGAGATATCGGGGCCCGGCCGACCCCGAGCGCCCGCCGGTCGGCGCGGTGCTGTCGGCGGAGCCGGCCAGTCTCGGCGCGGGTGGCACCACCACCGTCACCGCCACGCTGGAGAACATCAGCGACAAAGCGGTGGCCGAGCTGACCGCCGCCATCGCGGTGCCGGAGGGCTGGCGGGCCGTCCGCACCGGACCCGCCCCGCGGCCACGCCTCGCCCCGGGTGCCTCGCAGACCGTCTCGTGGCAGGTCACCGCACCGGCGTCGGTCACCGTCCCGGTGGCCCGCGCGGCCGTCACCGCCACGGTGGACCTGCGGGCCGGCCAGACCGGGTACGAGCTGACCAGGACGGTGAACGTGGCGGCCATCAACCCGCTCACCTCACTGCCCGGCTACGGGTCGGTGCCGAGCCAGTTCGGTGAGGCCGGCGGCGCCTACGCGATCCTGACCGCCGGGACGGACATCTGGCAGGACGGCGGCGGTGCGTTCGACGAGTACGGCGCCATCTACCGCGACGGCGCGGTCGGCGCCTCGTCGACGGTGACGGCCCGGGTCACCGCGATGGACGGCACCAACCCGTGGGCCAAAGCCGGCGTGGCCATCCGCAACGACCTCACCGGCGCCGGGACGTCGCCCGGGTACGCGGTCGTCGTCGCCACGCCGGGCAACGGGGTGGCCTTCCAGTGGGACGCCGACGGCAACGGCTACCTCGACTCGTTCAGCGGCGCCGGCGGCGTGCGGGCGCCCGTGTGGGTGCGGCTGGTCCGCGCCGGCGACGAGGTCAGCGGCTACTACTCCAGCGACGGCAGCACGTGGACCAAGGTCGGTCCCACCGTCAACCTGGCCGGCGTCGCCGCGACCCAGGACGCCGGCCTGATCGCCACCTCGCACGCCGCCGGAGTGACCGGCCAGTTCAGCTTCAGCGACTTCACCGTCACCCCCTGAACACAACGGACTGCGGAGGGCATCGCGGCACCCGGTGCCCTCCGCGACCAATTTTGTCTACATAGGAGGGAGGCGCGATGGAGGCGGTCGTCTACCGCGGCGCCCGAAAGTTCGAGGTCGAGGACCGGGCCGCCGAACCGCCGGAGCCCGGCCAGCTGGCGATCGAGGTGGCCTACACCGGAATCTGCGGCACCGACCTGCACATCTACCACGGCGACATGGACGCCCGGGTCGGCCCGTCCGCGATCATCGGCCACGAGATGTCCGGACGCGTCGCCGCCATCGGCCAGGACGTGACCGGCTGGTCCGTCGGCGAGCCCGTCACCGTCATGCCGACCCGGTCCTGCGGCCGGTGTGCCGCGTGCCAGCGCGGCAACTCCCACGTCTGCCACGCCATGAACTTCCTCGGCATCGACTCGCCCGGCGCCATGCAGTCCATCTGGAACGTCCCGGCGGATCTGGTACTGGCGCTTCCCGACGCTCTGCCGCTACACGACGCGGCACTCGTCGAGCCGGTCGCGGTCGCGGTGCACGACGTGCGGCGCTCGGGTCTCGGCGCGGACGACTACGCCGTCGTGGTCGGTGGCGGACCGGTGGGTGTGCTCATCGCCCTGGTGGCCCAACACGCCGGCGCGAAGGTGGTGCTCGTCGAGCCCAACCCGTTCCGGCGTTCGGTGGCCCGACAGGTCGGCCTCGAAGCCGTCGACCCCCAGATGGTCGACGCGGTCGCGCTGGTGAACGAACGCACCGGCGGCGCGGGCGCCGACGTCGCGTTCGAGGTGTCCGGCTCCGCCGCCGGCGTGGAGACGGCGGTCGACGTCCTGACCACCCGGGGCCGGCTCGTCCTGGTCGGGATCCACACCCAGCCCCGTCCGGTCAACCTGCACCGGTTCTTCTGGCGCGAGCTGGAACTGTTCGGCGCTCGCCTCTACCAGCGCGACGACGTGGCCGAAGCGATCCGGCTGGTCGCCGCCGGGGCGATCCCGACCACGCAGCTCATCTCGGGGACCATGCCCGTCCACGCCGTCGAGGCCGCCTTCGCCGTTCTCGAACGCGGCGGCGGGGTCATGAAGGTCCTCCTGGACTGGCGGGGAACCGCGCGATGAGCGCGCTCTTCGACCTGACCGGACGCACCGCCGTCGTGACCGGTGCCCGCCGCGGGATCGGACTGGCGATGGCCGCGGCGCTGGCGGACGCCGGCGCCGACATCATCGGCGTATCGGCCCACCTCGAACCCAGCGGCAGCGCGGTCGAGCAGCGGGTGCTGGCGGCCGGACGGCGGTTCACCGCCCTGCGCGCCGACCTGGCCGACCGGACGGCCGTGCACCGGCTCGCCGCGAACCTCAACACCCGCGGACCGATCGACATCCTCGTGAACAACGGCGGCACGATCGCCCGCCAGCCGGCGGCCGACCACTCCGACGAGATGTGGGACCAGGTCATGGAGGTCAACCTGAGCAGCCAGTTCGTGCTCAGCCGGGAGATCGGCCGCGGCATGGTCAGCCGAGGGCACGGCAAGATCATCTTCACGGCGTCGCTACTGAGCTTCCAGGGCGGCATCAACGTTCCGGGCTACACCGCCTCCAAGTCCGGCGTCGCCGGGCTCACCAAGGCCCTCGCGAACGAGTGGGCGGCGCACGGTGTCAACGTCAACGCCATCGCGCCGGGCTACATCGACACCGACAACACCCAGGCGTTGCGCGCCGACCCGCGGCGCAACCAGGCGATCCTCGACCGCGTCCCGGCCGGTCGCTGGGGACGGCCCGACGACATCGCCGGAGCCACCGTGTTCCTGGCCTCCCCGGCGTCGGACTACGTCAACGGCGCCGTCCTGCCCGTCGACGGCGGCTGGCTGGGACGCTGATGAACGGTCACCCGTACGCACCCGCCGGCCTCGTGGACGCCCACCACCACCTGTGGAACCGTGCCCGCCACCCGCAGCACTGGATCGACCCGTACACGATGGCCGCGATCGACGCCGACTTCGAACCGTCCGACCTGGCCCCGCTCGCCGCGGCCGCGGGCGTCTCGCAGACCGTCGTCGTGCAGTCGATCAGCTCCGAAGCGGAGACGGTGGACCTGCTGAGCGTCGCCGCGGGCAGCGACCTGATCCGGGGCGTCGTCGGCTGGGTGGACCTCACCGCAGCGGACGTCGCAGACCGCATCGACCGGTTGCGGGCGGGTACCGGCGGCGACCGGCTGGTCGGCATCCGCCACCTCGTCCAGGGCGAGCCCGATCCGGCCTTCCTCGACCGCGCGGACATCCGCCGGGGAATCGGCGCCGTCGGCGCGGCGGGCCTCGTGTTCGACCTGGTCATCCGCCAGCACCAGATCCCCGCCGCGATCCGCCTGGCGGCCGCGCTGCCGCACGTGCGGTTCGTCCTGGACCATCTCGGCAAACCGGCAGTGGCCGGCGGCGACATGTTCGAGTGGGCCCGCGACATGTGGACGCTGGCGCGGCAGCCGAACGTGTCGGCCAAACTCTCCGGCCTGGCCACCGAGGCCGGCTGGGCGTCCTGGACACCGGCGGACCTGAAACCCGCGGTGGCGCACGCGTTGGACGTGTTCGGGCCCGATCGGCTGATGTTCGGTTCGGACTGGCCGGTGTGCCTGCTCGCCACCACGTACCAGCGGTGGATCGACACCCTGTCCGAGCTGCTCGTCGAGTGCGACGAGCGGCAACACGACGCGATCTGGCGGCGGACCGCGCGGCGGGTCTACCGGCTGGAGTCCTCGTGAACGCCAGGGCGCCGCGGCGCGGGCCGGCGGGCCTCGTCGAGACGTCGCCGGCGGCGCGGAGCGTGTGATGCCGGCCAGCCGGGTCGACGAGACGAGCCTGGTCGTCGCCGCGCAGGCGGGGGACCGGCGGGCACTCGACGAGCTCGTCACCGCCTACCTGCCGCTGGTGTACACCATCGTGCGCCGGGCGCTGGGCGGGCTCGCGGACGTCGACGACGTCGTGCAGGAGACCATGCTGCGCGCCCTGCGGGAGCTGCGCACGCTGCGTACCCCGGAGAGCTTCCGGCCCTGGCTGGCGACGATCGCGACCCGCCAGATCAGCACCCACCTCCACCGGCGGCAGGCCGACGCGCGGCGGACGGCCCCCCTGGACGAGGTGATCGACCTGCCGGACGCCGACGCGGAGAGCCTGGCACTGACGCACGTGGAGCTGTCGAGCCACCGCAGGCAGGCGGTCCGCGCCAGCCGATGGCTCGACCCCGACGACCGGGCCCTGCTGTCGCTGTGGTGGCTGGAAACCGCCGGCCAGCTCACCAGGGCCGAGCTCGCGGCGGCGTCGGGGACGAGCGCGGCGCACGCCGGTGTGCGTGTCCAGCGGATGCGCCAGCAGCTCGAGCTGAGCCGGTCACTTGTCGCGGCGCTGGAAGCCCACCCGCGGTGCGCGCAGCTGACCGCTGTCGTGGAGGACTGGAACGGCGTGCCGGGTCCACTGTGGCGCAAACGCATCACGCGGCATACCCGGTCATGTCCGGTCTGCACCCGCGCCGCCGGCGAACTGGTGCCCCTGGAGCGGCTCGTCGCGGGCCTGGCGCTGCTTTCCGTCCCCGTGGCGCTGTCGGCCGCGGTGCTCCTCAAGAGCGCGGTCACCGCCGGTGTCAAAGCGGGGTTTCTCGGCCAGCTCGCCCAGGCGGCGGGGGCGCACCCCGTCGCGACGGCGGTGATGGCCGGCACGCTGGTCGCCGGCGCCGCCGTGACGACGGCCACCTGGTCGGCACCCGCGCCACCGGGCCGGCAGGCGTTCGGGGCGCCGACATCGGCTTCCGCTCCGCGGCCGGTGGGGTCGGCCCCCGCGGTGGCGCCGGCGCCGTCGACTTCCGAGCGGGTCGCTCCGTCCTCGACGCGCGCGAACCCGACCGTGGCAAGCCCTTCGGGCACGCCGCCGTTCACGTCGGGCCGCGCCACGCTGGAGTCGGTCAACGCGGTAGGGCTTTTCGTCACGACCGGCAACGACCTCGGGGTCCTGGAGCGGGCCGACGCGGCCGCCTCCCGGCAACGCGCGACGTTCGAGGTGGTACACGGTCTGGCGGATCCCGGCTGCGTCTCGCTTCGCGTCCCGGACGGCCGTTACCTGCGCCATTCGTCCTGGCGGCTGCGGCTGAGCGCGGACGACGGCACCGAGCTGTTTCGCGGCGACGCGACGTTTTGTGTGCGCGCGGGCTCCGTCCCCGGTTCGGTGTCGCTGGAGTCGTCCAACTACCCCGGTGCTTTTCTGCGCCACCGCGGCACCGAGCTGTGGGTGGATCCCTCCGACGGCAGCGCGGCGTTTCGCGCCGACGCGTCCTTCCGGCCCCGGCCGCCGTCGGCGGGGTAGCCGCCCGCGACCGTCCGGCACCGGTGCCGATAACAGAAACGCGCGGCGCTTTTATGCGCTCGCCGGTTCTAATCGGTATCGAAAATGTGTTATCGGTGGGGACTGTCGAAAGTCCGGTCGCGCATCGACGTTTCCCTCTTGAACGCTTTGAAACAATCTGGCAATCTCACACGCATCGATGCGTTGCGTGTTCATCCACTTCCGCTCGACCCGGGCGAAGTCCAAAGGGAATAGCGATGTTAGCGCTAACGCCGCGAAGCGACCGACTTTGAAAGGTACTGACGATGAGCGAGCTCCTCCACGCGGGCCGTCCGCGACGGCGACGGCGGACCAAAGTGATACTGCCACTGGCGCTGGCCTCGTTGCTGGCCACCGGATTGGCGTTCGTGTCCACCGGGACCGCCAACGCGGGCACCACGCTCGGTGCCTCGGCGGCCGAGAAAGGCCGCTACTACGGCGCCGCCGTCGGGACGTACAAGTTCAACGACGGCACCTACATGTCCGTGCTCAACCGCGAGTTCAACAGTCTCGTCGCGGAGAACGAGATGAAGTGGGACGCGACCGAGCCGCAGCGTGGAGGGTTCAACTACGGCGCCGGCGACCGCATCGTCAGCCACGCCCGGGCCAACGGGATGAGCGTGCGCGGCCACACCCTGCTGTGGCACGCGCAGCAGCCCGGATGGGCTCAGAACCTGTCCGGCGGCGACCTGCGCAACGCCGCCATCAACCACGTCACCCAGGTGGCCACCCACTTCCGGGGGCAGATCCACTCGTGGGACGTGGTCAACGAGGCGTTCGCCGACGGCGGCAGCGGCGGCCGGCGAGACTCCAACCTCCAGCGCACCGGCAACGACTGGATCGAGGCGGCGTTCCGTGCCGCCCGCGCCGCCGACCCGGGCGCGAAGCTCTGCTACAACGACTACAACACCGACGGCGTCAACGCGAAGTCGACCGGGATCTACAACATGGTCCGCGACTTCAAGGCCCGCGGCGTGCCGATCGACTGCGTCGGCTTCCAGTCGCACCTGGGCACCTCGATCCCCGGTGACTACCAGGCCAACCTCCAGCGCTTCGCCGACCTCGGCGTCGACGTGCAGATCACCGAGCTCGACGTGACCCAGGGCGGCAACCAGGCGAACATCTACGCCACCGTCACCCGGGCCTGCCTGGCGGTCTCCCGGTGTACCGGCATCACGGTGTGGGGTGTGCGGGACTGCGACTCCTGGCGCGGCTCCGACAACGCCCTGCTGTTCGACTGCGCGGGCAACAAGAAGGCCGCGTACAACGCCGTCCTCGACACGCTCAACGGCGGGACCAACCCGAACCCGACGACCCCGAACCCGACCGGAAACCGGCTGCGCAACGAAGGATCCGGCCGGTGCCTGGACGTCAACGGCGCCAGCTCGGCCAACGGCGGACAGATGATCATCTGGGACTGCCACAGCAACGCGAACCAGCAGTTCACCCAGAACGGGCGGGCGCTGCAAGTGATGGGCAAGTGCCTGGACGTCCCCGCCAACGCCGGCAACGGCACCCGGGTGCAGATCTGGGACTGTAGCGGCGCCACGAACCAGCAGTGGGTCCTCAACGGCAACGGCACGATCAGCAACGCCCAGAGCGGCTTGTGCCTGGACGTCAACGGCGCAGCGACCGCCAATGGCTCAGCGGTGATCGTGTGGAGCTGCCACGGCGGCGCCAACCAACGCTGGGCGAGAGCCTGAAGACGAACGAGTGTCGGTAATTCCACCTGCTCACCGGGGGACGCGGAGGGCCGGCGCGGAGAGGGCAAACTCCGCGCCGGCCCAGCGGCTATCGCAACGGTCTGGGTTTGATCGAAAAGGAGTGAAGCCATGTCGGATGTGTCGGCGCGCACCGTGAGGTGGCGTCGTGTGTTGGCCGCCGCGGCCGCCGCGGTGGTCGTGGGTGGTGCGCTGGTCACGGTCGTCGCCACGTCGGCGTCTGCGGCCACAGTGGACACCACGGCCTGGTACGTGCTGGTAAACCGAAACAGCGGTAAGGCCGTGGACGTCAACGGCGCCGCTACCACCGACGGTGCGCGGATCATTCAGTGGTCGCGTCATGACCAAGCCAACCAGCAGTGGCAGTTCGTGGACAGTGGTGGCGGCTACTACCGGATCAGGTCGCGACACTCGGGCAAGGTGCTGGACGTCTCCAACGTCTCCACCGCGGACGGTGCCGCGATCGTGCAATGGTCCGACCACAACGGGGCGAACCAGCAGTTTCGGCTGGCCGACTCGGACGGCGGCTACGTCCGGTTGATCAACCGGAACAGCAACAAGGCGGTCGAGGTGCAGGGTGCCGCGACCAACGACGGCGGCAACGTGGTGCAGTACACCGACGTGGGTGGCAGCAACCAGCAGTGGCAACTCGTCCGCATCGGCGGGACGCCGACCACCCCGCCGACGTCGCCGCCACCGACCGGCACGTGCTCACTTCCGTCGAGGTACAGCTGGTCGTCGACGGGTCCGTTGGCGAACCCGAAGTCGGGGTGGGTGTCGTTGAAGGACTTCACCTATGCTCCGTACAACGGGCGGCATCTTGTCTACGCGACCACGCACGATTTCGGTACGTCGTGGGGTTCGATGAACTTCAGTCTCTTCTCCGACTGGTCGCAGATGGCCTCGGCGAGCCAGAACACGATGTCGTCGGGCACCGTCGCGCCGTCGCTGTTCTACTTCGCCCCCAGAAACATCTGGGTGCTGGCCTACCAGTGGGGTGGGACCGCGTTCTCCTACCGCACGTCCAGCGATCCGACCAATCCGAATGGCTGGTCGTCGCAGCAGGTGCTGTCCACGGCGAGCATCTCCAACTCCAACACCGGGCCGATCGACCAGGCGCTGATCGGTGACAGCAGCAACATGTACCTGTTCTTCGCCGGCGACAACGGCCGGATCTACCGGGCCAGCATGCCGATCGGGAACTTCCCGGGCAGTTTCGGCAACCAGGCTACGGTGATCATGACGGACAGTACCAACAACCTGTTCGAGGCGGTCCAGGTTTACAAGATCCAGGGGCAGAACCTGTATCTGATGATCGTCGAGGCGATCGGTGCGCAGGGCCGTTACTTCCGTTCGTTCACCTCGACAAGTCTGGGTGGGACGTGGACGCCGCAGGCGGCCAGTGAGAGCAACCCGTTCGCGGGTAAGGCCAACAGCGGCGCGACGTGGACCAACGACATCAGTCACGGCGAGCTGATCCGTAGCAACGCCGACCAGACGATGACCGTCGACCCGTGCAACCTGCAACTGCTCTACCAGGGTCGTTCGCCCAGCTCCGACGGCACCGAATACGGCCTGCTGCCCTACCGACCCGGTCTTTTGACCCTGCAACGCTAAACACTTACCGACGGCGGGCTCGGCCTTGCGCCGAGCCCGCCTCGCTCTGGTCCGGCTCCACCGTGATGCCCCATGGAAAGGAACGGCTATGCCCCGCCCCCACCTCCGGCGCCACCTCGCCCGCGCCTTGGCTGTTGTTGCCGCGGTGCCCGTCGCGGTGCTCGGCGGTGCGTCGCCGGCTCCGGCCGACACCTCCCAGTTTCGAGGTGTCAACTGGGCCCGACTGGGTGACAACTTCCACGGCGGTCCACTGGTGCTGTACGGACTGAGTAGCTCCGACAGCTACGCGACGGTCGTGGCCAAGGCCAACGCGATCTACACCGGCTTTCAGAACAACCTCGACGCCAACACCGTCCGGTTGCCGATCAACACGTACACCGTCGGTACGAACTGGTGGAACGCGTACACCGGTGCGATCGACGCGGCCACGGACAAGGGTTTCAAGGTCGTGCTGTCCTATTGGGACGACGGGGTGGCCGCCAGCGGCGGCCGCATCGTCAACCCGACCGCGTTCGACACGATGTGGAACACCGTGGTCGCAAGGTACGGCACCAACAACCTTGTCTACTTCGAGCCGATGAACGAGCCGGGCGGGCACAGCGCCAGCGACTGGGCGAACGTGGTCAGCAACTGGATCAGCGCGCGCCCGTCGATCCCACGAAACCGGATCTTCGTCAGCGGCGCCGGCCTGAACACCGACATCAAGTCGATGTGCGCCGACCGCCGCCTCGACGGGACCTTCCTGTCGCTGCACCACTACACGTTCTTCAGCGGTGCCAAGAACTACGACCAGTGGGTGGCCTTCCTGCGGGACGCGATCGGCTCCTGCGCCGACCGCACCGTGATCGACGAGTTCGGCGCACCGATGGACACCGGACTCGACTACAACGACGCCGCCAGCGGCGACAACTTCGTGCGCTACTTCCGCGCGACCACCACGATCCTGCGCGAGCTTCGGATGGGCTCGATCTACTGGCCGGGTCTCGGCGGCAAGGTGACCGCCGGCCAGGCCGACGACTGGTACGCCATGCAGAAGCTGCACGGCACCGGTGCCAACCTCACGCTCAGCACCCCCAACGCCAGCGGTCTCGAACGGCTCAAGTACGGCTGGGGCCTGGGCGACGGCGGTGGCGATCCGGCCCCGGCCAAACTGCTGCGCAACGTCGGCACCGCGCGCTGCCTGGACATCCCCGGTGCCACCACCACCAACACCCAGGTCCAGGTGTCCACCTGCGGTAGCACGGCCGCGCAGCGGTGGACGCCGACGACCGGAGGACAGCTCACCGCGCTCGGCGGCCAGAAGTGCCTGGACGCCTACAACCGGGGGACCGCGAACGGCACGGTGGTCGGCACGTACGCCTGCAACGGCGGCGACAACCAGCGATGGACGATCGGCGCCGACGGCACCGTCCGGAGTGTCCAATCAGGCCTTTGCCTGGACGTGAACACCAGCACCTTCAAGGTCCAGCTCTGGACCTGCTGGGGCGGTGACAACCAGAAATGGCAGGTGTCGAACGCCGCGGTGGCATAGCTCAGGGTCCGTCCGGATTTTCGCGATGGTGGGCGCGCAGCCAGTTCTCGGTGGTGGTGATGTGCATCAGGGCGGCCGCCTGCGCCTGGATGGCGTCGCCCGCCGCCAGCGCCATGTAGATCGCCTCGTGTTCGCGAAGGGTGCGGTCGGCGGCGTCCGCGTCGACAAGGCCGCGCCACACCCGTGCCCGCAAGGTCCGGCTGGAGATCCCTTCCAGGACCGTCGACAGGGTCTCGTTGCCGGTGGCGGCGACCACCGCGCGGTGGAAGGCGGCGTCGTGCTGGTTGAGCAGCTCGACGTCGTCGGCCGCGGCGCGCATCGCCTCCAGGTGGCCCTTTACCTCGGCGAGCTGCCGGGGTGAGATGCGGGTGGCGGCCAGGCCGGTGGCGGCGCTCTCGAACAGGCGGCGCACCTCGGTGAGCTCGAGCATCGTCTCGCCGCGCAGCAGCTCGACCGCGCCGCTGATGCCTTCGAGGAGGACGCGTGGCTCGAGGCTGGTGACGAAGGTGCCGTTGCCCCGCCGGACCTCCAGCACCCTGGCGGCCACCAACGCGCGCACGGCCTCGCGCATGATGTTTCGTCCGACGCCCAGCTCCGAGGCGAGCTGCTGCTCCGGGGGCAGCTTCGAGCCCGGCGGGAGCTCACCGGACTGGATCATCTCCCGGAGGCGTGTCATCGCCTTGTCGGTCAGCGACATTCGTGGGTCCTTCGGACTGGGCCCCGCACGTTAGCAGCCAGCTGGACGGGGTGAGGTACGCGGTCCAAACGCTAGCAGGTGATCCCATGTCTCGGCACCTTACGTATCGTAGCGATCACCCATTGATGAGCTTGCTGATACGAAATCCCAGCTAGATCGCCTGTCTCTAGACGTACGCCTTGCCGGCGGCTATAAAGACATCCCATGGCGCACGGTGGATTAATCGTCGCGGTGGACGCGATCGACGTCCGGTTCCCGACCTCCCGCGAGTTGGACGGGTCGGATGCGATGAACCCGGAGCCGGACTACTCCGCCGCGTACGTGGCGATCCGGACGAGCGGCGGCGAGGAGGGGTTCGGGCTCGCGTTCACGGTCGGGCGCGGCAACGACGTCCAGGTCGCCGCGATCCGTGCGCTGGCGCCGCTGGTGGTGGGGCTGCCGGTCGCCGACGTCCTGGGCGACCTGCGCGGGTTCTCCGAGCGGCTGACCGGTGACAGCCAGCTGCGCTGGCTCGGTCCACACAAAGGCGCCATCCACATGGCCGCCGGCGCGATCGTGAACGCGGCCTGGGACCTGTACGCCCGGCGGGAGGGCAAGCCGTTGTGGCGGTTGCTGGCCGAGATGCCGCCAGCCCAACTCGTCGGCCTCGTCGACTTCCGGTACCTGCGCGACGCGCTCACCCCGGAGGAGGCGCTGGACATCCTTCGCCGGGCGGCACCCGGGCGGGAGCAGCGGCAGAAGGAGCTGCTCGCGCGCGGCTACCCGGCGTACACGACCACGCCCGGCTGGCTGGGCTACACCGACGAGAAGCTGGTCCGGTTGGCCAGGGAGGCGGTGGCCGACGGGTTCGGCTTGATAAAGCTCAAGGTCGGCGCCGACAACGACGTCGACATCCGGCGGGTGGCCCTGGCCCGGGAGGCGGTGGGTGCCGGCACCCGGATCGCGATCGACGCCAACCAGGCGTGGGGCGTCGAGCAGGCGATCGCCTGGCTGAGGTCACTGGCACCGTACGACCCGTACTGGATCGAGGAGCCGACCTCACCCGACGACATCCTCGGCCACGCCGCCATCCGCCGAGCCGTGATGCCGATCAAGGTGGCCACCGGCGAGCACTGCCACAACCAGGTCATGTTCAAGCAACTGCTCCAAGCCGGCGCGATCGACGTCCTGCAACTGGACGCCACGCGTGTCGCCGGTGTGAACGAGAACATCGCGATCCTCCTCCTGGCCGCCAAGTTCGGCGTGCCGGTCTGCCCGCACGCCGGGGGTGTCGGCCTGTGCGAGATGGTGCAGCACCTGGCGATGTTCGACTACGTGGCGGTCAGCGGCAGCACCGAAGGCCGGGTCATCGAGTACGTCGACCACCTGCACCAGCACTTCGCCGATCCGGTCGTCATCCGGGAGGGGCACTACGTGGCGCCCGAGGCTCCCGGCATCGGAGCGCGGATGCACCCGGAGTCGGTCGCCGCGTACACGTTTCCCGACGGTCCGCAGTGGAGTCATGTCCGGGCACCTTCCACATAGGAGTATCAATGAACCTGAGAGGCATCGCCGCGACAGCAGCAGTCCTGACGTCCGCCGCCGCGTTGCTCAGCGCATGCGGCGGCGACGATTCGACGAGCGGGGACGGTGGCACCAAACCGGTGGTCGTCGGCGTCGACTACCCGCGGTCGGACACCGACTTCTGGAACTCGTACATCAAGTACACGCCCCAGTTCGCCGGCGAGCTCGGGCTCGACCTGAAGACCACCAACTCGCAGAACGACGTGGCGAAGCTGACCTCCAACGTGCAGTCGTTCATCAGCCAGGGCGTCAAGGGCATCGCGATGGCACCGCAGGACACCGCCGCGATCGCCCCGGCGTTGCAGTCGCTCGCCGCCAAGAAGATCCCGGTCGTGACCATCGACACCCGGCCCGACTCCGGTGAGGTCTTCATGGTGGTGCGCG
The DNA here is from genome assembly GCF_052068095.1 of Phytohabitans sp. LJ34. Lineage (NCBI taxonomy): Bacteria > Bacillati > Actinomycetota > Actinomycetes > Micromonosporales > Micromonosporaceae > Phytohabitans > Phytohabitans sp. LJ34. The sequence goes on along the minus strand of NZ_JBQHDG010000007.1, from coordinate 79,127 downwards.
CCGACAACCGCGCCTACGGCGAGAAGGCCTGCCAGTTCCTCGGCACCAAGCTCAAGGGAGCCGGCAAGGTCGTGATGCTCCAGGGCGACCTGGCCTCGATCAACGGCCGCGACCGCACCGAGGCGTTCAACGACTGCATGAAGAAGAACTACCCCGGCATCACGGTCTTCGGGGAGGCGACCAACTGGGACGGCGCGCTCGCCTCGCAGAAGCTCCAGATCCGCCTCACCGAGCACCCGGACATCAAGGGCGTCTACATGCAGTCGAGCTTCGCCCTGGCCGGCACGCTCCAACTGCTCAAGCAGCGCGGTCTGCTCACCGCGCCGGACGACCCGAAGCACGTCTTCGTGGTCTCCAACGACGGCATCCCCAAGGAGCTCCAGGACATCGCCGCCGGCAACATCGACGCCACCGTCTCCCAGCCCGCCGACCTCTACGCCAAGTACGCCCTCTTCTACGTCAAGGCGGCCATCGAGGGCAAGACCTTCCAGCCCGGCCCCACCGACCACGACAGCACGATCATCCAGGTGCGCGACGGGGTGCTCGAGGACCAGCTCTCCGCCCCGCTGGTCACCGCGGACGGCGGCAGCTACGGCGGCGTGACGAGCCTCAAGCCGGATGACAAGTCCCTGTGGGGCAACAACATCGGCTGATCGGCGAGGGAGAAGACACCGAGATGAACGACAGCGACGGCGGGCGGGTCCGTGCGGATCCGCCCGCCGTGGAGGCCATCGACATCACCAAGCGGTACGGCTCGACCGTGGCACTCGACCAGGCGCACATCCGTGTGCTGCCGGGGGAGACACACGCCCTCGTCGGCCGCAACGGCGCCGGCAAGTCCACTCTCGTGTCGATCCTGACCGGACTCCAGGCGCCCGACACCGGGCAGGTCCTCTTCGCCGGCGCGGCGGCACCCCGGCTGTCCGACCGGGACGCGTGGCGGCGACACGTGGCCTGCGTCTACCAGAAGTCCACCATCATCCCGCAGCTGACCGTGGCCGAAAACCTGATGCTCAACCGGTACGACCGGGGCCGTAGCGGGCTGATCAGCTGGCGCTCGCTGCGCCAGCGCGCGCGGGATCTGCTGGCCGTCTGGTCGGTCGATGTGGACGTCGACGCCAAGGCAAAGGACCTGAGCGTCGAGCAGCGCCAGTTCGTGGAGATCGCTCGGGCGCTGTCGTTCGGCGCCAGGTTCATCATCCTCGACGAACCGACCGCGCAGCTCGACGCCGCCGCGATCGCCCGGCTCTTCGGCCACATCCGCGACCTGCAAACGCAGGGCGTCACCTTCCTGTTCATCAGCCACCACCTACAGGAGGTCTACGAGATCTGCGACATGGTGACGGTCTTCCGCGACGCCCGGCACGTGGTCACCGCGCCGGTCGCCGACCTCCCGCGCGGCGAGCTGGTCGCCGCGATGACCGGCGAGGCCACCGCGCTCGACGTTCCCCGCTCGCGCACCGCGCCGGCGGGCGAGGCGGGCGTGGTCCTGGACGTGGCCGGACTGCGGCTGGACGGCCTGTTCGAGGACATCACGTTCCAGGTGGGTGCCGGAGAGATCGTCGGGTTGGCGGGCGCCGGCGGCAGCGGCAAGACCGAGGTGGCCGAGGCCATCGTCGGGCTCCGTGCCCCGGACGCCGGCGCGATCATCGTCGACGGCCGCACGCCACGTGCCGGCCATGTCGGCGCCGCGCTCGCCTGTGGTGTCGGCTTCGTGCCCCAGGACCGCCATCATCAAGGCCTGGTAGCGGGCATGTCGGTCGCGGACAACACCACCATGACCATCCCGGAACGGCTCGGGACGGCCGGATTCCTCAGCACCCGCCGCCGCGACGCCATCGCCGGCACGCTGATCGACGCCCTGGCCATCAAGACCCCGGGGCCGGACCTGCCGGTCTCCGGACTCTCCGGCGGCAACCAGCAGAAGGTCGTCATGGCTCGCGCCCTCGCCAACGACCCCAAGGTGCTCGTGCTCATCACGCCCACCGCGGGCGTGGACGTGCGGTCCAAGGAGTTCCTCCTCGACAAGATCGACGAGGTGGCGACCGCCGGCACCGGCGCGATCGTCGCCTCCGACGAGCTCGACGACCTACGTATCTGCGATCGCGTCCTGGTGATGTTCCAGGGCCGGATCGTCGCCGAAATGCCAAGCGGCTGGCGCGACCACGACCTCGTGGCCGCGATGGAAGGACTGACCGTCGATGCCTAAGACCATGACCGCGGCGAGCGCCGCCGACGGCTCCGCGGTGGCCGCCGGACCGCCACCTCGCCGGCCGGTCGGAAAGCTCGCCATCGCGCGACTCCGGGACCTGGCCCTGGTGCCGGCGATCGCACTCATCGCCGTCGTCGGTCAGATCGTCAACCCGGTCTTCCTCCAGCCCGACAACCTCATCAACATCGCCCAGACCATGTCGGAGATCGCGCTGCTCGTGCTGGCGCAGACCGTCGTCCTGGTCGCCGGCAAGATGGACCTGTCACTGGAATCCACGTTCGGCCTCGCCCCAGGAGTCGCGGCCTGGATGACCGTCGCGGTCGGCGCCGGGCACGGCACCGGCCTGCTGCCGGGCGCCTGGGCCATCCCGATCACGCTGGCCGTGGGCGCCCTCGTCGGCGTCGCCAACGCCGCGCTGATCGTCCGGTTCGGACTCCACGGGTTCATCGTGACGCTCGGCATGCTCATCGTCCTACGTGGACTGCTGACCGGGATCTCCGGCGGCCAGACGTTCTTCAACCTGCCCGAGTCGATGATGTACCTGGGCACCGCGGTATGGCTCGGTGTCCCCGCGTCGATCTGGATCTGCGTCGTCCTGTTCGCCGGCGGCATCGTGCTGCTCGGCTACACCGGCTTCGGCCGCTCCCTGTACGCGATCGGCGGCAACGTCGACGCGGCGAAGGCGGCCGGCATCCGCACCGACCGCGTGCTGTGGATCGCCTTGACCGGCGCCAGCGTCCTCGCCGCGCTCGGCGGTCTGATGCTCTCCGGCCGGCTCGCCTCCGTCGCCGCCTCCCAAGGCAACGGCGCCATCTTCACCGTCTTCGCCGCCGCCGTCATCGGGGGCGTCAGCCTCAACGGCGGCAGGGGCACCATGTTCGGCGCCTTCACCGGCATCCTGCTGCTCTTCATGATCCAAAACGTGCTGACCCTGGCCGGCGTACCGGCACAGTGGATCGGCGCGCTCAACGGAGCCATCATCCTCATCGCCCTGGTCGTCTCCCGCATCACCGGCGGCAAAGCCCAGGAATAGGCGCCCCGTGCCGGGGACGGCGGTGACCGCCGTCCCCGGCCTGTGTGGTCGGTCAGTTGCGAAGGCTCCACTGCTGGTTCGCGCCGCCGTTGCAGGACCAAAGGATGATCCTCGTACCGTTGGCGGAAGCGGCGCCGTTGGCGTCCATGCACAGTCCGGATTGGACGTTCGTGACGGTGCCGTTGGCGTTGAGGTTCCACTGCTGGTTGAGCCCGCCGTGGCAGTCCCAGATGATGACGGCGGTGCCGTTGGCCGTCCCGGAGCCGGACGCGTCCAGGCACTTGTTGCCGTACACGGTCAGCTGCTTGGTGGCGGTGTGTGTCCACCGCTGGTTCGTGCCCGCGGCGCAGTCCCACAGCTGCATCTGAGTGCCGTTGGCGGTGGCGGAGTTGGGCACGTCGACGCAGCGGCCGGACTGGCCGCCCACGAGTTGGCCGCCCTGCTGGCTGCCGCCGCTCTGCTGCCTGACGATCGACTTGGACTCGGCGGATCGGTTGCCCTGGGCGTCGAGGACGTAGAGCCGGTACTCGCCCTGCGTCGTCGGTACGGCGATGGACGTGGCCGTGCCGCTCGCCCTCGTCATCGTCGGGCCGGCGGCGAAGGTGGTGGTGCCGGCGGGAGCCAACCAGATCGTCCTGCTCGCGTCGCCGGTGCTACGGACCGGAATCGACGCGCTGGCGCCGCTGACAAACGTGCTGGCCGGCAGCACGTAGTCCGGCACGGAAAGGTTGCTCGGCGGGATGACGTCGCGGAACGCGTCCTCCAGCCCCGAGCTCACCGCGATGGCGTATGCCGCCGCCGGCCAGACGTAGTCGGAGGAGACGAGGATGTCGTGGATGGTGCTGTTCGGCAGGTTCTTGTTGGAGACCTTGTTGATGGGCCCGTAGATCTGCGTGATGCTCAGGTCGTGCTTGCGCCCGAAGTCGTCGGAGTTGATGAGCCAGGTGACGTTCTTGTCCACGCTCAGCACGTTGTCGCGGAAGGTCATGTACGCCGAGCCCTCGTCCGGGTGAAGTCCGTACTTGTGGCCGGCCGGGACGCCTTGGAGATAGTTGCTGTGCACCGTGGTCCCGGGCTGGCTGCCCAGCGTGTAGATCGGGGCGGTGTCGCTGAGGCGTTGCACCGTGTCGATGATGTGGTTGTGGCTGATGGTGTTGTTTCTCGCCGTCGTGGTCGGCCTGTTGGGCGCGATCGAGCCGGACGACCCGTCGAAGTTCCACCAGCCCCAGCCGAGCGTGATGCCCGACCACGGCGTCTTCTCGATCCGGTTGCGCTGGATCGTGAGTGTGTCGGCGAAGTACGCCGAGATGGGGCTGTGCCCGTTGAACAGCACGGCGCTGTCGTAGAGGTAGTTGTTCTTGATCTCGATGTTCTTCGGCAGCCCTTCGACCTGAGCCGGGTACTTCTCGCGGTTGGTGGCCGTGTGGTCTCCGATGTAGACGTGCTGCGGATGACCCACGGTGATCGCCGATCCGGCGATGTCGTTGGTGAAGTTTCCGATCAGCTGGGTGCCCTGCACGTCGTTGACCATGTTTATGCCGTCGGCGCCGGTGTGCTGGATCCGGTTGCGCTGGAAGACCAGCCCGTCGGCGTTTTCGACCTGGATGATGCCGGGGGTGACGTCGACGTTCCGGTAGTAGTAGACGTGGAAGTTGCCCTTCGCGTACGCGAGAGCGCCGAGGTTGCCCTGCTGCGCCTGCTTGAACGCGGAGCCGGCTACGTTGAACAGGTTCCAGTCGGAGTGCTGCACCGTCAGGCCCGACACCGTGATGTTGCGGGCGTGGCCGCTCGTCGAGGTGCCGGCGATCTTTAGCACGGTCGACACGTTGTTCGGCGCGACGACCGCCGCGGTCGCCATGTTTTCCGCGCTGGCCTTGTAGTAGTACAGCGTCCGGCTGGTCTTGTCGAAGTAGAACTCGCCCGGCGTGTCCAGGAACTCGTAGGCGTTCATGACCTTGTGGCTGCCGCCGACCTGGGCGTTGCCGTTGAAGGCGCCCTGGGCGATGGCCGCGCCCGGTTGCTGGAACAGCGCTACCCGGCTGGCGCCGTCGGCTGTGGTCGTCACCTGGCGGACTCCCACGATGGCCGTGGTCCAGGTGGTACCCGTTTCGATCTCGATGTCGTCCTGGTTGCGGGGGATGGCGGGAAAGTCGGAGAGGCTGTATCTGGCGCCTTCGCACTGCGATCCGGACTCCCAGGCCCACGCGGCTTGGCCGGCCGTGACGTTGTACGTCCCGTGGCAGCCCGCCGAGTTGATCGTCTTCGAGGCCATAAACGCCCGCTTGCCGTTGACGTAGAGCGTGCGCAGCTTGTTGGCGCGGTCGAGCGGTGCCTTCCAGATGTTGCCGCTGTGCTGGGTCCATCCGGTCACCGGGACGCCGCCGTCGAGGACCGGCGTCTCGTTGGCGTGGGCGGCGTACACCACCCGGTAGCCGTTGGTGCCGGAGTCACTTGGCCCGAGCTCGATCGTGCTGCTGACCGGATACGTCCCGCCGCGAAGATACACCTGGATGTCGCCGGTCATGTTCGCGTTGATCGTGCGGACGGCGTCTCGCGCGCGTTGCAGGGTCTTGAACGGCGACGCCATCGTGCCCGCGTTGGTGTCGTTGCCGTCCGGAGCGACGTAGTAGGTCGCCTGGACCGCGGCCGAGGCGGGCGTTTGGTGGGTCGCCGTGGCCGTCAAGGCGACGGCGGCGAGCACCGCGACCGCCACCAGCGACCGTGCAGCGGTGGAAACGGCTGCGTTCACGTACGGTTCCTTTCACTTCTGCGCGGCCGGGTGGATGTTTGCGAGGGGTTAGACAGCGACGAGTTGCCACTGCTGGTTGGTGCCGCCGGCGGCGGCCCACTGGATCACTTGAGCGCCGTCGTCGAGCGATCCGCCGGACACGTCGGCGACGTGTCCACTGCGGACGTTGACCAGGCGGTGGTAGCCGTCGCCGGTAGCGACAAGCCGCCACCACTGGTGGGTGCCGGCGGTGTCGGACCACTGGTCGAGCTGGGTGCCCTGTGCGGTCGAGCCGCCGGGGCTTTCGAGCACCTTGCCGCTGCCGCGGCTGACCAGCCTGAACGACTGGTCGGCGTTGGGCTCCAAGCGCCATTGCTGGTTGGTGGCGCCGGTCCACGACCACTGGATTATCTTGGCGCCGTTGGCGGTGGAGGCGCCGGAGACGTCGAGTACCTTTCCGCTGCGCCGGTTTACCAGGCGGTGATAGCCGGCGGGCAGTTGCCGGTCGGGCAGCTCCACGGTGATCTGCGCCTGTTGCCCAGCGGTCAGCGAAACCACGCGGGCGTGCGCGCCCAGCGGGGAGGAGGCGACCGTCGCGGTGGTGGAGATGGAGGTCATCCCGCGGCGGCTGATGAGCGTGATGTTCTGGGTGATCGCCGAGGTGAGCGCCACGCTCGCGGTGCGGGCGGTCAGGTCCCAGGTGAGGTTGTCGACGCGGACCCGGTTGCGGCCGAGTACGCCGGTGATGCCGCCCTTGGCGAGTTGGTCGGGCAGGGCGGGCAGCAGCTCGATGATGCCGGGTCTGGTGTTGACGAGTGCTTCGCCGAGCACGCCCGGCAGCGCGTTGGCCGCGTCGGCGTTGTAGATGTCGAGGTTGGGGTTGTGTGAGGTCATCAGTGACCTGAAGACCATGTCGTTGCCGAGGATCTTGCGAAGGTTGCCGTAGACGAGGTTGCCGTCCTTCAGCCGGGCGGCCGCCAGGGCCCGGTGCAGGCTGCCGTGTGCGGAGACGTTCTCGTCGCCGCGCAGCGCCAGCGCCCGCAGCGAGGCGGCGACGAGAGCGGGCTCGTCCTCCGGATTGATCTCGTGCAACGGCCAGACCCCGTACAAATGGTGGACGTGGCGGTGGTTGTAGCGGTCGGTCAGCCCGGGCCAGGACCATTCGGCGAGGGCACCGTCACCGTTGACGGTGTAGGGCGGCAGCTTGCCCAGAAGCGCGGTCCAGCGTTGGACGCCTTGGCCGCTGCCCTGTTCGAGGCCGAGGGCGTTGGCGGCGTCGATGGCGGCCTGCAGGGCGTGCTTGCCGGCCTGGATGTCGCCGGTGGCGTTGACGGCCAGATGGACGCCGGTGCTGGCCGGTGAGTTCTCCATCGAGAACGACGGCACGAACACCACGTCGCCGCTCGAGTCGGTGCGGGTAAGGAAGTCCTCGTAGAACAACGCCAGCTCCATCAGGGCGGGGCCGAGCTTGTCCCTGAGGAAGGCCTGGTCGCCGGTGACCTGGTAGTACTCCAGCAGCGGGTAGACCAGCCAGTCGGCGCCACCGGTCCAGCAGTGGCCCGGAAAGCCTCCGTCGAAGTGCAGCATGTGGCCGTACTCGCCGTCGGTGCGGGACGGGGCGAGGAAACCGCGGGCGCCGTACAGGTTTCGCGCGTTGGTGCGCCAATGGGCGAGCTGGCCCAGGATCAGGTCGAAGTAGCCCCGCATGGCGTCCGTGAGGTCGAGGATGTTGCCGCCGGCGACCTGGAGGTTGACGTTGGCGTCGGTGGTGAAGTCGTCGGCCCAGGCGGCGTTCCACGACCCGGTCCAGATTCCCGTCAGCCGCGGCGGCAGGACCCCGCTGGAGCTGATGAACAGATAGCGGCCGGAGTCGTACAGCCGCTCCAACAGGGCGACGTCGATGACGTTGCGGTTGGCGTTCTGCCGGGCGATCAGTTCGCCGGTCGGCAGCTGCCGGTCGGCGGCGGAGACGTTCAGGTCGAGGCGGGAACGGTCGTACATGGCGGAATGCACCGTGACGTGCCGGCCACGCAGCCAGGAGTAGTCGGCACTCAGCGCGGCCAGCGTGGCGTGCAGTGGTTTGGCGTCCCAGGCGGTGGAGGACTCGTACCGGTCGAGCTTGGTCAGCAGCACGAGCTTGGCCGCGCCGGCGACGACGATTGTCGTTCCGTTCGCGGTGGCCGTGCCTCCGGTCGGCACGACCCGGGTGACACCCTCGTAGCCAAACGCACCCTGTCCGGACGGGTACGTGCCGCGCAGGTTCAGGTAGCCCGAACCGTTGTCGACCGCGGCGAGGGCGGCGAAACGGACCGAGCCGGGGACGCCGCTGAGCGCCGGGTTGACGCTCAGCGTGGCGGCGATCGTCCGGCCCGGCGCGGGGGTGAGTTCGTGGACGATCACCTTGTCGGCCCGGGAGACGAAGGCGCGCCGGGTCCAGGTGCCGCTGGCGTCGGTCCAGGCGGTGATGACCTCGCCGGTACGGAAGTCGGTGATCCGGACGTAGTCGTTGACGGTGGTCACGCCCGGGGTGCTGATTTGCACTTCGTAACCGGGGTGGAAGGTCTGGGTCCAGCGCAAGCTCCAGCCGGAGGTGAAGTCGCTCCTCGCGCCGTTGTAGTCACCGGCCAGCGCCTTGTCGCGGACACCGGCGAGCCGGCCCGAGATGACCGGCGGGGACACGTTTCGGGTGCCGTTGGGCAGGACGAAGCGATGGTGGCTGAAGATCACCTTCTCTAGCGCCGGCGCACCGTAGAGCACCGCGCCGTATTCGCCGTTGCCGCTCAGGAAACCGTGAGTCCAGTCCGTCGCGGGGGCGGTGTCGTAGATGCCCCGGTCGGGGAGCGTGACCTGAGGAGGGACCGCGGCGGCGGCCGGTCGGGCCGCCATCGCCGAGGGCAGGGCGGCGGCGCCGGCGGTCAGCGCCGCGGCCGTGACGAATCGCCTACGGCCCATCGGTAGATCCATCGAGCTCCTTGCCGAGGTCGTGACGTTTGACGAAAGGCGTGCTCGTAGGTGGTCGTCGATGTTAGCGCTCACATTGTAGGTCTTGATCCGGGTGAACGCGAGGCAATCATCAGATCAATGTTGGGCCTGTTCGCCATCCAGGCCGCACTGCCACGGAAACGTTGACATTCATCAGATCATTGGCCTACTGTCCGCACTGACAGCCCTCGATGGAAGGCATGGTGGCTGAGCCGGCGCCGTGCGCACCGGGCGATCGTGGGCAGGGTCGTCGGGCGAGAGCGTGCCGCGTGGCGTCGATCCCATACCTGCGTATGCGTCACATCGGGCCGGATACGCCGACCGCGTGCCGGCCACACTCCCGAGGGAGCGCCGTGAGAAAGACACTTTCGTTCCTCCACGCCGCGACATTCAAGCGCGCCCTGGCGGCGGCCGTCGGTTTGCTGTGTGTCGGGGTGCTGTCCGCCGTGGCGTTGCCCGCCCGGGCGGACAACCCGATCGTGCAGACCATCTACACGGCCGACCCGGCGCCCTTGGTGCACAACGGCCGCGTCTACCTGTACACCGGTCACGACGAGGACGGGTCGACGTACTTCACCATGCGGGAGTGGCGGGTGTGGTCGTCGGCCGACATGGTGAACTGGACCGACCACGGCTCGCCGATGAGCCTTTCCACGTTCGCGTGGGCGTCGGCGGACGCGTGGGCGGGACACACGATCCAGCGCAACGGCAAGTTCTACTGGTACGTGCCGGTGAAGCAGCGGTCCAACGGCTCCATGGCGATCGGGGTCGGCGTTTCGGACAGCCCGACCGGGCCGTTTCGGGACGCGATCGGTCGACCGTTGGTGGGCAACGGCGAGATCGATCCGAACGTGTTCATCGACGACGACGGCCAGGCCTACTTGTACTGGGGCAATCCGCGGCTGTGGTACGTGCGGCTGAACAGCGACATGATCTCGTACTCCGGCGCGCCGACGCAGATCCCGTTGACCACGGCCGGCTTCGGTGCCAGGTCGGGCAACCCCAGCCGGCCGACGCTGTACGAGGAGGGGCCGTGGGTCTACAAGCGCGGCGGCCTCTACTACATGATTTTCGCGGCCGAGTGCTGCGGTGAGTTCATCGCCTACTCCACCGCCCCCGGCCCGACCGGTCCGTGGACCTACCGCGGGACGATCATGCCGCGCCAGGGCAGCAGCTTTACCAACCACCCCGGGATCGTGGACTTCAACGGCGGCTCGTACTTCTTCTACCACAACGGCGCCCTGCCCGGCGGTGGCGGATACACCCGCTCGGTGGCCGTCGAGAAGTTCACCTACAACGCCAACGGCACCATCCCCACCATCAACATGACCACCGCCGGTCCGCCGCAGATCGGCACGTTGAACCCGTACGTGCGGCAGGAAGCCGAGACGATCGCCTGGGAAGCCGGTGTGGAGACCGAACCGGCCAGCGAAGGCGGGATGAACGTCGCCCACATCAGCAACGGCGACTACATCAAGGTCAAGGGCGTGGCGTTCGGCAGCGGCGCCACGTCGTTCAACGCCCGGGTCGCCTCCGCCACCAGCGGCGGCCGCATCGAGCTGCGCCTGGACGGCACAAGCGGTCCGGTCGTGGGCACCTGCGGCGTGTCGGGGACGGGCGGCTGGCAGACCTGGACCACAGTCACCTGCCCGGTCGGCGGCGCCACCGGCACCCACGATCTCTACCTGCGCTTCACCGGCGGCGGTGGCGACCTGTTCAACCTCAACTGGTGGCAGTTCAACACGGGCGACCCGACCACCCCGCCCCCGACGACGCCGCCTCCCTCCAGCCCGCCGCCGAGCGGTGCGTGCGCCGCGACCTACCGCACCACCAGCTCGTGGTCCGGCGGGTTCCAGGGCGACGTCACGGTGACCGCCGGATCCTCCGCCATCGACGGCTGGACGGTGCGCTGGACTCTCGCCAGTGGACAGACGATCAGCCAGGTCTGGAACGGAACTCTCACCACCAGTGGCTCCACCGCGACCGTTCGAAATGTCGCCTGGAACGGCTCGCTCGGCGAGGGAGCCTCGACGTCGTTCGGCTTCACCGCCGGCGGTACGTCATCGATGCCCTCACTCACCTGCACCAGCCCTTGACGATCGCGCCGCGGGAGAAATCACCATGTCTGAAGTGACTCGAAGGAAGCTTCTCGGGGTCGGGGCGGCCGGTGCCGGTGCCGCGCTGTTGCCGGCGGGTTGGTCGGCGGTGGCGAAGGCCGACTCGGTGGCGCCGCCGCAGGTGTTGGCCGCCAACGACCTGGCGCTCTGGTACGACGAGTCGGCGGGAACGGATTGGTTGCGGGCGTTGCCGATCGGTAACGGCCGGCTAGGCGCCATGGTGTTCGGCAACGTCGACACCGAACGCCTTCAGCTCAACGAGGACACCGTGTGGGCCGGTGGCCCGTACGACTCGGCCAACACCCGTGGCGCGGCCAATCTGGCGGAGATTCGGCGGCGGGTGTTCGCCGATCAGTGGACGCAGGCGCAGGATCTGATCAACCAGACGATGCTGGGCAGCCCGGTGGGGCAGTTGGCCTACCAGCCGGTCGGAAACCTGCGGCTGGCCTTCGGCAGCGCCAGCGGCGCGTCGCAGTACAACCGGACCCTCGACCTGACCACCGCCACAGCTATCACCACGTATGTGTTGAACGGGGTGCGGTTTCAGCGGGAGGTGTTCGCCAGTGCGCCGGATCAGGTGATCGTGGTCCGGTTGACCGCGGATCGGGCCAACGCGATCACGTTCACCGCGACGTTCGACAGTCCACAGCGGACCACCGTATCGAGCCCTGATGGTGCGACGATCGGCCTGGACGGGGTCTCCGGAAGCATGGAGGGCATCACCGGGCAGGTCCGTTTCCTGGCCCTGGCCAATGCCGTCGCGACCGGCGGCACGGTCACCAGCTCCGGTGGCACCCTGCGGGTGAACGGCGCCACGAGCGTCACCGTGCTGGTGTCGATCGGTTCCAGTTATGTCAACTACCGCACCGTCAACGGTGACTACCAGGGCATCGCCCGCGGTCGGTTGAACGCGGCCCGCACGGTCGCCTTCGACCAGTTGCGTAGCCGGCATGTGGCGGACTACCAGGCCCTGTTCGGCCGGGTGTCGATCGACCTGGGGCGGACCGCCGCGGCGGACCAGACCACGGATGTGCGGATCGCCCAGCACGCCAGCAGCAACGATCCGCAGTTTTCGGCGTTGCTGTTCCAGTACGGCCGCTACCTGCTGATCTGCTCGTCCCGGCCGGGCAGCCAACCAGCCAATCTCCAGGGCATCTGGAACGACCAGATGGCGCCGTCGTGGGACTCGAAGTACACGATCAACGCGAACCTGCCGATGAACTACTGGCCGGCCGACAGCACCAACCTGGCCGAGTGCTACCTGCCGGTCTTCGACATGATCAAAGACTTGACGGTGACCGGTGCCCGGGTCGCGCAAGCCCAGTACGGGGCCGGTGGTTGGGTCACCCACCACAACACCGACGCCTGGCGCGGCGCCTCGGTCGTCGACGGTGCGGTGTGGGGGATGTGGCAGACCGGCGGTGCCTGGCTGGCCACGATGATCTGGGACCACTACCTGTTCACCGGCGACGTCGAGTTCCTGCGCGCGAACTACCCGGCGATGAAAGGCGCGGCGCAGTTCTTCCTCGACACGCTCGTCGCCCACCCCACGCTCGGCTACCTGGTCACCAACCCGTCGAACTCGCCGGAGCTGCCGCACCACAGCAACGCCAGCGTGTGTGCCGGGCCGACGATGGACAACCAGATCCTGCGTGACCTGTTCAACGGCTGTGCCCGAGCGGCGGAGATCCTTGGCGTGGACGCGACTTTCCGCACTCAGGTGTTGACCGCCCGGGATCGGTTGCCACCGACCCGGGTCGGGTCGCGGGGCAATATCCAGGAGTGGCTGGCCGACTGGGTGGAGACCGAACGCACCCACCGGCACGTCTCGCACCTGTACGGGTTGCATCCCAGTAACCAGATCACCAGGCGAGGGACGCCGCAGCTGCACACCGCCGCCCGGCAGACCCTGGAGCTGCGTGGCGACGACGGCACCGGCTGGTCGCTGGCCTGGAAAATCAACTACTGGGCCCGGCTGGAGGACGCCGCCCGTGCGCACAAGCTCCTGCGTGACCTGGTGCGCACCGATCGGCTGGCGCCGAACATGTTCGACCTGCACCCGCCTTTCCAGATCGACGGCAACTTCGGCGCCACCTCCGGCATCGCCGAGATGCTCCTGCACAGCCACAACAACGAGCTGCACCTGCTGCCCGCCCTGCCCTCCGCCTGGCCCACCGGCAGCGTCAGCGGCCTCCGCGGGCGCGGCGGATACACCGTCGGCATGGCGTGGACCAGTGGCCAGGCCGACGAGCTCGTCGTCCGGGCCGACCGCGACGGCACCGTCAAACTGCGTGCGCGGCTGTTCACCGGCAGCTTCACCCTCGTCGACGCCACCGACGGCACCACACCGGCCACCACGCGACCCGAGACCGACGTCGTCCAGCTCGCCGTCCGGGCGGGACACACCTACCGGGCGGCGCGGCCGGGCGTGACACCGTCACCGACCTTGAGCGCCACCGCGTCGGTGAGCCCGACTGCCTCGATATCCCCGACCACGAGCCCGCCCAGCTCGCCCCCGCCCTCCGGCGCACGGGCGGTGTACGCCGTGAAGGGCTCCTGGCAGGGCGGCTTCCAGGGCGAGGTGACCGTGACCGCCGGCTCGGTGCCCATCCAGGGCTGGACCGTCTCCTGGACGTTCCCCAGTGGACAGGTCATCAACCAGATCTGGAGCGGTACGCACACGCAGAGCGGCGCGAACGTGACCGTGTCCAATGTGGCCTACAACGGCGCGCTCCCCGCCGGTGGCTCCACCACGTTCGGGTTCGTCGCCTCCACGAGCGGGGCGAACAACCCTCCGACCAACGTCACCTGTACGACCACATGAAGGAGGTGCGGTCGGTCCTTGATGGACGATGAGCACGAACGGTGGTACGCCGATCCGGTGCCGCGATCCGAGCCGGACAAAGGTGGGCGGCCGCGATCGATCATGCGGGACGTGGCGCTGGCTGCCGGCGTTTCCAACCAGACGGTGTCCCGGGTGTTGAACAAGCGTCCCGGCGTGGGGGAGGGGACCCGGCAGCGGGTGCTGGCGGCCATGCGACAACTCAACTATCGGCGCAACCTCGCCGCCCGCGCGCTTGTCACGCGCCGCTCCGGGATCCTGGGTGTGCTGGGAGTCGAGACCACCCTCTTCGGCCCGTCCTCGATGCTGTACGGGATCGAGGAGGCCGCCCGCGCGGCGGGCTACCTGGTCACCGTCGCGAACGTACACGCCATCGACCGGCGGTCCATATTGGAGGCCGTCGACCGCCTCTGCCAGCACGTGGTCGAGGGGATCATCGCGATCGCGCCGAAGCCCGCGCTGACGGACGCCCTCCTGCTCGTGCCACCAGGTCTACCCACGGTCGGCGTGGGCGGCGGCATCAGCGGCACCACGCCCACGGTGCGCATCGACAACGTGGCCGGCGCCCGCCTCGCCACCCAGCACCTGCTCGATCTCGGTCACACCACCGTCCATCATGTCGCGGGCCCGTCCGACTGGCCCGAGGCCCGCGAGCGCATCTCGGGATGGCGCAGCACGCTCCTCACGGCCGAGGCGCCGATACCCGCCATCTGGCCCGGCGAGTGGAGCGCCAGGTCCGGGTACGAGCGAGGCCTGGCGCTCGCCCACGATCCGTCCGTAACCGCCATCTTCTGCGGCAGCGACCAGATCGCGCTCGGCGTACTCCGCGCATTACAGGAGGCCGGCCGGCGGGTGCCGAGAGACGTCAGCGTCGTCGGCTTCGACGACACTCCGGACTCGGGCTACTTCCTGCCTCCCCTGACGACGGTCCACCAGGACTTCGCCGAGCTCGGCCGGCGCAGCCTCGCGGTCCTGCTCGACTGGATCGACCGGAGCGGGGAGCTGCCCGTGGAACACGCGCGGCTGCCACCCGACCTGGTGGTGCGGGCGAGCACCGCCGGCCTTCGACGCACCGGCACCTAGTCTTTGGGCGGCGCCGCTTCGTCGTCGGACAGCCCGGACAGGGCTTCCTCCACGCCGATCAGGTGGTTGGCCATCCGGATCCGGGCCCGTTCCGGGTCGCGCGCGGCCAGCGCCTTCCAGATCGCCAGATGTTCCTCGTGGGTGCGCTGGTCGGCACCCTCCTCGTGCAGGCTCCGCCACAGCCGTGCGCGCACCGTGCGGCCGGCGAACGCCTCGACGAGGCCGACCAGTACCGGATTGCCGGTGTGGGCGGCGATGATGCGGTGGAACTTGATGTCTATCTCGATGACGCGCTCGTGGTCGTGTGGCACCTCGCCGGCGATCCGGACCGCCTCGTCGAGCAATGCCCGGGCCTCGGCCAAGGCCGCGTCGGTGATCCTTGTGGCGGCCAACCTGGCCGCTTCGCACTCGAGCAGGCGGCGGACCGCGTGGAGGTGGCGGGCGTTGCCGCGCCCTTCGAGGTCGACGACGAAGCCCATCGGGGCGAGCAGCTTCGTCACATCCAGGTTGGTGATGTACGTGCCGTCGCCCTGCCGCGTGTCGACGACGCCGAGGATCGACAGGGCGGAGATCCCTTCCCGGAGGGAGCCGCGCGAGACGCCGAGCGACTCGGCGAGGTCCTTCTCGACCGGCAGCCGGTCTCCGGGGCGAAACACCCCTTCGAGAATCATCCGCTTGATGCTGTTGATGACTTCGTCCGTGCGAGACATCGACGTCCACTTCTGCCTTGGTCTGGCGACGGTCAGCCTACCTGGCGGCCGGCCGGCGGCGGGTCGGCGGCGGGTCGGCGGCGAAGCGCCTCCGGGACGGGCAGTTCGAGTCGAGCCGCAGCCGCCGAAAGTTTCGGGTCCGAGCCGAAAGGGTCTATCGATCCGTCGATCCCTGGGGCCGCGGCGATCATTGACGGGATTCATGGTGCTGAGTATGGTCATACGTCATACGAGAATATGAATACCGGAAGTCTTCCGGAAACAGAGCCGCCGACGGGGGCATGGCTCTTCCTGAGCGGTCACTTCCGGCCGCCGCAGCTCACGACCATTGTCTGGAGGGCCGCGTGAAGCGCGTCGTCACCACCGCAGCTACCTTCGCCACAGCCGTGCTCCTGGTCGTCGGCTGTACGCCAGGATCCAACAGCGACTCCGGATCGTCCGACTCGAAGGCGTTCGAGTTCTGGTCGTTCACCCAGATCAACCAGAAGATCCAGGTCGATAGGTACAAGAAGAAGCACCCAGACGTGGACGTCAAGCTCACCGAGGTGGGTAGCACGACCGAGACGGCACAGGCACTCACCGCGGGGCTGGCCGGTGGCAAGGTGCCCGACCTCGTGCTGATCCAGGGTGACAACCTGCCGAAGTTCATGGAGTCCCCGGAAAACTTCGTGGACCTGGCCACGCTCGGCGCCGACAAGGTGAAGGGGGACTATCTCGACTGGGTGATCAAACAGTCGGTCACCGAGGACGGCAAGATCATCGGGATACCGACGGATGTCGGCGGCATGGCGATCGCGTACCGAACCGACCTGTTCAAGGCCGCAGGTCTGCCCACGGATCGGGAGCAGGTGTCCAAGCTGTGGCCGACCTGGGACGCGTTCACGGAGGTCGGCAAGCAGTACGTCAAGGCGACCGGCAAGCCGTTCATCGACAACATCCCGACGAGCGTCTTCTTCCAGGCGGTCAACCAGGGTTCGGAGCGCTACTACGACGCCAACCGCAATCTGTCCTACGACAAGAACCCACAGGTCAAGGCCGCGTTCGACCAGACCCTGAAGATCCACGCGGCGGGCATCTCCGCCAAGCAACAGTCGTGGACGGAAGGCTGGACCGCGGGCATGACCAAGGGTGACTTCGCGGCCATGTCCGCGCCGTCGTGGATGCTCAACGCGATCCGTACCAATGCCCCGAAAACATCCGGTAAGTGGGATATCGCCGCTATTCCCGGCGGCTCGGGAAACTGGGGCGGCAGCTATCTCGCCATCCCCAAGCGGGCGAAGAACCCGCAGGCAGCCTGGAACTACATCGCCGAAATGCAGTCGCCGGCCGGCCAGCTCGAGCACTTCCTGGTGCAGGGGGCATTGCCGACGACGCCGTCGGTCTACTCGGACCCGCAGCTCGTCGGGAGGACCGAGCCGTTCTTCTCCAACGCACCGATCGGCAAGATCTACACCGACTCCGTCTTGAATATCAAGCCGTTCTACATCGGTGTGGATGACGCCGCCATCGGCACCGAGCTGCTCAACGCCGTCACCAGCGTCGAGCAGGGCAAGCTCGCCCCGGACAAGGCGTGGAGCACCGCGCTGGCCAACGTCAAGAACGCCATCCGCGGCTGAATGGACGACGACGTGACGGCGGCCGGCGCCCAGCCGGCCGCCACGTCCGGAAGGTGACCGCTTGACCACCACGCTCAGCCCAGCCACGGCCCCGAAGGGCACTGCCCGGCCGACCCGCTACCGCCACATCCAGATGGGCGTGCGCGAGCGAGTGGCGCCGTACGCGTACATCGCGCCGTTCTTCCTGCTCTTCTTCATCTTCGGGCTGTTCCCGCTGCTGTTCACGTTCTACGTCTCCCTGTTCGACTGGGATCCCATCGGCGAGCATCGCTATGTGGGGCTGGCCAACTTCTCCCAGCTCCTCGACGATCCGCGGTTCTGGGGCGCGCTGCGCAACACGTTCAGCATCTGGGTGCTGTCGACGGTGCCGCAGTTGCTGCTCGCGCTCGGCATGGCGCACGTGCTCAACCACGTACGGCTGCGGGCGGCCACCTTGTTTCGGATGTCGGTGCTGGTTCCCTACGTCACCTCCGTGGCGGCGACGACCATCATCTTCGCCCAGCTCTTCGACCGCGACTACGGCATGCTCAACTGGTTCCTCGGGTTGCTCGGTTTCGAGCACATCGACTTCACCGCGTCGGTGTGGGGCAGCCACATCATGGTCGCCACGATGGTTGCCTGGCGGTGGACCGGATACAACACCTTGCTGTATCTCGCCTCGCTTCAGTCGGTGCCCCGCGATCTGTACGAGGCCGCCGCCGTGGACGGCGCCAACAGCTGGAAGCAGTTTCGCCACATCACCATCCCCGCGCTGCGGCCGATCATCGTGTTCACCGTCGTCACGTCGACGATCGGCGGGCTGCAGATCTTCACCGAGCCGCTGCTGCTCAGCCCGGTAAATCAAGAGACCTGTGGAGCGGCACGGCAGTGCCAGACCCTCACCCTGTTCCTCTACGAGCAGGCTTTCACCCGGTTCCACTTCGGTTACGGCGCTGCCATCGGCGTCGCGCTCTTCGTCGTGGTCGTGATCATCGCCGCGATCAACTATCTGCTGGTCACCCGCATTCGCTCGGAGCGTCCATGAACACCGCATCCTCCACCACCGGGCGGGCAAAGCGCGGTCGGCGCAAGATCAACCGGCTCCCCGTCGCCGTGTACGCGGCGCTCTGCGCCATGGTGTTCCTCAGCGTGTTTCCGCTCTACTGGATGTTCGTGGTGGCCACGACGGACTCGGCCACCGCGCACAGCCTTCCACCGCACATCGTGCCCGGCGGCAACTTCCTGCACCTGGCGCGCCTGGTCTTCGACATCGTGCCGTTCGTGCAAGCGCTCCTCAACAGCCTCTTCATCTCCACCGCGATCGGTGTGGGCCAGGCGGTGCTGTGCGCGCTGGCCGGCTTCGCCTTCGCCAAGCTGCACTTCCCCGGCCGCAACACGCTGTTCCTCATCGTCGTGCTGACCATGACCGTGCCGGCCCAGCTCTCCATCGTCCCGCAGTACCTGATCATGTCGCAGCTCAACTGGGTGGACACCCTGCAGGCGGTGATCGTCCCCGGGCTGGCGAGCGCGTTCGGCATCTTCTGGATGCGTCAGCACATCGCCAGCACCATCGACGACGAGCTGATGCACGCCGCCCGCGTGGACGGCGCGACCACCTGGCAGATCTTCTGGCGTATCGCCTTCCCACTGGTCCGCCCGGCGGCGTTCGTCCTGGGACTGTTCGGGTTCGTCACCGCCTGGAACGACTTCCTGTGGCCGTTCATCGTGCTGAAGTCACCGGACAGATACACCGTCCAGATCGCCATCAAGGCGCTTCAGAGCAGCCGGGACATCGACCTGGGCCTGGCCATGTCCGGCTCGTTCCTGGCCACGCTGCCGCTGCTGGTGCTGTTCGTCTTCGTCGGCCGCCGCCTGGTGCAGGGGATCATGGAAGGCGCGTTCAAGGGCTGACGGCGAGCTCCCGGAGTCAGGGGGCGCTGCCTCCGTGGCCTCAAAACCTTGGGCCGAAAGAAGATTCGAGCTACCGCGATGTCCGTCGTGGTCCAGACCGCTGCTCCCGCGGCCTCACCCGTCCGCTGTTGGTCGCGCACCAGTTGCTGTCGAGCTGCCCCGTTCGTGCGCCCAGGTGGCGGCCGCGTGCGTGGTTGCGGTTGGTTCGGCGCCTCCGGCGCGGGCCTCGGGCTCCGGCGGGGCCGTCCCCGGCTTGTTTGCTTTGTCGGTGGGTGGTTGCGGTGGGAGCCGTGCCGTATGCCGTCGTATGCGCTGCGCGGCCGGGCCAAGCAGTGCCGCAGGACGCGGGTGCGTCGGGCTTGCCGCGCGGGCCCGGCAGCGGAGGCCGGGGGTTTCGGCGAGCGCCAGCTCGCCGCCGGCCGGAGCGGTGCCCGCGGGAGCATGCGGTCCGCAACTGGCGCGGACGTGGGCAGATCAAGCTTTAGATCGTGCCTGGGTCCGGTGTGACGAGGCCGTTCTTGTAGGCCAGGACGACGAGTTGGGCGCGGTCGCGGGCGCCGACCTTCGACATGGCTCGCTGGATGTGGGTGCGCACGGTGAGCACGCTGAGGTGGAGCTCCCGGGCGATCTCGTCGTTCGACTTGCCGTCGGCCGCAAGCTTCATGGCCTCCAGCTCGCGGTTGGTCAGTTCGCGGATCCCCGGCGTGGTGGGCGGCAGGGCGGCGGTGCCGGGTGGTGGGGTGGCGAGGAACTGGGCGATGAGGGCCTTGGTGGCGCCGGGGGAGAGCAGGCTTTCACCGGCGGCGACGACGCGGATGGCTTCGAGTAGGGCGTCGGTGGTGACGTACTTGCCGAGGAAGCCGCTGGCGCCGGCGCGGAGGGCGCGGGCGACGTGCTCGTCGTTTTCGAAGGTGGTGAGGATGAGTACCCGGGTGCCGGCCAGAGCGGGGTCGGCGCAGATGGTCTCGGTGGCGGTCAGTCCGTCCGTGCCGGGCATCCGCACGTCCATCACGATGACGTCGGGGTGGTGTCTGCGGGCGAGGTCGACGGCCTGGGCGCCGTCGGCGGCCTCGGCGACGACTTCGAGGTCGTCGCACGAGTCGATCAGCAGCTGGAACGTCCCGCGCAGCAGCGCCTGGTCGTCGGCGAGCAGGACGCGGATCGTCACGGCGCGGCCTGGGGTGCGGGCGCGTGCGGATGCAGCGGCAGGGCGGTGACGACCTCGAAGGCGGCGTCGCCGCTGTCGCTGACCCGCAGGTCGCCGCCGACCGCGTGGGCGCGTTCGCGCATCCCGATGATGCCGTAGCCGGGGGAGCCGCGCCTTGGTTGGTCGTCGGCGCGCCGGTCGTTGGTCACCGTGATGGTGAGCTTGGTGCCGCTGTACCGAAGGCACACCGAGGCGGTCGCCGACGCGGAGTACTTGGTGGCGTTGGTCAGCGCCTCCTGGATGATGCGGTAGGCGGTCAGATCCACCCCGGGCGGCAGATCCCGGGGCTCTCCCTCGACGGCGACGTCGACCGCCAGGCCCGCGGATCGGCACGACTCCAGCAGGGTGGGGAGTTGGGCGAGCCCCGGCGCGGGTTCGAGGGTGTCCGCGCCGGCGCCGGTCTTGCGCAGGACGCCGACGGTGTCGCGCAGCTCGAGCATGACCGAGGAGGTGGTGGCTTTGAGGTCGGTAAGGATCTTCTTGGTGAGCTGCGGATTGGACTCCAGCAGGTGGGCGGCCGTGCCGGCCTGGGCGTTGGCCACGGCCATGTGGTGTGCCACGACGTCGTGCAGGTCGCGCGCGATGCGCATCCGCTCCTCGGTGACCCGCAGCCGCGCCTCCTCCTCGCGGGTCCGCTCGGCGTGCTCGGCGCGGGCCTGTACGGCCTCGAGCCAGGCGTGTCGCAGCCGGCTCCGGCTGCCCATCGCCAGCGGCAGCAACAGCCACAGCGCGGGCCCGATCGCGCGCAGCGCCACCATCTTGTCGAGGGTGACGCCTACGGCGGCGGCGACCACGAGCGTGGTCGCGACGCCGCCGTAGGCCCAGGTCGTCCGGGAGTCGGTCGCGGCGGCCAGCCAGTACAGCGCGACCATCAGCGGGGCGAGCAGGAGCGGGGAGAGGACAAAACCGAGTCCGCCCGTGACGACGGCGCAGACGGTGGCCACCACGACCGTGATCCGCGGGCGCTCGCGTGCCTTGAAGAGCGCCAGGCAGGCGATCCCCGTCGCCACCTCGGCGATCCAGACACCCTGCGGACGGCTCTCGCCCGGCCCGAAGAGGTTTGCCCCGATCACCGCGCCACCGAGCAGGGCGACCACGATGACCACGTCGGTCAGCCGCGGGTACCGCTCGACGTACTCCTCCAGGCTGGCCATGGTGCTCCTCCTGTGCGCCGCTGTGCTGGCGTCAATTGTTTCCCGAACGGACCAGCTCGCGGTCCGGCGCGCCCAGCGGATCGCGGCTCAGGCTCGCGCCCTCGACGTCGACCCTCGGCAGGATCCTGTCAAGCCAACCCGGCAGCCACCAGGCGCGGCGGTCGAGGAGCGCCATGACCGCCGGGACGATGGCCATCCGGACCACGAACGCGTCCAGGAACACCGCGGCGGCGAGGCTGAAGCCGATCATCTTGATGAAGGCGTCGTGCTCGGCGATGAACCCGGCGAAGACGGCCATCATGATCAGAGCGGCCGCGACGACGACACGCGCGCTGTGCCGGAAACCGGCTTCGATCGCCCCGCGCGGCTTTTCGCCCTGGACGTAGTCCTCGCGCATCCGCGACACGAGGAACACCTGGTAGTCCATGGCCAGCCCGAACACGATCCCGATCATGAAGATCGGCACCGCGCTCATGATCGGACCGGTCTGCTCGACCCCCAGCAGGCCGGCGGCGAACCCCTCCTGGAACACCAGCACCATCGCCCCCAGCGCGGCCACCGCCGACAGCAGGAAACCGAGAGCCGCCTTGACCGGGATCAGGATCGAGCGGAACACCAGCAGCAACAGCAACACGGCGAGCCCGACCACCGTGGCCAGGTAGGGCAGCAGCGCGTCCTGGAGCTTGCCGGCCAGGTCGATGTTGACCGCCGTCGTCCCGGTGACCTTGAACGTCGCACCCGTACCGCCGGTGAGCTCGGCTCGCGCGTCGCGCAGGTCGCGGACCAGGTCCTTGGTCGCCTCGTCGGTGGGGCTGGTGGAGGGGACGACCTGGAAGAGCGCGGTGTCCTTGGCGTCGTTGAAGATCGGTGGGGAGACCGACACCACCCCGCTCGTCCCGGCCATCCCGCCGGCGATGGACTCGACCGCCTTCTCCCGGTCGGCCGCGCCCTTGGCATCGACCACGATCATCAGTGGGCCGTTGAAGCCGGGGCCGAACGCCTTGGCCAGCGCGTCGTAGGCCCGACGCTGCGTCGTCGAGGTCGGCCTGGACTCGTCCCCCGGCATACCCAGCTCCAGCGACGCGGCGGGGATCGCGAGCGCGCCGAGCAACGCCACACCCAGGCCCAGGACGGCGATCGGCCGGCGAAGCACAAGCCGCGCCCACCGGGTGCCGCCGCGACCCGGAGCCTTGTCGCCGGCGGCCACCTGACCGCGGCGGGCGGAGCGGGACAGCACCTTGTCGGGCACGAACCCGAGCACCGCCGGTACCAGGGTCAGCGCGACAAGGACGGCCACCACCACCGCGGCGACCGCGGCCAGCCCCATCTTGGTCAGCATCGGGATGCCGATCACCGCCATGCCGGCCAGCGCGATCACCACGGTCAGGCCGGCGAACGCCACGGCGGAGCCGGCGGTGCCCACCGCGAGGGAGACCGCGTCGATGGCGGAAAGGCCGCGGGCCCGCTCCTCGCGGTATCGGGAGACCACGAACAGGGCGTAGTCGATCCCCACGGCGAGACCCAGCATCAGCGCCATCGTGCCGGTGGTGGCGGACAGGCCGAGCGCGTTGCCGACCGCGAGGATCGACATCATGCTCACCGCGACCCCGAGCAGCGCGGTCAGCAGCGGCAGCCCCGCTGCGACAAGCGAGCCGAACGTGATCAGCAGGATCACCGCGGCGAGACCGATGGCGATGATCTCCGCGACGCCACCACCGCCACCGGGCTCCATCGCGCTGCCGCCGGCCTCGACGGTCAGCCCCGCCTTCCTCGCGGCATCGGCGGCGGCTTCGATCTCCGCGACGCTGGCGTCGGTGACCGCGCTGGCCTTCACGGCGAACCTGATGCTCGCGTACGCCGCCGATCCGTCGCCGCTGACCGCGCCGGCCTGGAACGGGTCGTCCACCATGGCGACCTGACCGCCGCCGGCGAGCTGCCGGACGGCCGACTCGATCGCCGACTTGTACGGCGCCGAGGTCACCGTCGCGCCCGCCGGGGCCACGAACACGACGGTCGCGTCGCCGGCGTCGGCGGTGAGGCCGGGGAACCGCTGCCGCATCAGGTCGAAGGCGGTCTGCGACTCGATGCCCGGCACCGAGAAGTCGTCGTCGGGCGCTGCCGCCGCCGTCAGGCCGGCGAAGAGAGTGCCGGCCAGGATGGCCAGCCACACGAGCACCACCGGGCCGCGGCGCCTGAAAGCGAACCGGCCGAGCCGAGCCAATAACGTTGCCACAGGACGTCTCCATCTGAAGTGTCGGAAGACATCACGATCTCCGTGACGACCCGTGCCTGTCGTCCTGCGGCTGATGGCAGCTGACTACTGAATCGGAACCCCCACCCGTAGGGGGTGTACCGCGATCGCAGTACGCCGGAGTGTCTGCGGCTGGACGATGCCGCCGCCCGATCTTGCGACGAATCTTGAGCCACATCGAGTGAGACAGCTGGAGGGTGGCACATGATCGAGGTGAACGAGCTCAGCAAACGGTACGGCGAGAAGCTCGCGGTCGACTCGTTGAGCTTCGCCGTACGGCCGGGCGTGGTCACCGGCTTTCTCGGCCCCAACGGGGCGGGCAAGTCGACGACGATGCGTGTGATCATGGGCCTGGACCGGCCCACGGCGGGTCAGGTGCGGGTCAACGGCCGCCAGTACGCGCAGCTGAAGGCGCCGCTGCGGGAGATCGGGGCGCTGCTGGAGGCGAAGGCGATCCACCCGGGGCGCTCGGCGTACCACCATCTGCTGGCCCTGGCGGCGAGCAACGGCATCGGCAAGAGCCGGGTGCTCGACGTCATCGACATGGTCGGGCTGACCGACGTGGCCCGCAAGCGGGCCGGCGGCTTCTCGCTCGGCATGGGGCAGCGGCTGGGCATCGCCTCGGCGCTGCTCGGCGACCCGCGGATCGTCATGCTGGACGAGCCGGTCAACGGGCTGGACCCCGAGGGCGTGCTGTGGATCCGCAACCTGCTCAAGAGCCTGGCCGGGCAGGGCCGGACGGTCTTCGTCTCCTCACACCTGATGAGCGAGATGGCGCTGATCGCCGAGGACCTCATCGTGATCGGCCGGGGGCGGCTGCTGTCCGCCGGGCCGATCGCCGACTTCATCGGCCAAGCGTCCAGCCGCAGCGTCCGGGTGCGTTCGCCGCAGGCCGCGAGCCTGCGCGGCGTGCTGCTGGGCGACGGCGTCACGGTCACCAACGCTGAACCAGGCGTCCTTGAGGTCACCGGGCTGGACGCCGCGGAGATCGGTGAGCGCGCGGCCGCCGCCGGCGTGGTCCTGCACGAGCTGTCGCCGCGGGAGGCCTCGCTGGAGGAGGCGTTCATGGAGCTCACCCGCGACTCCGTCGAGTACCACGCCAGCACCGACGCGCTGGCCAGCGCCGGAAGGACGAACTGATGACCACCACCGACCTGCGGGTCACACCGCCGCGGGTAGTCCGCATGGAGTGGATCAAGTTCTGGTCGCTGCGTTCCACGATCTACACGTTGGCGATCACGGCGCTGCTCACGATCGGGATCGGGACGCTCATCACCAGCGTCATCAGCGCCGCGGACGACGGTCCCGGCCAGGACGACTTCAGCGACCCGGCCGCGATCAGCCTCAACGGGGTGATGCTCGCCGCGCTCTCCATCGCGGCACTGGGCGTGCTCATGAGCACCAGCGAGTACGCCTCCGGGATGATCCGGGCAACGCTGGCGGCGGTACCGGCCCGCCTGCCGGTGCTGTGGGCCAAGGCGATCGTCTTCGCCGCGGTGAGCTTCGTGCTGATGTTCGCCACGTCGATGGTGGCTTTCCTGGCCGGCCAGGCGATCCTCTCCTCCCGCGGCTTCGACAGCGTCACGCTCGCCGATCCCGGGGTGTTCCGCGCGGTCGTCGGCGCGGCGGTCTACCTGACCGGTGCCGGGCTGATCGGTCTGGCCGTGGGCGCGCTGCTGCGCAACACCGCCGGCGCGATCACGACCGTGGTCGGCGCGCTGTTCGTGGCGCCCATTCTCATCCAGCTCCTGCCGGCCAGCTGGAACGACGCCATCTCGCCCTACCTGCCCTCGAACGCCGCCGGGTCGTTCATGGCCGTGGAGGCGGCAAGCCCGTCGCTGTCGGCCTGGCCCGGGTTGGCGGTCTTCGCCGGCTACGTGGTGGTACTCCTGGCCGGCGCCGCCGTCCTGCTCCGGCGCCGCGACGCGTGACAGTACGGTGAACACATGATCGGCCTGGCGTGGCTGCGGCGGTTGAACCGCAAGCACCCACACCTGCTCGACGCCGCCCTCGCCACCCTGGTGGCGGGGGTTGGCGCGCTGCCGTTCGTGCTCGGCTTCGGCCCCGACGACCGCCAGCCGACCGGCGCCGACGCGGTGGCCGCGGTGTTCGCGTTCGTACTCCTGCTGGCCCGGCGCCGGGCGCCGCTGGCCGTGCTGGCGCTCGCGATCCTCGGTGAGATCGCGGTCACCGCCGCGTCCGGCGACCGGACGCCGATACTCGAGGTCACCGCGATCATCGCGGTCTACACCGTCACCCGGACCGCCAGCCGGCGGGTCGCGCTCGTCGCCGCGCTCGTCGCCGCCGTCAGCCTGTACGCGATCAACGCCGTCACGATCGGTTCGCTCACCGACCCCGAGAGCCTGGGTGCGATCGCCTGGACCGGCATGGCGGCCGCCATCGGCGGCACCGTCCGCACCTGGCGCGACTACCTCGCCGCGACCGAGGAGCGGGCGATCCGTGCGGAGGCGACCAAGGAGGAGGAGGCCCGCCGCCGGGTCGCCGAGGAGCGACTGCGCATCGCCCGGGAGCTGCACGACGTGATCGCGCACCACATCGCCTTGATCAACATCCAGGCCGGTGTTGCCAGCCACGTCCTGCGCAGCCAGCCCGACCAGGCCGACGAGGCGCTCGGCCACATCCGTGAGGCCGGCCGCACGGTCCTGGACGAGCTGGGCTCCCTGCTGTACGTGCTGCGCCAGTCCGGGGACGAGGCGCAACCCACCGAGCCCGTCCCGGGCCTTTCCCGCCTCGGGCACCTCGTGGAGTCGCTGACCGCCGCCGGGCTGCGGGTCCAGCACCGGCAGGCCGGCCAGCCGCGGCCGGTGCCGATCGCCGTCGACATCGCCGCGTACCGGATCATCCAGGAAGGGCTGACCAACGCCCAGAAACACGGCGCGGGCGGGGCCCGGCTGCTGGTCGACTACCGGCCGGACGCGCTGCGCATCGAGATTCGCAACGCCGTGAGCAGCCGCCCGTCCGCGGCCGCCGGCACCGGAAACGGGCTGACCGGCATGCGCGAACGCGCCCACGCCGTCGGTGGCACCCTGGACGCCGGGCTCGACCCGGACGGCACCTTCCGCCTCGAGGCCCGGCTGCCCCTGCCCGACCTGCCGACCGACGGCCACGTCGCCGTGATGGAGACCGCCGGATGACCATCCGCGTCCTGCTCGCCGACGACCAGGCCCTCATCCGGGCCGGCTTCCGCATGCTGATCCAGAACGCGCCCGACCTCGACGTCGTGGGCGAGGCGACGAACGGGCACGAGGCGGTGCGGCTGGCCCGCGAAACCCGCGCCGACGTCATCCTGATGGACATCCGCATGCCCGACCTGGACGGCCTCGCCGCGACCCGGGCCATCACCGCCGACGACGCCCTGGCCGGGGTACGGGTGCTGATCCTGACCACGTTCGAGGCCGACGAGTACGTCTTCCAAGCCCTGCGCGGCGGGGCCAGCGGCTTTCTCGGCAAAGGTGTCGAGCCGGCCGACCTGCTCGACGCGATCCGGGTCGTCGCCGGCGGCGAGGCGCTGCTGTCGCCGAAAGCCACCAAAGCCCTCATCGCCCGGTACCTCGCCAGCCCTGAACCCACCACCGGCGCCGCACCCGCCGAGCTGGCCGCCCTGACCGAACGCGAGCGCGAGGTGCTCACCCTCGTCGCCGCCGGACTCTCCAACGACGCCATCGCCGAACGCCTCTACGTCTCCCCGCTGACCGCGAAGACGCACGTCAACCGGATCATGGCCAAGCTGGGCGCGCGCGACCGCGCCCAGCTCGTCGTCCTGGCCTACCAGACGGGCTTCGCCCGCTCCGGTCCTTCGTGACCGCGGCTCCTCAGCGCCCGCCGGCCTCGTCCACACCCGGCAAACCTGACGGCGCGTCACCGGATGAGCTGGCGCGCGACCGGCCAGGCGCCGCCCGACCAGTTGGAGACCACGGTCCAGGTGGTGGCGGTGTCCGGGTCGTGGACAGAGCGGAACGACACCCCGGCGTCGTGGCCGTCGAGCTGCACGCGCCCGTCCGGCCGCAGCCAGAAGCCGAGCCCGTACCCGAAATCCTTGTGGGCCCGTTCGGTGCGCGGGCGGACCAGGTCGGCCACGGACGCCGGTGACACGATCGCGCCGGCGAACAGCGCGCGCCAGAACGTGCTGATGTCCGCCACCGTGCTGTACGCCCCGCCGTCGCCGTTGCCTCGTACCGGTAGGTGCAGCACGTTGCTGCGCAAGCCGTCGGCGTACAGGTAGCCGGTAGCGGTGTTCGGCGGCAGCTCGTCGGAGCGCGGGTAGGCGGTGTCGGCCATGCCGCCCGGACCGAACACCCGCGCGGCGACCACGTCGTGGAAGGGCATGCCGCTCACGCGTTCGAGGACGAGAGCGAGCACCAGGTATCCGCTGTTGCAGTACTTGAACCGCTCGCCGGCCGGAAACACCGTGGGACGGCCGTCGAGCATGGGCAGGAACGCTTCGGTGCGGTCCAGGCGGTGCACCGGCTCGCTCAGGACGTAGTCGGTGAGCTCGAAGTCGCCGTCCTCGTCGAGGTAGTCGCCGATGCCCGACCGGTGCGCCAGCAACTGCTCGACGGTGACGTCGGCGGCGACGAGCGGCAGGTCCACGCCCAGAATCGACCGGGCGGTCGTGTCCAGCCGCAGGTCGCCCGACTCGATCAGGCTCGCGACGGCGACCGCGACGAAACCCTTGGAACCGCTGGCGAGCGCGAAGCGGGTGTCGTCCCGGTTTGGCACCCCGTACGCCCGGTTGGCCAGACCGTAGGCCCGCCGCGACGACGGCCCGCCGGCGCGGTCCACCGAGATCACGCCGCTGAAATCCGCCGGAACCGTCAGACCGTCCACGCCACGCAGCTTAGGCCTCGGCAATCTTGGCGATCTTCAGACCGCCGGCCGCTTCGTACCTAGCGTGGAAGGTAGCCGCGCGAACCAGGCTGCCGCGCGGATGGGTTGTGGAGGAACCATGACTGCGATGACCCGAAACGAGACGCCCTTGGCGATCGAGGGTGGCGGTGTGGAACTGCGTATGCGCGAGGTCGGCGGCGACCTGACCGTCGCGTTCGTCCGGCTCCCGCAGGGCACCGACATGACGCCGGCCGTCAAAGGGCTGCCCGATGACATGTGTCAATGCCCGCACTGGGGATACCTGTTCAAGGGCCGGCTGCGGATGCGGACGAAAGAAGGAGACCAGATCTACGAGGAGGGGCAGGCGTTCTACTGGCCCCCCGGTCACGTGCCGGAGGCCCTCGAGGATTGCGAGTACGTGGACTTCTCGCCGACCGAAGAGTTCAAGAAGGTGATCGACCACGTCAAGTCCCAGATGGGCTGACCGGCCACTCAGGCGCAGGGTGGGCGCTCGTATCCTTCCGGGGTGGGAAATGATCTTCTGCGGGAGTTCGTCGAGGCCGATCGGGAACGCCGCCTCGACGTACGGCATCGTGGTCCATCGGGAGGGTGTGCCGGATGCCGTACATCGGTTTCGGTCGGACGACCGGGTACGCCGTGATCAGCCCGCGCCGCCGCGCCGCGGTCACCGTCACCGCACACTCCGAGCGCGACAACGACCTCCTCGACGCGATCCACGAGCTTGTCCTGGACCGCCTCTGAGCGGTCGCGTCCGCCTCCGAGGGCCCGCGATAATGGGCGGCCATGCGGCGGGTTCTGTTGTACACGGTGCTCGTGGTCTTTGTGGGTGCCTGCGGCCTTGGCGAGGCGCTGACCGACTACGGCGAGTCGGTGGTCCTGAAGCCGGCCGACGTGGTGGGCACCTGGCAGAGCGGCGCGTCGCGGACGATCACCTTCGCCGAGGACGGCAGGTTTTCCGCGGCCGACCTCCCGCGCGAGGCGTTCGCGTCCATGGTGCCCGACGGTTTCGACCCCGCGCGCGACCGGCTCGACGGCAGCGGTACCTGGGAGATCGAGACGGTCCGCGAGGCGGCGTCCGGTGTGACGATGCGCTTCGAGGAGTTCGGCGGCAGGCAGACGCAGGGCGACGGGCCGGAGCTGACCGCGAAGCGCCGGGAAGGTGTCGTATACCTGGTGTACTACTACGTGGGCGACGACGGAAACAGCTGGACCGCCTACCACAAGCCGTGACCGCCGAGCCCGAGGTGCGGCGGCGCCCGGCGGAAAATCGGTTCCGATCGTCGGGGCGTCTGGCGTAGACACGACGGATGGGTGAGGTGCGGCTGTCGGGCGGTCACACCACGGGCGCCGTGCTGATCGGCGATGTGGTCCACAAGCCTGCCGCGCCGTCGACGGCGACGGTGCACGCGCTGCTGCGACACCTGGAGGGTGTCGGGTTCGACGGCGCTCCGCGGGCGCTCGGCTTCGACGACCAGGGCCGGGAGATGGTCACCTATCTGCCCGGCGACACGGTCGGTGAAGGGATTCCGTGGCCGCGGTGGGTCTCCGCGGAGTCGATCCTGGTCCAGGTCGGTCGCTGGCTGCGGCGGCTGCACGACGCGACGGCGAGCTTCGTGCCGCCGGCGGGGGAGCGGTGGTTCATCGGTGAGGCGGTGCGGCCGGGCCTGATCGTCGGCCATCAGGACGCCGCGCCGTACAACGCGGTGGTGGACGGTGACCGGCTGGTCGGCTTCTGCGACTGGGGTGCGGCGGGCCCGTCCTCACGGGAGTTCGATCTGGCGCTGTCCGCGTTGTGGTGGGTGCCGCTGTGCCCGCCGGAGGCGGTCGAGCCGCTGGGCTTCCACGACTTCGCAGGCCGGTCCCGACGCCTGCATCTGTTGCTGGACGCGTACGGGTACCAGGGAGACCGGGCGGCGTTCGGAGCGGTGATCGTGCGGCGGGCCCGCCGTCAAGCCGCGGCGATCCGCCGGATGGCCGACGAAGGGGACCAGGCTGCGGCCAGACTGTTGTTTGTCGCGCGCTATTTCGAGTCGGCCGCCACGGACCTCGAGGCGTTGCCGCACACGTTCTGGACGCACTGTTAGGAAATGTAATGCAGGATCACGTTGTGTACGTGGTGGGCCTTCTGCGCGCCGCGAAACTCCACCTCGTACGTGTGGGTGCCCACGTTGATCGCGATGGAGCCGGTGGAGAAGAACTCGCCGCCCCATGACTTGTTGCTCACGACGCTCACGCTCGTGACCTTCTGGTACGGGATGCTGGTGATCGCGACGCGTTTGCCCACGAACGATTTGTCCTGGATGATGACGCGCCGCGTGGTGAGGCCGATGAAGCCGGTGCCGGCACCGATCGCGTCGTAGACGGCGATGACCTCCTCGCCGTCGAGGAGGCCGCTCCGGATCTGGCGTAGCTGCTCACGTCGGTCGTGGATCACCTGTGCCATGACCTCGACGGTAGCGTCACGGCGCGACCAGCCCCGGGCGCGGCCGCGCCTTTCTGGATACCGCAGGCGCCGGCTCGGTTCCTTGTCGTCTGGCTGTCCCTTGTCTACGGTGCGGTGATGATTTCGCGACTGCTGGCGGTGACCTTCGACGCGCACGACCCGGCTCGGCTGGCGGAGTTCTGGGCCGGCATGCTCGGCCGGGAGGTCGTCGAGGACGCCGGTGGTGCGCTCCTGCCCGGCGACGACACCCAGCTCGGCCTCCGGTTCGTCCCGAGCCGCGGTGAGAACGCCGGGCCGAACCGTATGCATCTCCACCTGACCAGCGACACCGACGCCGACCAGCAGGACAAGGTGGCGGCGGCGCTGGGGCTCGGCGGCGCCCACCTCGATGTCGGACAGCTCCCCGAGGAGGGCCACGTCGTGCTGGCCGATCCCGAGGGCAACGAGTTCTGCGTGATCGAAGCGGGCAACGCCTTCCTCGCCGGGTGCGGGCTGCTCGGTGAGCTGGCCTGCGACGGCACCCGGCAGGTCGGCCTGTTCTGGAGCGAGGCGCTGGGCTGGCCCCTGGTGTGGGACCAGGACCAGGAGACCGCGATCCAGTCACCGCACGGCGGCACCAAGGTCGCGTGGGGAGGCCCGCCCGTGGCCCCGAAGGTCGGGAAAAACCGGCAGTGCTTCGACCTCGTCGCAGGCGGTGACGACCAGCAGGCCGAGGTCGACCGCTTGGTGTCGCTGGGGGCCACCCGCCTCCCAGCCGGTCCGGACGGCGCCGTGTGGCTGGCCGATCCCGACGGTAACGAGTTCTCGGTGCGGGTGAGATGACCACCGCGAGCGATGAGTCCGCCTGGCGGATCGCGTCTTACCCGACATGACTCGAATCATCGCGGACATCTCGGTCTCCCTCGACGGCTTCGTCACCGGGCCCGACCCGGGCCCGGACAACGGTCTGGGTACCGGGGGTGAGGCGCTGCACACCTGGGCGTTCTCCGACGACCCCGACGATCGCCGGGTCCTGCGCGAGGCGACGGCCCGTTCGGGCGCGGTCGTCCTCGGCCGGCGGCTCTTCGATGTGGTCGACGGGCCGGGCGGCTGGGACGACGAGGTCGGCTACGGCGCCGGCGAGGTCGGCAAGCCCGCGTTCGTCGTCGTGACGAGCGCGCCGCCGGAGTCGGTGCGGCTCACCAACCTCGACTGGACGTTCGTCACCACCGGTCTGTCCGACGCCATCGGTGTGGCGCGCCGGCGTGCGGAGGAGGCGTCGTCGGCCAGCGGCCAGGACCTCGACGTCGTCCTGATGGGCGGTGGCGCCGTCATCGGCTCGGCGATCGCGGCTGGACTTGTCGACGTGCTGACGCTGCACCTCGCGCCCGTCGTGCTGGGGGCCGGGACGCCGCTGTTCACCGGCGGCGCGCCGCGCACGCTGGTGCGGCGGAGCGTTACCGCCACCACGACGGCGACCCACCTCACGTACGACGTCGTCTGAGCCGGGATCCGCGCCGGCGAAGCCGCCGGCACGTCGAGACCATCGACGTGCCGGCGCCGTGGAGCGAGACGGCTCAGAACTGGGCGTGGGTCATCGTGTACCAGGTCGGAACGATCGTGGTCAGCACCATTACCACGAGCACCGCGAGCGACGTGAGCACGCGCCGGGTCGTGGGCGGCGCCGGCGCGATGGGCCGGTGGCCAGACCGTCCCACCGCGATGAACGCGGCGACCGCTCCCAGGACGAGGTTCGCCGGCACCAGCGCGTACTCGCCGCGCGTGATGTGGAAGCCGGCGGCCAGGACCATCGTCAGCGCCAGACCGGCGGCGGCGAGCGGAGCCAGCTTCGGCTTGACCCTGGTGATGGCCGGCAGGATCAGGCCGATGCCGCCGAGCACCTCGCAGACCCCGATGAGGACGATGAGCGGCTGCGGCACCGCGGCGTACCAGGCGGCGGCCCGAGGCGCTTCCGCGTACAGGACCGCGTCGTAGAGCAGTACCTTGCCGAAGCCGCTGCCGGCGAAGAAGAAGCCCCAGAGGATCTGGAGCGCCCAGAGTACGCCGTTGAGGGTCAACCGCAGCTCACGCCGCTGGTTCTCGACGGCGACGGGGTTCACGCTGACATCCGCGAGCGAGTGCATGGCTTGTCTCCTAACGAGTGGCTGATGAGATCAGCTTCTCGTCGGGCGGCGCGGATCCACATCCGTGTTCACCACGGAACCGGCCACTGAACCGCAGTGGGGGAATGCGTACGGACGCGGCGGAGTTGACGCCAGGTAGTTGAAGCATCAAACACCTCTCGGTGGAGGTCACCATGGGTTCTCTGACGATGCGCGCGTACCTGCCCTCCATCCGGCTGTGGGGCGTGACCACGGCAGCCGCCGGTCGGCGGCGTCCCGCGCTGTCCAAGGGCGAGCGGGTGCTGTTGAGCGAGCGCGACGCCGGGACCAGGCGGCGGGTGGTCGCCACCGCCGGCGCGGTCCACTACCAGGACCTCGATCGCGGGTTCGCGGCCTGGCACCGGCTCGGCTGGGACGAGGTCGAGCGGGCCGACTGGGACGCCGACCGCGGCGAGCTCCACCTGGTAAGCCTGGCGGCGGCGCCCGACCTGGTGCTGCGCTCGCCGGGCGCCCGCCGGCTGCTCGACCTCGCGCGCGAGCGGATCAGGGCGACCACGCTCGTGCGGGTCGGGTGGCTGACGGCGCGGCGGCCGGCCGGCGGTGAAGGCGAGGTGCGCTGGGTGGTGCGGCCCGGGCCCGGGGTCGAGCTGACCGACGCGGAGATCGCGGAGGCCATCCAGACCGTGCGGGTCCAGGCCGGTCTTTAGCGCGGTGGCCACCAACGCTCACCCGAGCCGGCGAAGCCGGCCGACGCACTAGAGAGCTTTCGGAGTCGGGGTTGCTCTGGCCTCTGGATCCCTCTTTGGACAAAAGATGTGAGCTACCGCGATGCCCGTCGTGGTCCGTGCCGTTGCTCCCGCGGCCTCACCCGTCCGCCGCTGGTCACGCTTACCCCGGCGGCTGCGCCGGGCCCTTGCGCCGTTTAGTCGACAGCCTTCCCGACGGACCAGCCGCAGCCGGTCCGTGAAGGCTTCCACCAGTCGTGTCCTCACTAGGGCTTGCCGCGCGGGCGTGGCAGCGGAGGGCGGGGGTTTCGGCGAGTGCTGCGAGCCGCCGGCCGCAGCGGTCTCCGGCGGGAGCGGCGGTCCGCGGCTGACGCGAATCCGGGATACCCGTTTCGAGCGGTCCTCAAGGCTCTGGAGACCTTTCGGGGTCAGGGTGGCTTCGGCCCTATTTAGACAGAGGTTTGAGCTACGGCGATGTGCGTCGTGGTCCGTGCCGTTGCTCCCGCGGCCTCACCCGTCCGCTGTTGGTCGCGCCGGTGGTCGACGTTTGTCCACAATGTCTATTCCCGGATCGGCGATCCGGAAAGCAACAGGGGTTTCGTCGCGGCGGGTAACCGCTGCGGCGGTGTGCGCGGCGCGACGTTCGAGATCTAGGAGAGTTGGGGCGCTATTTCAGCCCTAAGTCTCCTAGATCTCGAGTCTGGCCCCCTTTGGGTGGCTACCCTGCGTCAGGATCGCGGGAGGTAGGGCTCGCGAAGACCCCGGCGGGGCTTGTCTCGCGGAGCTGGCAGTGGACGGCCGGGGGTTTCGGTGAAAGGTCTTTAGTTACAGCCGTTCGCCGGTGGTGGCGTGGAAAGCGTGGTGTGAGCCGACGCGAGGCTTGACGTAGACGACCTCGCCCATCTGCGGTGCCCGTCGCGGCTCGACCCGGACCACGAACCGCTCGTCGTGTCCCTCGAGCGCCACGGTGCCGTATACGTATGCATCCGAGCCGAGCTCCTCGACGAGCTCCACCTTGATCGGCATGCCGCCGTCGTCGGCGCCGACCAGCTCGGTGTGTTCCGGCCGGAACCCGACCCGCACGTGCGCGGCCCCGTCGGCGCGGGCGGCGGCGACCTGCTCGGCGGTCAGCGGCACCACCATGCCGCCGAACACGCCACCTTCGTCGGTCAGCGGCACCGCCTTGATGTTCATGGCCGGCGAGCCGATGAACCCGGCGACGAACACGTTGACCGGCCGGTCGTACAGCGCCCGCGGGGTGTCGACCTGCTGGAGCACGCCGCCGTCCAGCACAGCCACCCGGTGTCCCATGGTCATCGCCTCGACCTGGTCGTGCGTGACGTACACAGTGGTGATGCCGAGGTCGGCTTGGAGCGTCGCGATCTGCGTGCGGGTCTGCACGCGCAGCTTGGCGTCCAAGTTGGACAGTGGCTCGTCCATCAGGAAGACCTGCGGCTGCCGCACGATCGCTCGTCCCATCGCCACCCGCTGGCGCTGGCCGCCGGAGAGCGCCTTGGGCTTGCGGTCCAGGTACTCCTCCAGCTGGAGCAGCGCCGCGGCCTTCTTCACCCGCTCCGCGATCTCGTGCTTGGGCGTGTGGCGGAGCTTGAGCGCGAACGCCATGTTCTCGTACACCGTCATGTGCGGGTAGAGGGCGTAGTTCTGGAACACCATGGCGATGTCCCGATCTTTGGGTGGCAGGTTGGTGACGTCGCGGTCGTCGATGAAGATGGCGCCCTCGTCGACGTCTTCCAGCCCGGCGAGCATCCGGAGCGCGGTCGACTTGCCGGAGCCGGACGGACCCACCAGCACAAGAAACTCGCCATCCGCGATGTCCAGGTCGAGCGCGTCGACGGCCGGCCGGGTGGTGCCCGGGTACACCCGGGTGGCCTTTTCGAACCTGACGGTAGCCATGGTCGTGGCCCCTTCCGTCCATTGAAGTTGACGTATCAACTACGCCGATCCGAGCCTACGCCCGGCGGATCATGTGGCGCGGCGTGAGATAGGCGACATGCGGGCGCGGACGACGGTCCGCCCGCGCGCGGAGCTCGGGAAGCGGTCGAGCCGGGCGCGCACCTCCTCGGCGTCCACGTCGGCGCCGAACAGCTCGGTACCCGGTTCGAATCGGACGCCCGCGGAAAGCGGGCCGGCGACGACCGGGTCGAAGCCGAACCTGTCGACGAGGTCGGCGACCGTGGCGAGGTCGTCCGGGTCGTCGCCGGCGATCGCGACGGCCACGCGCCCCGGCTGTCCCGCGGGGCGGGCCTTGTCCTCGACGTCGTGGTAGCCGACGTGGTTGAACGCCTTGACCACGCGTGCGCCGCGCAGGAACGCCTGGACCGTCTCGCTCGACGAGGTACGCGGGTCGGTGAGGTCGTCGCGGATGCCGTCGACCTCCCACCAGTAGTTCATGGCGTCGAGGACGAGCTTGCCGCGCAACGCCTCCACGGGAAGGCCCCGGTACTTGCCGAGCGGCAGAGCGAGCACGACGATGTCCGCGCGCGCCGCGGCGTCGGCGGCCGTGGTGGCGACCGCGCCGGGCGTGAGCACCTCGACGGTGAGGGCGATCTTCGCCGGGTCGCCGGAGCCGGCTACCAGCACCCGGTAGCCGGCCGCCAGCGCGAGCCTGGCCAACACCGTGCCCATCTTGCCGGCGCCGAGGATGCCGATGGTCGTCACGTCATCCGCCAAGGATGTCGCGGACCATCGGGATCACCTTGCCGCCGTAGAGCTCGACGGCGCGCATGCGGGCGCCGGCCGGCTGCGTTCCCGCGGTGTAGATGAGGTCGAACCGGCCGACGCCGAGATCCTTGACGGTGCGGGCGATCCTGCGGGCCACGGTGTCGGGCGATCCTATGTAGAGGGAGCCGTGCTCGACGTCCGCGTCGAACTCCTCGCGGCGGACCGGCGGCCAGCCGCGCAGGCGTCCGATGCGGTCGCGGATGACCCGGTAGCGCGGCCAGAACACCTCCTTGGCCTCCTCGTCGGTGTCGGCGACGAAGCCGGGGGAGTGCATGCCGACCGGGTGCGCGGTGGTGCCGAACTGCTCGGCGGCGCGCCGGTACAGGTCGACGTATCCGGCGAAGCGCTTGGGCGGGCCACCGATGATGGCGAGCATGAGCGGCAGTCCATAGTGGGCGGTGCGGATGACCGACTGCGGCGAGCCGCCGACGCCCACCCACGTGCTCAGCCGCCCCGACTCCGTCTTGGGGAAGACGTCGGCGGCGTCGAGCGCGGGGCGCACGGTGCCGCTCCAGGTGACCGGCTTCTCGTCCAGCAGCTTCACGAAGAGCTCGATCTTCTCCTCGAACAGCTTGTCGTAGTCGCGCAGGTCGTACCCGAACAGCGGGAACGACTCGGTGAACGAGCCGCGCCCGAGGATGACCTCGGCGCGGCCACGGGACAGCGCGTCCACTGTGGCGAAGCGCTGGAACACCCGGACCGGGTCGTCCGAGCTGAGCACGGTGACGCCGGACGCGAGCCGGATCCGCTCGGTGCGGGTGGCGATCCCGGCCAGCACGGTCTCCGGGGTGGAGATCGAGTACTCCGGCCGGTGGTGCTCGCCCAGCGCGATGACGTCGACGCCGAGCTCGTCGGCCAGCACCGCCTCGTCGACGACCTGGCGGATCGCGGCGGCGTGCGACAGCAGGGTGCCGGCGTCGTCCTCCGGCACGTCGCCGAAGGTGTCGAGGCCGAACTCCAGGTCGGACATGAGAAGCTCCTCGCAAGTAGATGACACGTCAATTATGTATCATGTGGTTGACGCGTCAACAAGGAGGACCCATGGCGCAGGACACACCCCGCCGGAGGGGACGCCAGCTGCCGACGAAGGAGCAGCTGCGCGTCTGGCGAGAGTTCATCGAGACCGCCGAGACGCTGCGGTCGGAGATAGCGTCCCGGCTACAGAGCGAGACCTCGCTGTCGCCCGGCGACTACGCGGTGATGCTCGCGCTCAGCGAGGCGCCGGGCACGCGGATGCGCTCCTCCGACCTGGCGGCGGCCATCGGCTGGGAGCGCAGCCGCCTGTCCCACCACCTCGGCCGGATGGAGCGGCGCGGGCTCATCCGCCGCGAAGACTGCGTCACCGACAGCAGGGGAGCGGAGGTGGTGCTCAACCCGGCCGGCGGTGAGGCGTTCCGGGCCGCGACCTATCCGCATCTGCGCGCCGTTCGCGAGCTTTTCGTCGACGCGCTCACACCGGAGCAGCTCGCCGCCGCGGGTGAGGTCGCCACGGCGCTGCGAGTGGGTCTCGACTCAGCGCATTGACAGGCGTTAACACGAACGGTGAAACTGGGAGCGCTTCCAGCAAAGATCTTCAATGCGAGGAGACGGGATGAAGCGCTCCATCGCCGCCTTGGCGGCCGGCACGGTGGCGGTCGGGCTCGCGGCGGCCGTGCTGCCGAGCGCGTCCGCCGCGGCCGCGGGCTGCCGGGTGAACTACTCGGTGACCAGCCAGTGGCAGGGCGGGTTCCAGGGTGACGTCAAGATCACCAACCTCGGCGACCCGCTCGCCGGTTGGACGCTCGGCTTCGACTTCCCGGCCGCCGGTCAGCGGCTCACCCAGGGCTGGAACGCGACCTGGACCCAGTCCGGCGGCCACGTCACGGCCGCCAGCATGTCCTGGAACGGCAACCTGGCCACCAACGCGACGGTCTCGATCGGCTTCATCGGCGCCTGGACGTCCACCAACCCGCTCGCCACCGGCTTCACGGTCAACGGCGTGACCTGCAACGGCCCGGTCACCCCCACCGCCTCCGCGCCGACCTCGGCACCGCCGACGAGCGCGCCGCCGACGACCGCGCCTCCCACCGGCCTCGCCTCGGTGCACACGGCGGGCCGGGTCAAGGTGGCCGGCGACACCGCGCAGTTCAGTTGGCCGGGCGTCTACTTCGAGGGTCGGGTCCGCGGCACCGGTGTCGGCGTCGTGCTCAACGACCCCAACAGCGACTACGAGATCCAGGTCGACGGCGCGACCGCCGCGACGCTCGTGACCCCCGCCCAGGGCACCCATTGGGTCAACGGCCTCGGCAACACCGAACACTCCGTGCGCCTGGTCAAGCGCGGCGAGAGCCCGTGGGCCACCAGCGCGTTCGGCGGCTTCGTCGCGGCACCCGGCGGCGCGGTCCTGGCCAAGCCCGCCGCGCGTACCCGGCAGATCGAGTTCATCGGCGACTCGCACACGGCCGGCTACGGCAACATGTCGACCACCCGCGACTGCACCGGCGACCAGGTCAACCGCACCACCAACGCCGACCAGACCTTCGGCGCCATCACCGCCAAACGCCTCAACGCCGACTACCAGCTCAACGCCTTCTCCGGCCGCGGCATGGTCCGCAACTACAACGGCGGCGAACCGGGGACCAGCTACCGCACCTACTACGACCGCGCGCTGCTCGCCGTCGACGGCGACGTCTGGCCCGTGCCGGCCAGCTGGCGGCCACAGCTCGTCGTGGTAGGCCTCGGCATCAACGACTTCTCCACCGCCATCAACTCCGGCGAGCCGTGGACGCCGGACAGCCTGATCGCCGCGTACCGCACCGCGTACCACGGCTTCATCGACAAGCTACGGGCCCGGTACGGCGCCAACGCCGTGATCGTCGTGGTCTCCGCCTACATGAGCAACACCACCGCGTTCAGCGACGCCACCCAGCAGGTCGTCCGCGAGCGCAACACCCAGGGCGACAGCCGGGTGCGCCACTTCTCGTACGGCGAGTCCGGCCTGGACCTGCTCGGCTGCCACTGGCACCCGTCGCGCCAGGACCACCAGGTCATCGCCAACCAGCTCGGCACCTTCATCGCCACCCTCCCACTGACCTGGTGACCACCGCCGACGCGGATTGTCGCGTTGACGGGCCCGGCCGGCTGAGCGCAGCCGGCCGGGCCCTCCGCTTTCTCGCACGGTAGGCGGCGGCGTTCACAGGTTCGGCATGATTCGGTTTCGTGAACCTCCGCGCGGATGCTGAGAGTCTGTCCGTCCACTGAGGAGGAAGATCGGGATGTCGCGTCTCAGAAGGATGCAGCATCGTCGACGTGGACCTGGTCGGTCTGTTCGACACGTCGGAGGTCGTGATCACGTCGTCGCGAGGCCTCTACTGTGGACTCTAGGAAGACCCCGCGGCGGCGGGTCTTCGCCACCTGATCGTGGTCGCCCTCCCGAGTGCCGGCTCGCCGGTACGCGGGAGGGCGGTCACCCGTCGACGAGCGCTTGGGCCTGTTCTTCGACGAGCCCGTACTCGAGCTGGCGGGCGATCGCCAGGGCGCGCGAGGCGTGGTCGAGAGCCTCGTCGTGCCGGCCGAGCGCGCGGAACGCACCGGCGAGGCCGACGAGGGCCAGCGCCTCCGGGTGCCGGTCTCCGGTTTCGCGGGCGAGCGCCAGCGCCCGTTCGTGGTGTCGCGCCGCGTCGTCATGCCGGCCGGTGCGGTGGGCGAGGGCGCCGAGGGTGTTGAGGATCTCGGCTTCGATCCGGCGCTCGCCGAGCTCGCGGGTCAACGCCAGCGCGCTCTGGCCGAGCCGTGCCGCCTCGTCGACGGCGCCGACGTCGCACCGCACCGCGGCCAGGACGCGCAAGGTGGTCGCCTCGTTGGTGCGGTCGCCCAGCTCCTGGAAAAGCGGCAGTGCCTCGGTGAGGTACTCCATCGCCTCGTCGAGGCGGCCCTGGGCGTGCCGGATCTCGCCGAGGTAGCCGAGGTCGGTGGCCTCGCCGAGCCTCGATCCGATCGCGCGGTTGATGGTCAGCGCCGTGGCGCAGCACTCGCTCGCCCGCTCCAGCCGACCCATGTGCAGGTAGGCGCGTCCGAGATGGATCAGCGTGACCCCCTCGCCAAACCGCCACCCATTCGCGCGGCACAGCTTCAGACCCTGTTCGAGGTAGTCGACGGCGTCCCGCAGCCGCCCCGAGTCACGGTGCATGACGCCCAGCTGGCAGGTGGCGGCGGCCTCGCACTGCGCCCAACCGATCCGTTCGGCGAGGGCCAGCGCGGGCTCGTACAGCGCGATGGCCAGCTCGCGCCGGCCCTGCCGGTAGTGGGAGTCGCCGAGGCTGAGGTGCAGGGCGGCCTGGGCGCGCAGGTCGCCCTCCGCCTCGGCGGCGGTCAGCGCGGTCTTCGCCGCGTCCTGCCAGTCGACGATGTGCATGCCCAGCCAGAAGTAGCCGCGCAGCGCGTCGGCCAGCAGCCAGGCGCCGGACCGGGGCCCGTGCGCGGCGGCGTGCCGGATCGCGGCGACGAGGTTGGCGCGTTCGGCGTCCAGCCAGGCGAGCGCGGCGGCCTCGTCGGCCATGGCGGCCGGGGTCGGCACGTCGACGGCCGGCATCGGCAGCCGCATGCTCTGCCCGTACAGCATGCGTGCCGCGCTGTCGGCTCCGTTCAGGTACCAGTCGTGCAGGCGCCGCAGCGCCGCCTGGCGGTCGTGGCCGGAGTCTTCGGCGTGGGCGCGTTCGGCGGCGTAGTGGCGCAGCAGGTCGTGGCAGCTGTACCGGCCCAGGACCGGATGGTTGACGAGGTGGACGGCGACCAGACTGTCGAGCTGGCGGCGGGCCTGCGCCGTGTCGGTGCCGGCGAGCGCCGCCGCCGCCTCGACGGTGATGTCCGGCCCGGGAGCGAGCCCGAGCAGCCGGAACGCCCGCCGGGCGTCGGGGTGCAGCGTCCGGTACGACAGGTCGAAGGCGCGGCGTACCTCGGTCTGCTCGTCGCCGTCGACGTCCAGCGCGCTCAGCCGGTCGCCTTCACGCAGCGCGGTGACGTAGTCGGCGACGCTCGGCCACGGGTGGCAGATCAGGTTGGCGGCGGCCACCCGCAACGCCAGCGGCAAGTAGGAGCAGGTGCGGGCCAGCTCCTCGACGGCCGCCGGCTCGGCCGCCACCCGGTCCGGCCCGAGGACCGCGGCCAGGAGGGCGTGCGCCTCGTCCGGGCTGAGCACGTCGAGGGGCAGGCTTTCGGCGCCGTCACGGGCGAGCAGACCGGTCAGCCTGTCCCGGCTGGTGACCAGCACCAGGCAGCCGGGGCTGCCCGGCAGCAGCGGGCGGACCTGGTCGGCGTTGGCGGCGTTGTCGAGCACCACCAGCATCTGGCGGTCGGCCAGCAGCGACCGGTATCGGCCGGCCGCCGTCTGCACGTCGACCGGGATCTGCTCGGCCGGCTCGCCGAGTGAACGCAGCATGTGTGCCAGCGCCTCGATCGGGCGTACCGGCGCTTCGCCGGCGAAGCCGCGCAGGTTG
This sequence comes from Phytohabitans sp. LJ34, assembly GCF_052068095.1. NCBI lineage: Bacteria > Bacillati > Actinomycetota > Actinomycetes > Micromonosporales > Micromonosporaceae > Phytohabitans > Phytohabitans sp. LJ34. Next base: position 36,947 of record NZ_JBQHDG010000007.1, on the reverse strand, counting down.
AGGTACAGCTGCCCGTCGGGGAACCGGCCGCGGACCCGGTGGCCCCAGTGCACCGCGAGAGCGGTCTTGCCGACGCCGGCCGTGCCCGCGATGGCCGAGATGACCACCGTGCTCGCCGCTCGCCCCGGGTGTCCCGGCAGCAGCTCGTCGAGCGTGCGCAGGTGGTCGGCCCGTCCGGTGAAGCCGGGCACGTCGGCGGGCAGCTGTGCGGGGATCTCCGGTGCGGGGCCGTCGTCGCCGGCGGGGGTGGGCGTCTCGGACCGCGGCCACACCTCGGACTCGTTGCGCAGGATCGCGGTGTGCAGCCGCTGGAGCGGCGAGCCCGGGGTCAGGCCCAGCTCGTCCGCGAGCCGGACGCGCAGCCGGTCGTACGCCGCCAGGGCCTCGGACTGCCGGCCGGAGCCGTGCAGGGCGAGCATGAGCTGCCCGACCAGGCGCTCGCGGAGCGGGTGCGCGGCGACCAGCTCGGCGATCTCACCCACCAGCTCCCGAGCCCTGCCGAGGCCGAGCTCCAGGTCGAAGCACTCTTCGACGGCGGTGAGCCGCTGCTCCTCCAGGCGCAGCACGACCGCGTCGATCGCCGGCCCGGAAAGGCCGGACAGGGCGGGCCCGCGCCACAGCCGCAACGCGGATCTCAGCTTCGCGGCCGCCGCCGTGGACTCCGCCCGGCCGGCCTGGTCGAGAGCTTCGGCCACGAGGTCGGTGAAGACCTGGGCGTCCAGCTCGCCGGGGCGCGGCACGATCCGGTATCCGCGACCGTCGCTGACGATGGTGGAATCCCGTGCGCCGCCGCCGGACAGCGCGCGGCGCAGCGCCGATACGTCGTTTTGGATCTGGCGTCGAGCGGTCGCCGGCGGGTCGTCATCCCAGACCGCGTCCACCAGGCGCTCCAGCGGGATCACCTGGCCGGCGTTGGCTAGCAGTAGCGCCAGGACCGTCGCCTGTCGCCGGCCGGTCGGGACGATCGAGCGATCGCCATCCACCACTTTCACCGGCCCCAGGATGAGAAACCTCACCTCGCCTCCCCGTCGTCCCCCGGCCACGATACCGGCTCGGGCAAGGAGGTATTGACGGTTAACTTTATTTAGTGTTCTCTCTGTGTGAGAGCGCTCTCTTGTCCTGGGGGTCCGGATGTTCGTACGCCGCGCCGCAACGCTCGCCATCCTCGTGGCGGCCGCCAGTCTCACCGCCGTCGCCGGTCCGACCGGCACCGGAGGCGCCACCGCGGTGACCCCGCCACCGGGTCCGATCGCCGCGCCGCCAATGGGCTGGAACAGCTGGAACCGGTTCGGCTGCGACATCGACGAAAACCTGATCAAGGCCACCGCCGACGCGCTGGTCAGCAGCGGGCTGCGCGAGGCCGGCTACACCTACGTCAACATCGACGACTGCTGGATGGCCAGCACCCGCGACGCGCAGGGGCGCCTCCAGCCACATCCGACCCGCTTTCCGGGCGGCATCAAGGCGCTCGCCGACTACGTGCACGCGCGCGGGCTCAAGCTCGGCATCTACGAGTCGGCCGGCACGGCCACCTGCCAGGGTCTGCCGGGCAGCCTCGACCACGAGACCGTCGACGCGCAGACCTTCGCCTCCTGGGAGGTCGACTACCTCAAGTACGACAACTGCAACCACCAGAACAGGCCCGACGCCGAACGCTACCGGGCCATGGGCGAGGCGCTGCGGGCCACCGGACGCTCCATTGTGTACAGCATCTGCAATTGGGGCCTCGCCGACCCGTGGCTGTTCGGCCCGACGGTCGGCGGGGTGGCCTGGCGCACGACCGGCGACATCAGCGACTCGTGGGGCAGCGTGACCTCGATCCTCGACCAGCAGGCGGGGCTCGAAGTGTTCGCCCGCAAGGGTTTCTACAACGACCCCGACATGCTCGAGGTGGGCAACGGCGGCATGACGCAGGCGGAGTACACGGCGCACTTCTCGCTGTGGGCGCTGCTCTCCTCGCCGATGCTGCTCGGCAACGACCTGCGTTCGATGTCCGCGAGCACACTTTCCATCGTGGCCAACCGCGACGTGCTGGCGGTCAACCAGGACTGGGGTGGCTCGCAAGGGCGCCGGGTGGCCGACTTCGGCGAGACCGAGGTGTGGGCCAAGCCGATGAGCGACGGGTCAGCCGCCGTGGTGCTGTTCAACCGGACCGGCGCGCCGGCCACGGTCGCGACGACGGCGGCCGGCGTCGGGATCGGCGGTTCCAGCCAGTACACGGTGAAGGACCTGTGGTCGAAGGCCACGTCGACCTCGGCCGGCGCCATCTCGGCGACGGTGCCCGCGCACGGCGTGGTGATGTACCGGGTGACCCGCGCCGGCTCGCTGGCCGCGCCGCCGGCGTCCGGCACGCTCCAGGTCGGCGACATGAGCTGGCTCGCGTCGTCGAACGGGTGGGGTCCGGTCGAGCGCGACCGGTCCAACGGGGAGCAGGGCGCGGGCGACGGCGGCCCGATCAGCGTCGGCGGCACGACGTTCGCCAAGGGGATCGGAGCCCACGCCGACTCCGCCGTCCACGTCTTCCTGGGCCGTGCGTGCCGCACCTTCAGCACGCGGGTCGGTGTCGACGCCGAGAGCGGCGGCAACGGCTCGGTGCGCTTCGCCGTCTACGGCGACGGGCGGCTGCTCGGACACACCGTCGTGAAGGGCGGGGGACAGGCGCCGACGACACTCGCGGTCTCCACCGGCGGCTATCTGGCCCTGGAGTTACGCGCGACCGACGCGCGCGACAGCATCGACTACGACCATGCCGACTGGGGCAGCCCGACGCTCGTCTGCGGCGGTTCGGGCGCCGGCTCGTTCGCCTCCGACCGCGCCTGGTCGTCGTCCACGAACGGTTGGGGCAGTGCCGAGCGCGACCAGTCCAACGGCGAGCAGCTCACCTCCGACGGCGGCGTGCAGGCGGTCAACGGCGCCTTCTATCCAAAGGGCATCGGCGTACACGCCGCCGCCGACCTGGCGATCGGGGTGGCCGGGTGCAGCCGCTTCACCGCGGTGGCCGGCATCGACGCGGAGACCGCCGGCCGGGGCAGTGCCGTGTTCTCCCTGGTGGCCGACGGCACGACCGTCTACACGAGCCCGACCGTGACCGCGGCGTCGCCGGTCCTCGTCGACGTCGACGTCGCGGGCCGCACGACGCTGCGCCTTGTCGTGGCCGACGCGGGCGACGGCAAGGACTACGACCACGCCGACTGGGCGGACGCCCGCCTGCTCTGCTGACGGCCGTCCACCCAGGACCGGGTGCTCAGTCGTGGTCGCGCAGCCAGTGCCGGATGTCCTTCAGCACGGCCGCGTCGGGCTCGCCGTACGCGCCGTTGAACTTGGACGTCACGTTCATGGCGTGGCCGACCCCCGGGTACGTGATGACCGTGTGGTCGGTGCGCCCGGCCTTGGCGATGGCCGCGTCCGCGATCAGCGCCGAACGCGCCGGGGTCTGCACGTCGTTCTCACCGTTGAGCAGCAGCGTGGGTCCGTCGAACCTGGGCAGGTCCTCGGACACGTCGGAGAACCGGTCGATGTCGACGAGGTAGGCGGCGATGTCCGGCGGGATGCCCGTCGCGTTCGGATAGTTGTCGATGCCGCTCTTCTTACGCAGGATCGGGCCGACCTCCGCGTCGATGGCGAGCCTACCGTCCCGGTTGCGGTCGGCGCCGCGGGTGAGCACCTCGCGGTAGAGCGTGACGACCTCGTCCGGCTGCCCGACGAGACCGTCGGTGGACTCCCTGTCGGTGAGCTGCCCGTCGCCGTCGACGTCGAACTCCTCGTGCAGCTGGGCGAGCTGGCGGCCGAAGAGCTGATAGGTGATCAGCTCGCGGATGTTGGAGCCGACCACGCCCATCGCGACCACCGCGGCCGGCTCGGGGATGCCGGCGGCCGCCGGGTTCGCGGCGAGGTTGCTGGCGACCTGCGTGCCCTCGCTGTGTCCGAGCAGGACGATCCGCGCGGGGTCCACCTTGGACAGCGTGGTGGCGAAGCGCACGACCGACGCCGCGTCACGCAGGATCTGCTCGTACGGCTTCGGCGGGTTGAGCTGTGCCTCGTCGTCGGACAGCACCGGCCCGACGTCGGTGACGCCGCGCTTGTTGAAGCGCAGGACGGCGTACCCTTCGCGGTTGGCGGCCTGGGCGACCGGCACGAAGATCGAGCCCGCCCCTTCCGGCAGCGTCTCGTTCATGTCGTTGTCGCCGCTGCCGTGCAGCAGCACCACCAGCGGCAGGCGGCCACCCGAGCCGCGCGGGTAGGTCAGCTCGCCCTTCGACGTCCAGCCCTTCTCCATGCGGATCGACACGGGTTCGCGGACGATGCCGGCCCAGCCCGACGCGGCGCCGGCCGGCGTCTGGGCCTGTGCGACCGGGACGCCCACGCCGAGCAGCGCGGCGACGGCGGCCGCCACTCCGATGACGCGTACTTTCGACGACATTCCACTCTCCTCTATGGACGATTCCGGTAGTGGTGCACGGTCAGCGCGGTGACGCAGGCGAGCGTGACGACGCCGAAGGCGACGCCCGCGACCGGGCTCAGCCCGCTGGCCGAGGTGACCGCGTTGGCCGCGGCGCTGACGATGAGGAGCAGCCACAGCACGGGGCGCAGCAGCCCTCGGTCGCGGCGGTGCTCGGATGCGGGAGAGATGCGATACGGATCGTTCATGTGACTGACGCTAGGGACACACCGGGCCGGGGGACGATCCAGCCAGCACGCGGACCGGGGTATAGCAGGCTGTACTTCTCGGCCGGAAATCTCGCCTGGAGCGCGACCGGTGCCCTAAGGTCACTGGCCGGGAGGTGGGATGACGATCCGGCGCTATCTGCGGCACCGCGCGCACGTCTCCGTCGACGCCCTGGAGCATCTGGTCGGCGGGCTGGGCACGGCGCTGCTCGCGCTGGCCGCGCTGGTGGCGCTTGTCGCGGTCGCCGTCTCCTGCGCCGCGGGCGTCGGGCTTCTGCTGGCGCCGTCCGCGCTGCGGATGGTGCGGGCGATCGCCGACCGGGAGCGCGCCCGCCTGACCCGGTGGGGTCCGGAGGTGATCGGCCCGGCACCGGTGCCGGAGCGGCTGCGCGCCGCCCTGCGCGACGCGGGCGTGCGCCGTGAGCTCGGGTGGGTGGCCGTGCACGCCACGTGCGGGTTCGTCATCGGCCTGCTGGGCCTCGCGCTGCCGCTGTACGCGTTGCAGTTCCTCACGTTCCCGTTGTGGTACTGGCTGCTGCCGCCCGAGGCAGGTGGGCCGGGCATCGTGTACTGGCGGATCGACGGGCTGGTGGACGCGCTCGCGGTAGGGCTGATGGGCGTCGGGTGGCTGGCCGTCGTCGTCGGCCTCGGGCCGGGTTTGGCGCGGTTGCAGGCCTGGCCGGGGCGCCGCCTGCTGCCACCGTCCGCCGGCACCGACCTGTCGCTGCGGGTGGCGCAGCTGACCGCCACGCGCGCGGCGGCCCTCGACGCCCACGCCGCCGAGCTGCGCCGCATCGAGCGTTCCCTGCACGACGGCACCCAAAACCGGCTGGTGGCGGTCAACGTCCTGCTCGGCGCCGCCCGGCGGGCACTGGCTCGGGATCCGGCGGTCGCCGCGGACGTGCTGGAGCGGGCGCAGGACGCCGCCGAGCAGGCCCTCGCGGAGCTGCGCACCGTCGTGCGCGGCATCCTGCCGCCGGTCCTGGCCGACCGCGGGCTCGCCGCCGCCCTGACCGGCCTGGCCGGCGGCAGCGGCGTGCCCTGCCGGGTCGACGTCGACGTGACCGGCCGGTGTGCCGTCTCGGTCGAGGCCACCGCCTACTTCGTGGTGGCCGAGGCACTGTCCAACGTGGCCAAGCACAGCGGCGCCGCCACCGCCACCGTCACGGTGCGCCGCGCCGGCGACCGGCTGCTGCTGCGGGTGGACGACGACGGGCACGGCGGCGCCGCGGAGGCCGACGGCTCCGGGATCGCCGGCATCCGCCGGCGGGTCGAGGCGTACGACGGCCGCTTTTCGCTGACCAGCCCACCCGGTGGGCCGACGACTCTACAGGTGGAGCTGCCATGCGGATCGTGATCGCCGAAGACGATCCACTGCTGCGCGAGGGGTTGGCCCTGCTGCTGCGCGCCGAGTCGCTCGACGTGGTCGCCACCACGGATTCGCCCGGCGCGTTCCTGTCCGCCGTGGACGCCTACGCGCCGGACGTGGCCATCGTGGACGTCCGGATGCCGCCCACCCACACCGACGAGGGGATCGTCGCCGCCGTCGAGGCACGGCGCCGGCGCCCCGGCCTGGCCGTGCTCGTGCTGTCGGCGTACGTCGAGCAGACCTTCGCGACCGAGCTGCTCGCCGGCGGCGCGGCCCGGCTGGGCTACCTGCTGAAGGAACGCGTGGGCCGGGTCGACGAGTTTCTCACCGCGCTGCACCGGGTGGCCGGGGGCGGCACCGCGGTCGACCCCGAGGTGGTCGGCCAGCTGCTGTCGCGCAGCCGCCCCGACAGCACGCTGAGCCGGCTGAGCCCGCGCGAGCGCGACGTGCTCGCGCTGATGGCCGAAGGGCTCGGCAACACCGCCATCGCCGAGCGCCTGTTCGTCACCGAAGGCGCCGTGCACAAGCACATCCGCAGCATCTTCGCCAAGCTCGACCTGGCGCCGGACGACCGCGCCGACCGGCGGGTCACGGCCGTGCTGCGCTACCTGGAGGAAACGCAGACCTGAGGGAAAAATTTGGGCTACCGCGATTTGCGTCGTGGTCCAGGCCGTTGCTCCCGCGGCGTCGCCCGTTCGCCGCTGGTCACGCTCACCCCGGCGGCTGCGCCGGGCCTTGCGGCCGGGGTAGGTAGGTGCGCGCGGGATGCGTTTGCTCTGCTTCCCTGGAGGGAGGTAGTGCCTGCTATACCATCGCTGGCCCGTAGGCTGCATGGCTGTCCGTCCACAGTCGCCATAGCGTTTTCCGTGTGCTGTCAACCAGTGAATACACGGAAAGGCGAGACACGATGTCCGTCTACATGGAACAGCCCGCGGTGCGGGTCGAAGGGCTCACCCGCACCTACGCTGCCGGCGACCAGACGGTGACCGCGCTGGCCGGCGTCGACGCGACGTTCGCGCGTGGCACGTTCACCGCGGTGATGGGGCCGTCCGGCTCCGGCAAGAGCACGCTGCTCCAGGCGGCCGCCGGACTCGACCGCCCGACGGCCGGCCGGGCCTGGATCGGCGACACCGAGCTTTCCCGGCTCTCCGAGACCGCGCTGACGAAGCTGCGGCGCGACCGGATCGGCTTCGTCTTCCAGGCGTACAACTTCATCAACGCGCTCACCGTCGAGGAGAACATCGTGCTGCCGATGCGGCTGTCCGGTGCCCGCCCCGACCGGCGGTGGCTGGCGCACGTCGTCGAGCGGGTGGGGCTGGGCGCACGGTTGCGGCACCGGCCGGCGCAGCTTTCCGGCGGTCAGCAGCAGCGGGTGGCGATCGCCCGGGCGCTGGCCATGCGACCCGACGTCATCTTCGCCGACGAGCCGACCGGCGCCCTCGACACCGGGACGGCGGCGGAGGTGCTCGCCCTGCTGCGGGCGATCGTGGACGAGCACGCGCAGACCGTCGTGATGGTCACCCACGACCCGGTCGCCGCCTCGTACGCCGACCGGGTGGTGGTCCTCGCGGACGGACGGATCGTGGCCGACATGCCGCAGCCCGGCGCCGACCGCATCGCGGAGCACCTGGCGTCGCTGGGCCGCGCCGGACGGGTGGGCTGAGCGGTGACCGCCCTGGCCCTTCGCATGCTGCGCCACCGTGCCGGCAGCGTCGCCGCCACGCTGGTCGCCCTCGCCGCTGGCGTCATGATCCTGATGAGCATGGGCACGCTGACCGAGTCCGGGCTGCTGTTCCGGCCGCAGCCCCAGCGGTACGCGGCCGCCGACATCGTCGTGGCGCACCGCGACATTACCTTCACCAGCAAGACTTTCGACGGCGAGACCGAGCGCACGACGGTGGCGCTGCCCGAGGGCGGCACCGTCCCGGACACGCTGGCGGACCAGATCCGCCAGCTCCCGGGCGTCACCGCCGCCGTCGCGGACACCTCGATCCCGGTGGTACCGCTGGCGGCCGCGTCCGTGCCGGTCACGGGCCACGGGTGGAGCAGCGCCGCCCTGACGCCCTACCGGCTGCTGGCCGGGGTGGCGCCACGCGCCGACGGCGAGGTCGTGCTCGACGCGCGGGCGGCCGGCGCACTCCACTCTGGACAGCAGGTCGACCTGCTGGTCGGCGGCAGCCCACGGCGATACCGGATCAGCGGGATCGCCCAGGGGAGCGGGCCCGCCGCGGTGTTCTTCACCGACGACCATGCCGCGGCGCTCAACCCGCACCCCGGACGCGTCGACGCCGTCGGCCTCATCGCCGTCGACCGGGCCGCGCTCACCCCGGCGGTGGAACGGCTGGCCGAGGCCGCCGGAGCGAAGGTGTACACCGGCGCCGACCGCGGGCTGGCCGAGCGGTCGGACAGCGCGGACGCCCAGGAGTTGCTGGTCATCGTCGGCGCGTCGTTCGGCGGGTACGTCGCGATGCTCATCCTCGCCGTCGTCGCCGGCACGATCGGCCTGTCCGTCCGGCACCGGCGCCGCGACCTCGCACTGCTGCGCGCCATCGCCGCGACGCCCGGCCAGGTACGCCGGATGATCATGGCGGAGGCGGCGCTGCTGAGCGGCGTCGCCGCGGTGCTGGGCGTACCGGCCGGTGCCGTCGCCAGCCACTGGCTGCACGGCGAGCTCGTCGCGCGGGGGTTCGTCCCCGAGGCGTTCCCGATGGCCAGCGGTGTGCTGTCCGGCGTCGCGGCGGTCGTCGCCACGACGCTCGTCGCGGTGCTCTCGGCGCTGATCGCCGCGCGCCGGGTGACCGCCATCCGCCCCACCGAGGCCCTCGGTGAGGTGGCCGTCGAGCCGGCTCGCAGCGGCCGGGTTCGCCTCGGCTTCGGGGTGGCGGCGCTGGTCGGCGCGACGTCGTCCAGCGCGTTCACGGTCGGCACGAGCGGGCAGGCCGCGCTGGCCGGCGCGATCGGCATGCTGTACCTGTTCGTCACCGCGGTCGCGCTGCTGGCGCCGTGGATCAACCGGGCGGCGGCCCGGCTGCTGGCCCCGGTGCTGCGCCGGGTCTGGGGCGCCAGCGGCTACCTCGCCTCGGCCAACCTGCGGGCCAACGCCCAGGGCATGGCCACCGTCCTGACCGCGCTGGTGCTGGCCGTCGGGTTCGGCGGCTCGGTGTGGTTTCTCCAGGACAACCTGGAACGGCAGACGGTCGCGCAGAGCCGCGACGGGACACTCGCCGAGCACGCGCTGGTCTCCGCGGCCGGGTTGCCCGCCACCGCGGCCGACCAGGCCAGGCAGATCCAGGGTGTGCGGGCCGCGACCCCCGTTCGCCGTACCAGTGTGATCGTGAAGGTCTTCGACGGGGCGGAGTCGGTCGCGGCCCGCGCGATCGACCCGGACGGCGCCGCCGCGACCATGGATCTCGACGTGACCGCGGGCAGCCTGGCCGACCTGAGGGGCGCGACCATCGCGGTGTCGTCGGTCCGCGCCTCGGGACAGGGCTGGGAGCTCGGCGAACATGTCGACGTGTGGCTCGGCGACGGCACCCCGGCCACGCTGCGGGTCGCCGCGATCTACCGGCGCGGGCTGGGCTTCGGCGACATCCTCCTCGACCGGGAGACCGTCGCCGGGCACACGTCCCGAAACCTCGACGACGAGATCCTGATCCGGGCCGACGCCGGCGCCCCACTCGCCGACCTGGCCGCCCGCTACCCGACCAGCAGGGTGGTCCCCGCCGCCGACCTCACCGGCCGGCTCGCCGAGGACCTGGCGATCAGCGCCTGGCTCAACAAGCTGCTGATCGGCGTCATGGTCGGCTACGCCGCCCTGGCGGCCGCGAACACCATGGTCGTCGCCGCGCTGGCCCGCCGCCGCGAGCTGGCCGTGCTCCGCCTCGCCGGCGTCACCCGCCGCCAGATCAAGAACATGGTCCACGCCGAACAGAGCGGCCTGCTCGGCGTCGCGCTGGCCATCGGCGCGGCGATCGCCGCCGTGACCCTGGCCGCGGTCGTGAACGCGCTGACCGGCGACCCGATCCCGTACGTGCCGCCGCTCGGCTGGGCGGCCGTGCTCGGCGGGGCGTCGCTGCTCGCCCTGACCACGACGGTGCTCCCGATCGGCCGGCTGCTCCGCGCCTCACCGATCGAGAACATCGGACTGCGGGAGTAGCAGGTGGGGGCGTCCCGGCCTTCCGCTGAGCCGATCGCCGGTCTCCCGCTCGGCCTCGGTGAGTCGCCGCCACTCCGACGGGCTGTGCCCGTACCGCCGCTTGAACGCGCGCGAGAACGTCGAGTGGTCGGAGAACCCGCACCTCCGACCGATCGCGGCGATCGACACGCGCGCGTTCGCGGGGTCGGTCAGCTCGCCCGCGGCCCGGCCGAGCCGCTCGGTCCTGATCCAATCGCCGAGCGAGACGTCCATCCGGGCGAGCACCGCGTAGAGGTACCGCTTCGAGATGCCGAAGTGCGCGGCGATCGTGTCGGCGCTCAGCTCCGGGTCTCCCGCGGCGGCCCGCAGATGCAGCATGATCCGCATGCCGATCGTCTGGCCGAGATGACCACCGCGTTCGCCGCCCGCGCTGGTCAGCAAGGCGCGGAGCAGCTCGATCGTCGGGTACGCGAGCGAGGCCGCCTCCGCCTCCGAGAGCGGGGGAAGCGTGGCCAGCTCGGCCAGGTAGGTGGCGACCATCTGCCCGAGCGGGCTGCCACCGATGTCGCGCACCATCACACCGCGCAGGAACAGGTAGGGCAGACCCAGCTCCTCCATGGTCACGGTGACCGACCGGGCCCGGACCGGCACGTCCGCCTGGAGCCGGAGCGGGTCCCGGCTCCAGTACGCCACCATGGACCCGGATCGCCGGCGGTCCAGGCGGTCGTTCTGCTCGATCGTGTACGGCCCGGAGGAGAGCGTCACGACCAGCCGGGGTGTGGGGTCGCGCCGCGCGAGCTTCGCGGACCGGAAGCCCTGGAAGTTGTCGAGCGTGGTCTCGGTGACGTTGACCCCGCCGAAGTAGCGGTCAAGGTGCTCGAAGCTGACCGCGCGGCCAGGGTCGGCCGGCCGCGCCCGGAACGCCACCGAGCAGTGGCGGGCCGCCTCGTCGAGGATGTCGACGCGGGAGGAGGGGTCCTCGCCGCTCAAACTGAAGTAACGCACCCCGCGGCCCTCCGGTTGCCAGTACGGGAAGGGTAACCCGGCTTACGCCGGTTTCCACGCCCTGGCGTTCTTCTCGCCTTTGCTCTGCTCCCCTATGGGAGGCGGCTGGGCGGTGACCACTATGGGGAAGCAGAGCAAAGGCGCCCGCGCGCAGCTACCTCGCCGGACCCACCTGGGCCGGCGCGGCCGGTGGGGTGCGCGTGACCAGCGGCGGAGGGGCGAGGCCGCGGGAGCGACGGTCTGGACCACGACGGACGTCGCGGCAGCTCAAGTCTATTGTGGAATGATTCGCGGACCGGGACGACCCAGGCCGGCATGGCGGGATGGGAGCTGGCGTCACTCGCGGGCGTGAACGTGTACGTCGTATGTGCGCAGGCGGCCGCACATGCCGAAGCGGCGGGTCTCGCTGGGCGGCGCCTGGAGCAATGCGGCGCCGCGCAAATGGCTGGCGTCGCCGCGTTCGAGCGCGTCGAGTACCGCGGCGGTGTGGCTCGTCTCCCGCGCGACGGTCCGTTCCCAGGTGCGGCGCCAGCCGGCCACGCGGGGCCGGACGAGGGCGGCCGCGGCGTCGTAGAAGCGTTCGAGTGGTTTCGGGTCACCGGCTCGCAGGCTGTGCGCGAGCTGGTGGAAGCCCTCGACCGCGAGGTCGCGCCGGCGGCGCGCAGCCGCGTCGAGGTCCGCCTCCGCCGCCCCGTCGGGCAGCGTCGCGTGCTTCCGATAGCGGTCCGGGTCGGCGACGATGTCGGTCGGGAACGTCATGACGGCGTCGCCGGCCTCGGGGAGGCCGGCGTTGGCCATCACCACGACCACGCGGAGGCCGCCGTCGTTGACCGCGCGGTGGATGGTGCCGGGCGTGAACCACACGGTGCTGCCCGCTTCGAGCGGGGTCTCGCGCGACCCGCCGAGGTCGAGGGTGTGCAGGGCGCCGCGGCCCTCGATGACGACGTAGGCCTCGGTCGAGGCGGTGTGCAGGTGCGGCGTGCCGCCGGCCAGCCCGTCGGGGCAGGTGCTGGTGTAGACGTCGAGGCGGGTGACGGAGGTGCCGCCGGGGAAGGCGCGGGTCACGGCGACACCACCACCGACCGGCCGAGCTTCGCGAGCCGGGCCGTCCCCTCGTCGCCGTGGTCGCCGGCCGACACGACGACCGCGTACCGGAACCGGAGCGTGTCGCGGTCGGGCAGGGCCAGCTCCTCGCTGAAGAACGGAGCGGGGCACAGGCAGGCGAACTCCTCGGTGCGGGTGAACCACTGCGGCGGGTGCCGCGGGTTGGCGGTGTCGTCGACCATGACGATCGTCGACCACCGCCCGGTCCCGTCGTGCCGGCCGCGGAAGGCGAACCACTCGGCGCGCACGCCGCGCAGGTCGTTGCCGCTGCCGGTGCCGCTCGGCGCCTGCACGGTGCCGCCGGTGAACGACCTCGGCCCGCGCCAGAACAGGCCGCCGTACCCGGCGTTGGGCCGCCCTTTCGTCGTCGGCGATCCGATGTGGAGGGTGGCGCCGGAGACGTTCGTCATCGCGGTCTCGAAGGTCAGGACCCAGGCGGTCTCGTCGACGAGCGTGGCGGTCAGGGCGCGCTCTTCCTCGACGACCGGCGCGCCGGCCTGGGAGGTCCAGTCGAGCCGGTGCCCGATCCGCGCCTGGCCGTCCTGGGTGGACAGTGCGGTGAGCTCGCGGTGCGTGGCGCTGCCGTTGTTGTCCCGCTGCACGTAGGAGCTGCCGTGCACGTAGGTGGGACCGCCCCAGAAGTTGTGCTCGCCGACGTGGGGGAGCGACCAGGCGATGCCCTTGTGCCACACGTGGTCGTGCGGGCGAAACAGGCTGACCTCGTCGCCGGCGAGCGTGCGGATCGGGTGCAGGTAGGGCTTGGGTGACTCCAGGACCGGCGTGTCCGGCCGGTAGACGTAGGTGAACAGGTCGACGCCGCCGGCGGTGACGGTGATCGACTCGTCGACGACGTGGGTCACTTTCACGGGGCGCTGGTTTCCTTCCAGGGTGCGCCGGTGCCGTCCATCCGCGCGGCGAACGGGTGGTCCGGACCGATCTGTCCACTGCGGACGCGCTGCCCGGTGAACGCGGACGCGTAGAGCGCGGCGACGAACTCCATCGTCGGCCGGGTGTCGGACACGGTGACCGGTGGCGCCTCGCCCCGGTCGAGGGCGTCGAACACCGCGGCCAGCTGGGCGGAATGCCCGCTCGGCACGTTGTCGGCCGGCGCGTTCCACCCGGTCAGGAGGGTGGCCTGCCCGGGTGCCGGGGTGAAGGTCCAGTCCCGGTCGTCGTACCCGTAGAGGTGCTCGACCTCGACGGTGGCGTGCTCGTAGTCGAAGCGCAGGGCCGACGTCTGCCGCGGCGAGATGACCGAGTTGACGACCGAGGCCACCGCGCCGTTGTCGAAGGTGACCAGGGCCATCGACAGGTCTTCGGTGTCGGTGGGCCGGGCCTGGCGGGCGGCCACCGCGGTGACCTCCCGCCACGGCCCGAGCACCGACAGCAGCAGGTCGAACTGGTGGATCCCGTGGCCCATCGTGGGCCCGCCGCCCTCGGACTCCCACGTGCCGCGCCAGGGTGCGGCGAAGTACTCGTCGTCCCGGTACCACTGGGTGGCGCAGGTGGCCAGCAGCGGCCGGCCGAGGTCGCCGGCGGCGGCCATCCGCCGGAGGCGTACGGCCGCGGAGCCGAAGCGGTGCTGGAACACGGTGGCCACGTGGCCACCGGAGTCCGCCTCGGCCGCGGCGAGCGTGTCGAACTCGGCGAGCGAGAGCGTGGGCGGCTTCTCCACCAGCACCGTGGCGCCGGCCCGCAGGCACCGCAGGGCCAGCGGGGCGTGCTGCTCCGGTGGCGTGCACAGGTGCACCAGGTCCAACTCGTGCGCGTCGAGCAGCTCGGCGACGCCGTCGTAGGTGTGCGGCACGTCCCAGCGTTCCGCGAAGGTCTTGGCCCGGGTCAGGTCGACGTCGGCGACGGCGACCAGATCGGCCCGGCCCGGCAGGCGTCGCAGGGCTTCCGCGTGGATGGTGGCGATCGCTCCGGTGCCGACGATCGCGGCCCGGTACCTGCGCTCAGACATCATGCGGCATCAATCTACGCCTCCCGTAGCGGTGCGCCGACGATACCGCGGAGGGCTTGACGGGCGGGGATAACCGTTACATAGTGGATAACGGTTATCTGGCTAACGGTTATCCGGAGGGTCGATGCGGCAGGAAGTGGTGCTCGCCATGCTGGCCAAGGAGCCCTCGCATGGCTACGAGCTGCGCGCGCGGCTGCGCGACGCGCTCGGCCCGCTCGGCGACACGATGAACGCCGGGCAGATCTACGTCACGCTGACCCGGCTGGAAAAGGCCGGCCTGCTGGCGGTCGAAAGGTCCGCCGACGGAGGCGACCAGTCGGATCGCAAGGTGTACGCGCTCACCGCCGACGGCCAGCAGCGGGTCGCCGAGTGGATCGCCGAGGTGAGCTGGCCACGCCCCGACCTCGCCGAGTTCCACCTCAAGCTGATCGCGGCCGCGTCGGCCGGGCTGGCCGACCCGCTCACCGTCGTCGACACCCAGCGCCGCGAGCTGCTGCGCCGGCTGCGTGACGCCCAGCGCGCCGCCATGGCCGAGCCGCACCGTTCGGACGCGGCGCTGTTGCTGGAGGGCGTCGTGCTCCGGCTCCAGGCCGACCTGCGCTGGCTCGAGGCGTGCGAGCACAACTGGACCCACCGAAGGAGCGGATCGTGAGCGACGTGCTTCGTGCCCGCGGGCTGCTGAAGCATTACGGCAGGGGCGATGGTCTGGTGCGCGCCGTCGACGGCGTCGATCTCGACGTCCGTAGGGGCGAGACCGTCGCGGTGATGGGGCCCAGCGGCTGCGGAAAGTCCACATTGCTGCATCTGCTCGGCGGCCTCGACCGGCCCTCGGGTGGCGAGGTGTCGCTCGACGGCCGCCGCATCGACGACATCAGCGAGCGGGCCCTGGCCCGGATGCGACGCACCGCCGTCGGGTTCGTCTTCCAGTCCTTCCACCTGATGGAGGAGCTCACCGCCGTCGAAAACGTCGAGCTGTCCGCTCTGCTGGCCGGGCGCTCGCCGCGAGCCGCGAGGCGGCGTGCCGAGGAGCTGCTGGAGCGGGTCGGGCTCGCCGACCGCGCGCGTTTCCTGCCTTCCGCGCTCTCCGGCGGCCAGCGGCAGCGGGTCGCGGTCGCCCGTGCGTTGAGCAACGAGCCGCTCGTCGTGCTCGCCGACGAGCCGACCGGAAACCTCGACAGCGCCGCCACACTCGACGTGCTCCAGCTCTTCGAGAGCCTGCACGGATCCGGTCAGACGCTGGTCATCGTCACCCACGACGCGCGGATCGCGGCCACCGCCGACCGGCTGATCACGATGCGCGACGGCGCGTTCGTCGACGAGACAAGGCTGACCGGCGGCACCACCGGGCGGCTCGGCGCCCTCGTCGGTCTGGAGGACTGACGGCTATGGGCCGCATCCTCCTCGTGGGCCGCCTCGCCCTGCGCGACCTCCGGCGGCGCCGCACCGAGGCCGTGCTCCTGCTGCTGGCCGTCATGGCGGCCACGACGACGCTGACGCTCGGGCTCGTGCTGCGCGACGCCGCCAGCGATCCGTACCAGAGCACCCGCGAGGCCACCAACGGCCCCGACGTCGTCGCCAGCGTCGCCCGGGCCGGCGGCCTTTCCGACCTGGACGCACTGGCCACCGCTCCCGGCGTCACCGACCACAGTGGACCGTTCCCGGTCACGCACGCGCGGCTTCAGGTATCCGGCCGGACATCCGACGTCCAGGTCGTCGGGCGCGACACCGCCACCGCGCCGGTCGACCAGCCCGAGGTGGTAAACGGCCGGTGGGTGAGCGATGGCGGCGTGGTGCTCGAGGCCGCCTTCGCCAGCGCGCTCGACGTGCGGGTCGGCGATCCGGTCACTGTGGACGGCCGGTCGTTCGAGGTGGTCGGCGTCGCGGTCACCGCCGCCATGCCGCCCTATCCAAAGAGCTCCTGCTACTTCCCCTGCCTCAACGGTGCCGTGCCCGCCGGCGAGGCCGTGCCCGCCGGGCTGCTGCACAACCCCGGCCTGGTCTGGCTCACCCAGGCGGATGTGCGGAGCCTCACGCCGGATCCAGCCTCCCTGGGGTACGTGATGCCCCTGAAGCTGGCCGACCCCGACGCCGCCCAGACGTTCGTCGACACGCACACCGGCGACCGCGCCGGCACGACACCCATGCGCTCCTGGCAGGAGATCGTCGAAGACGCCACCGAGGTGGCCCGAGACTCCCAGATCCTCCTGCTGATCGGCGCCTGGCTGCTCGGCCTGCTCGCCGTGGCAAGCCTTTCCGTCCTCGTCGGAGGCCGGATGGCCGACCAGACAAGGCGCGTCGGGCTCCTCAAGGCGGTCGGTGGCACACCGGGCCTCGTCGCCGCCGTGCTGCTCGCGGAGTACATCCTCGTGGCCCTCGTCGCCGCCGCGGCCGGGCTGGTGGTCGGATGGCTGGCCGCGCCTCTGCTCGCCGAGTCGAGCGCCGGCCTCGTCGGCGGTGCGGGCACACCGCCGATGAACCTGTCGACCATCGGTCTCGTCGCCGCCGTGGCGGTGGCCGTCGCGGTGGTGGCGACCGCCGTGCCGGCCCTGCGCGCCGCCCGCTCCAGCACCGTCGACGCGCTGGCCGACTCGCCCCGCCCACCCCGCCGCGTCGGCTGGCTGATCGCGGTCTCGGCGCGCCTGCCCGTGCCGCTGCTGCTCGCCTCCCGGGTCGCCGCCCGCCGCCCACGACGGGTCGTGCTGGGTGTGGCCAGCATCGCGGTTACGGTCAGCGGGATCTACGTCCTGCTCGTACTCGACGCTTTCCTCGACACCCAAGCGGCCGCCGGCGGATACGGCGAGGCCCAGCTGGCGGTGCTGCGCCACGTGATCCTCGTCTGGATGGTCATCCTGCTCTCCCTGGCGGCGGTCAACGCCGTCGTCGTCACCTGGGCGACCGTGCTCGACAACAGGCGTTCGTCGGCGCTGGCGCGCGCGCTCGGCGCCACCCCGCGCGAGGTGAGCGTGGCGCTGGCGGCCGCGCAGGTGCTCCCCGCACTAGCCGGCGCCATCCTCGGCGTCTTCCCGGGCGGCTACGCGCTCTTCGCCGCCATCAACGCGATCACCGGCGGCGAGCGCGCCAGGGCCACGCTTCCGTCGTCCTGGCAGCTGCTCGCCCTGGTGGTGGCGACGGTGCTCGTGGTGGCGGCGCTCACCGCCGTCCCCGCCGGCCTCGGCGGCCGCCGTCCCGTGTCCGACACCCTCCGCGGCGCGTCCACCTGACTCGCCGCGGCCGACCCCCGACCGCGCGGTGCGGTGGCCGGCAAGGTTGGATGGACAGATGACGTCGACTACCGCACCCACCGTCACCCTTCCGCACGGCGCCGAGATGCCGCGCCTGGGATTGGGCACCTGGCCGATGGACGACGCCGCCGCCGAGACGACGGTGGCCGCCGCGATCGAGCTGGGCTACCGGCTCGTCGACACCGCGGAAAACTACGGCAACGAGCGCGGCGTCGGGCGCGGGCTGAAGGCCTCGGGTGTGCCGCGCGAGGAGCTGTTCGTCACGACCAAGTTCAACAAGCGGTGGCACGGCGTGGAGCTGGCCGCCGAGGCGTTCGAACGCGGCGCCGACCGGCTCGGGCTGGAGTACATCGACCTGCTGCTCATCCACTGGCCCAACCCTCAGCAGGACCGATACGTCGAGGCTTTCCAAGGCCTGGTCCGGCTGCTGGAGGCCGGCCGCCTGCGCGCGATCGGCACGTCGAACTTCAAGCCCGCCCACCTGGACCGGGTCATCGCCGAGACCGGTGTCGTGCCGGACGTCAACCAGATCCAGCTGAGCCCGACCGTGACCCGCGAGTCGGCCCGCGCCTACCACACCCAGCACGGGATCGTCACCCAGTCGTGGTCGCCGATCGGCGGTTCGAGCAACGACGTGCTGCGCGAGCCGGTCGTGGTCGACGTCGCCGAGCGCCACGGCCGCACGCCGGCACAGGTCGTGCTCCGCTGGCACATGGAGCTGGGCCTGACGACCATCCCCAAGTCCAGCGACCCGGAGCGGCTCGCGCAAAACCTCGACATCTTCGACTTCACGCTCTCCACCGACGAGGTGGCCGCCATCTCCGCGCTCGACCAGGGCGACGCCGCCGGCGCCGACTCCGACGCCTTCGGACACTGACGCCGGCCGGTCGGCGTAGAGAGCTTTCGGGGTCGCCGACCGTTTCTTCGAGGCATATTTGCCCACGTTCGCGTCAGCTGCGGACCGTATGCTCCCGCGGGCACCGTTCCCGGCCGGCGGCTCGCAGCGCTCGCCGAAATCCCCGGCCGTCCACTGCCAGGTCCGCGCGACAAGCCCCGACGGGTCTTCGCGGGGCCTACCTGCGCCATCCTGACGCGGCGTAACCCGGTCAAGTGGACGAGACTTCGAGATCTAGGAGACCTAGGGTTGAAATAGCGCCCTAACTCTCCTAGATCTCGGATCTCACGCGGCTCACACCGCCGCGCGGGTACTCGCGGCGACGAAACCTGTGTTGTTTTCAGGATCGCCGATCCGGGAGCAGGCATTGTGGACAGACGTCGACCACCGGCTGGCGCGAGCTCGATCCGCCCCCGCCGGTTGCGCGCAGGGGTGAGCGCGACCAGCGGCGGACGGGTGAGGCCGCGGGAAACGCACCCCAAGAAAACGCTCCGCCGCGCTCCACGTTTCCCCGGGGCCCCGCGCAGCGGTCTGGACCACGACGACGTCGCGGTAGCTCAAACCTCTGTCTAAATAGGGCGGACCTGGCGAGTGGTGGGGTTCAGCCGAGCCAGAAGGCGCAGTTGTGCTCGGCCGCGAGGGACGTGGTCACCTTGCTCGCTCCGCCGGTGCGGAGCCGCATGACGTTCTGGCCGGAGCCGTACACCGGCCACTGTGGAGCGCCGCGGAAGTTGGGGTCGCCGCGGTGCGCGAAGGCGCTCCTGCTGTGCGGTCAGCGGCCGTTCGCCGAGCGTGAAGTCGAACATGTACGCGAGCTCGGCGCTGTGCCCGTTGGACACTTTTCCGACCTGGTGCTGCCGGTCATGATGGGGACCGCGTTCCAGCTCCCGCCGGCATACGCCTCCGCGAACGACTTCGGTAGGGACGCTCCGCCCACCTTGGACGCGCCATCGGCGACGGGAGTGGACGGATGGGCACGCCCACGGGGAATGGGTGCGCGGAAACCGCGGTGGAGCCGAACGGGAGAGGTGGGGCGAGAGCGTGCTGGCTGGCGACGGTTCAGGCGAGTACGCCGGGCGGAAACCCGGGTGGAACGGTCGCGGCGCCGGCGCCTTCGCTGGCCGGCCGAGGCGGGGGAAGACTTTGTTGTGGCCGAGAACATATCCCCTACCTGGCGGTTGTGCAGTACACGCCAACTCAGCCGTAACGCGGGTCCTCCGCACGCGCCAGCGCGACCGCCCCGAGCAGCTCGGCCCGGTCACCGAGCGTCCCGACGCGCAGCCCCACGAACTCCGCCACGTCGCCGGGGGTGTGCCGGTCGATCATCTCGCGGATGCCCTCCAGCATCGGCTCCGCCGCCGGGCCGAGCATCCCGTCGAGCACGATCGCCTCCGGGCTCAGCATCACGCAGAGGTCGGCCAGGACCCGCCCGATCCGGCGGCCCGCGTCGGTCATGACGCGCCGCGTACCCCGTTCGCCGGCGGCCAGGAGGGCCTGGATGTCCTCGAGGGTGACCGGCGTCGGGTAGGCCGTGCTGAGGAACCCGTGGATCTGGCTGCTGTTGGTGACCGCGAGGCAGCCGCGGCTCCCGCAGGCGCACCATGCCCCGTCGTCGACCACCTGCACGTGGGCGAGCTCGCCGGCCAGCCCGCGAGCGCCGCGGTGCAGCCGCCCGCCGAGGACGAGCCCGGCGCCGAGCCCCTCGACCACCCGGACGAAGACGACGTCGGTCAGGCCCTGGCCCGCGCCACGGGTCAGCTCGCCCAGCGCCGCGAGGTTGGCGTAGTTTTCCGCGACCACCGGCACGCCCAGCCGCTGCCGGACGGCCGGCACCGGATCGGAGCGCAGCCAGCCATAGGTCCGCGCCAGCTCCGGGACGGCCGCGCGGACCGCGTCGGGGACGCGCCCGACCACCACACCCACACCCGGCTGGTACGCGCCGGGAATGCCGACCACGGCACGGTCCGCCTGCCCGTGGCCGAGGCCGGCGTCGGACAGCGCCTGCTCGACCATTTCCAGCCCGCGCCCGATGATCTTCGACTCCTCGCGCGGACCCTCGATGGGGCTGTGTCGGACGGCCGCCACGGTCCCGTCCCAGCCGACGACCGCGGCCCGGATCGCGGCGTGGCTCAGCGCCAGCACGGCGACCATCCCGCCGGACCCGGCGAGCGCGACCGCGCCGGCGGGCCGACCGCGCCCGCGGCCCGGTGCGGCCTCGGCCGGCTGCTCGACCAGCGCACCGCGGCGCAGCAGCCGCGCGACGATCCCGGTCACCGTGGTCTTCGGTAGCCCGGTCGCCGCGCTCAGCTCTGCCCGGCTGGCGACGACGCCGCCGGCGAGCGCGGCGAGGACGAGCCGCTCGCCAGCGCTGGTGGGGTGGGTCACCTGTGCATAGTAGGGCCAATTTCCAACGAGAATCGTCCCAAAAGCGATCGTTGACGCCGGACGACCATGCCAATAGCGCCCCTCGTGGCTCAAATTATAAACGGGATGAGCCAAATAGGTGACCTCGGCGGCCGAGCCGGGGACCTCTCAGCGGCCGTCGGATCCGTGGCCAGGCCAGCCACGAGACCGGAGACCGGCCGGCACCTGCGGTGCTGAAGGGTTTTCCGCGGTACGCCGCCGGGGTATTGGGAGCGGGTCCACATATCCCCTACCCCCGCGGAGCCAGAGATGTTGGTACTGGGTTTGATCCTCACGCTGGTCGGATGGCTGACCGGCATCGGCATCCTTACGACGATCGGCATCATCCTGCTCGTGGTCGGAGCCGTCCTCATGCTGCTCGGCTCGGTCAACCGCCCCGTGCTCGGCCGCCGCTACTGGTATTAGCCGCCGGGTGCGTGACTCGCGAGTGACGGACGGGCGGGCTGCGGTGTGGGGGCAGCCCGGCTCGTCGGGTTCGAGATCGATAGCCGGCTTTGGGCGCGACGGGGCGGGGCATTAGGCTGCCCCCAGCCCTCCAGCCCGCGTCCACAGGGGAGTCGCGATCGTGACCGAGCCTTCGTACCCTGACCCCACCGTCATGAGCCACGCTCGGGCATACGACTACGTCCTAGGTGGAAAGGACAACTTCGAGGTCGACCGCCAAGCCGCGCAGGCCGTCATCGACCTCGCGCCGGACCTCCCCGCGCTGGGCCGGGCGCAGCGACGGTTTCTGCTCAGGGTCGTGCAGATGTGCGCCAAGGAAGGCATCGACCAGTTTCTCGACATCGGCACCGGCATCCCGACCGCGCCCAACGTGCACGGCACCGCCCGCGCCATCAATCCGGACGCCCGTGTGGTCTATGTGGACAACGACCGGACCGTGTTCGTGCACAACAACGCCCTGCTGGCCACAGTGGAGGGCGTCGTCTCCATCCAGGAGGACGTCCGCGAGCCGCAGCGGATCTTCGACGACCCCAAGGTGCGGTCGCTGATCGACTTCGACAAGCCGATGCTGCTGCTCTTCATCGGCCTGTTTCACCTGGTCGGCGACCAAGACCACCCGGCCGCGCTGATCGCCCGCTTCCGCGACCGCATGGCGCCCGGCAGCTACATGTGCCTGTCCCAGTTCTGCACCGACGGCAGCGACCCGGCCGCCAAGGCCAAGCTCGAAGAGATCTCGGTCAACTCCCCGGCACCGATGTGCTTCCGCCGCCGCGACGAGATCCTGCCCTTCTTCGACGGCTTCGAGATGCTGCCGCCCGGCCTCGTGGACGTCCAGGACTGGTGGCCGGACGAGGACCAGCCACCGACCGCCCTCAAGGTCGCCGCCGCCGTGGGCAAGAAGGTCTAGCGCGCCCTTTCGGAGTCGAGGTGGCCGGGCTGAGTTCCTTTTAGGACAAAGATGTGAGCTACCGCGACGTCCGTCGTGGTCCAGACCGCTGCTCCCGCGGCCTCACCCGTCCGGACGTGGGAAAAGCCGCCTTGAAGCAACGCCTCGACGGGCGGCGACCCTGACCCCGAAGGCCTCTAGGAGACCTTTCGTTATCGAGGTTGGCTCTGTCCACAATGCCTTGATCGGCGTCGATCTTTGCGGCCGGTGAACGGATCGTGGACGTTTACTGCCCCTCCAGGGGCAGTTGTGTACCACGATCGCCAGCGTCACCTGCCCTCGTTACCTCGATCAAGGGAAACCTGTCGCGAGGGGGGCTTGTCTCGCGGAGCTGGCAGTGGACGGGCGGGGGTTTCGGCGAGCGCTGCGAGCCGCCGGCCGGGAGCGGTGCCCGCGGGAGCGTACGGTCTCCAGCTGACGCGGACGGGGGAAAATCTGCCTGAATGCCGCCACGCCATAGCGACGGGGTCAGACCGTGGAGGTTGAGACGCGGGAGTGGCGGGCGGACTGGGGTCGGCTGGCTCAGTGGGGCCAGCCGGGGACGTTCAGGTGGATCTGGTAGACGCCGAAGTTGCCCCAGGTGCCCGAGGTGACGAAGAGGGTGCGGCCGTCCGCGCCGCCGAATGCCGCGTTGGTGGTGTTGGTGCCGGCGGAGATGGTGCCCAGCGCCCTGCCGTCGGGGGCGAAGACGTGTACCTTGCCGTCCGAATAGGACGCCCAGTAGAGGTTGCCCGCGCAGTCGATGGTCGCCCCGTCCGGGCCGCTCATGCTGGCGAACTCGGTGCGCGGTCCGGTGCTGCCGTCCGGGAGCACCGGGTACTTGTAGATTTTGCCGGCGCTGTTGCCGCCGACGTAGAGCGTGTTGCCGTCCGGCGCGAGCACGACGCCGTTCGGTTGGGCGATCGTGTCGTCGACGAGGGACACCACGCCGCCGCTGACCCGGTACACGCCGGTGCGGCCGGCCATCTCGTCCGGCCGGTTGCCGCGCTGGAAGTTCGGGTCGGTGAAGTAGACGGTGCCGTCGCCGCGGACGGTCAGGTCGTTGGGGGAGTTGAACCTGCGGCCCTGGAACGTCTGCGCCACCGTGCCGCGGGTGCCGTCGGCCAGGTTGTAGGAGGAGACGCTCCGCTGGTCGTGCGTCGCGGCGAGGACGTGCGTGCCGTCCGTGCCGAGCGCGAGCCCGTTGCTGCCGCCGCTGGCCACGAACACGTCGAACCGGTCCGGCGGCGTCAGCGCCCTAATGACGGACGGCTGCACGCCCTCAGGCCCGGCCGCCGGCTGCATGTCCGACACCAGCAGCCGGCCCTGGTCCGCGATCCAGACCGGACCCTCCAGGAAGTTGAACCGGCCCGGCACCCGGACGGCGGACACGCTCGGCGACGGCAGCGGGTCGCCGTAGACGTCACCCGGCACGCACGCGGCCGGCTGGTTTTCGGCGCCCGCGGCGCCCGCCGTGAGCAGCGAAGCCGTCACCGTCACCACGCCAGCCAGCGCGAAGAGCACCTGTCGCCGCGTCATGCTCACTCCGTTCAGACGAGTAGACCATCAATGTACATCGATGGAGCGGAAGAGGTGGGGTGGGCGCGCCGGGGGCAGCCGGAGGTCGAAATATCTGGGATGCCGGGGATCCGACAGTGACCTCGCCCCTAAAAGATCTCTAGAGTCTGCTGGCATGGTGGACGAACCGGTAAAGGCCAGCAGGTGGGCTTTTCGCCTGGTGGCGTGGGGCGGAGCCGTGGTCGGGCTGGTGCTTGTCGTGGCCGCCGTCGCGGTCGACGACCCGCCGCTGTGGTGGTGGCTCGTCGGCGTGCCGCTCGCGCTCGTCTGCGGGCTGTGGACGGCCATGTGGGCCAGGTTCCGGTTGCGTCACCGTACGCCCGAGGCCCGGCGGCGCGCGCTGGCGGAGCTGGCGGCGAAGCAGGAGGCCGTCGCGGAGCCGGTCGAGCGGTCCCGCCTCGCGTACCGGGCCACCAAGCACAAGAAGGCCGTCCTGCGGTCGGGCGGCGAGGCCACCGCCGTCGTGCGGTTTCTGGCCGACGGCGGGCGGGCCAACCAGTTCCGGCAGCTCGTGTACATGGAGTTGGAGGTCAGCCGTCCGGGCCAGGAGTCCTACGTCGTGAAGACGGGTGAGTTCCTGACCGCCGCGTCGGCCGGATCCGTCGCGCCCGGCCGGGTGCTCCAGGTGAAGGTGGACGAGCGGGATCCGCAGCGGGTGGCCGTCGACTGGGAGCGGTCGCTGCGGCTGGTCGACTGACGTGGGCGCGTTCGAAGCGGCGCCGATCGACACCGAGCGGCTCGTCCTGACGCCGCTGCGCCCGGCGGACGCCGACGCGATGGTCGACGTGCTCGGCGACGTGCGACTCCACGAGTTCATCGGCGGGCAGCCGGCCGGCCGCGCGGATCTGCGCCGGCGCTACGAGCGGCTCGCCGCCGGCTCGGGAGACCCGGACCAGGTCTGGCTCAACTGGATCGTGCGCCGCGGCACCGACGACCAACCGGTCGGCACGGTGCAGGCCACCGTGACCCGCGACGGCGACCGGTGGTCGGCCGCGATCGCCTGGGTCGTCGGCACGCGCTGGCAGGGACAGGGCTTCGCCACCGAGGCCGCGCGGGCGATGGTGGCGTGGCTGCGCGAGCGCGGCGCGGACGTCATCACCGCCAACATCCATCGCGACCACCACGCCTCCGCGGCCGTCGCGGCCCGAGCCGGCCTCACCGCGACCACCGAGGAGGTCGACGGCGAACGGGTCTGGCGGGCCGAGGCGAAGTAGCGGTGCCCGCCGCGGCCACGGCGGGCACCTCCCCCGTGGAACTACTCCCAGACCGGCTTGGTCTTCCGGATGGCCTCCGCGCGCCGCTTCGCGGCCTCGGTCAGGGCCCCGCCGCCGGCGGCGGCCAGCGCGCCCGGTACCACGGCCGGGTTGACCGATCCGGAGCTGATCACGAAGCCGACCACGTCGAGGATCACATGAGTCAGCTGGCTGGTGAAGACCGAGATGCCGGTGTGCACCTCGTTCCCCTCGTTCGCGCCGGTGGCGGTGAGCACGAGGTTGGTGAGGTTCTGGTTGGGGGAGTAGTTGAGGCTCGAGGCCCGAGGGGGTCCGTGGAGGTATGCGAACACGCTCAGGTAACCGGCCACGGTCTGGCCGGTCACCGTGGCGTTGAGGAACACCGCGTCAGGGAACGACGCGAGGTCGTTGAGGTTGACGTCCATGATCTGGTTTTTCGGGAGCCGGCCGGCGCTGTCCAGGACCGACGGGTTGACGATCCGCCACCGCAGGTCGGCGTTGCGGGTGTCCACCACGCGCGTCGGGACGATCGGCACGGTGGTGTTGGCGGCGAGGGTGGACTCCGCCCGTGCGGGCGTCGCGACCACCGCACCCGCGACGCCGGCGCCCGCCACGCCCGCGGCCAGCGTGCCGGCGCGCCGCAACAGCCGCCGGCGGTCAGTGTGCCTTTCAAGGTCTGCCATCTTTCCAGGTCAGCATCGGCCAGGGTTGTCTGGTAGCGGGTACCTGCGGTAAACAACGGCAATAAATCGGGCATAAAGGGGGATGAGTGCCGCGACCGGAGCGCGCCGTGGATCCGGACGACGGTCCGGTGCAGGCGCTGGCGGCTGAGCTGCGTGACCTGCGGCGGCAGGCGGGAAATCCGGGCTACCGGGAGCTGGCCGGGCGGGCCGGTTACTCGGTGGCGGCGCTGGCGAACGCCGCCGGCGGGCGCCGGCTGCCCAGCCTGGCGGTGACGCTGGCCTTCGTACGGGCGTGCGGCGGCGACCCGGTCGCCTGGGAGCGGCGGTGGCGCGAGGCGGCCACGGCCACGGCGCCGGCGGACGCGCCGTACCGGGGCCTCGTGGCGTACGACGTCGCGGACGCCGACCGGTTCTTCGGCCGGCAGCGGCTGGTGGCGCGCATCGTGGAGATGCTCGCCGAGCACCGGTTCCTGGCGGTGGTCGGTGTGTCCGGCAGCGGCAAGTCGTCGCTGCTGCGCGCCGGGCTGGTGCCGGCGCTGGCCGCCGCCGCGCCGGTGGTGACGACGCCCGGCCTGGCGCTGCTGACGCCGCCCGCCGAGGACGGCCTGCTCGTCGTGGACCAGTTCGAGGAGCTGTTCACCCTCTGCCCGGACGCCGCCGAGCGCGCCGCGTTCGTGACCGAGCTGGCGGCCGTGGCGGAGCGGGCGCGGGTCGTGATCGGGATACGCGCGGACTTCTACGGCCGCTGCACCGAACTGCCCACGCTGGCGCGCCTGCTCGCCGGGGCGACCGTACCGGTGGGCCCGCTGGAGGACGACGAGCTGCGGGAGGCGGTCACCGAGCCGGCGCGGCGAGCCGGCGGCAGCGTGGAGCGGGCGCTGGTGACCAAGCTGCTCGCCGACGCGGCCGGCCAGCCGGGCGCCCTGCCGCTGGTGTCCCACGCGCTGCTGGAGACGTGGCGGCAGCGCCGCGGCGACGTGCTCACCCTGGCCGGGTACGAGGCGACGGGCGGCGTCGCCGGTGCCATCGCGCAGACCGCCGAGGCGGTGTACCAAGGGTTCGAGCCGGTGCGGCGGGAGACGGCCGAGCGGCTGCTGACCCGGCTCGTGGCGCTCGGCGACGGGGTGGAGGACACGCGCCGAAGGGTCGACCGCGCCGAGCTGGACCTACCGGACGCCGACGCGGTGCTGCGCCAGCTGGCCGACGCCCGGCTGGTCGTGCTCGGGCGCGACACCGTCGAGATCGCCCACGAGGCGCTGATCCGGGCGTGGCCGCGGCTGCACGGCTGGCTCCACGCCGACCGCGAGGCGCTGCGCCTGCACCGGCAGCTGACCGACGCCAGCGACATCTGGCGCTCGCACGACATGGACACCGGCGCCCTCTACCGGGGGCAGCGGCTCGCCGCCTGGGACGACCGCGACCTGCACCGGCTCAACGGCGTGGAGCGCGACTTCCTGGCCGCCAGCCGGGCCCGCCGGGCCTGGGAGCAGCGCGCCGGCCGCCGCCGCGTCCGGCTCGCCGTGGCGGGTCTCGCGGCCGCCGTGGCCGTGGTGAGCGTGCTGGCCGCCACCGCGATGGTGCAGGCCGGCCGCGCCCGCGACGAGCGCGACCTGGCCTACTCCCGCCAGTTGGTGGCCGAGGCGCGCACCCAGCTCCAGGTCGACCCGCGGCGCGGCCTGGAGCTGGCCCGCCAGGCGTACGAGGCGCGGCCGTCCGAGGAGGCCGAGGCGGTGCTGCGCCAGGCGGTCCTCGTGGACCGGACGCACGCGGCGCTGACCGTCTCGCCGGGCGGGTTCGCACCCGTGGCGGTCAGCCGCGACGGCACGCGCCTGGCCGTCGGCACGTCGCCGGTCGCGGTGTGGGACCTGGCGCGCGGCACCCGGACGGCGGAGCTGACCGGCGGGTCGGTGCTCGCGCTGGCGTTCAGCCCGGACGGCCGGCACCTCGCGGCGGGTGCGAAGGACGGCCAGGTGCGGATGTGGGACCTATCCGCCGGCACCGGCCCGGTCACCGTCGGCGCGCAGACCGGCGCCGCGGAGAGCGTGGCGTTCAGCCCCGACGGCCGCCGCGTGGCCACCGGCGGCGTGGACGGCACCGTAAGGATCTGGGCCGTCGCGGGGCGCGCCGCACCGGCCGTCCTCACCGGACACCGGGGGCGGGTGCGCGCCGTCGCGTTCAGCCCGGACGGCGAGCGGGTCGCCAGCGGCGGCGACGACGGCGTCCTGTTGATAAGGGGCGTGACCGGTCACCCGCCCCCGGTCCTGCTCGACGGCCACGGCGGCGCGGTGTGGAGCGTGGCGTTCAGCCCGGACGGGCGGCAGGTGGTCAGCGGGCACAACGATGGTGGCGCACGCGTCTGGCACGCCGGCCAGCCCACGGTGTTTCGCACCTCGACCCGGCTCGTTCGCGGCGTCGCATTCAGCCCGGACGGGCAGCGGATCGCCACCACCGCCAGTGGGGGAGCCATCCACCTGTGGGATCAGGCGGGCGTGGGTCGTCCCCTCGAACTGCGCGGCCACACCCACAGCGCGCTCTCCGTGAGCTTCACGCCGGACGGGCGCCGGCTGGTGACGGCCGCCGCCGACGGCACCGCCCGGGTCTGGGACACCGGCGGGTGGGCCAACCCCGCGATCCTCCGGATACCGGGAACGGTCGTGCGCGACGTGGCGCTCAGCCCGGACGGCCGCCGCGTGGCGACCGCCGCCGCGGACGGCACGGTCCGTGTCTGGGACACAAAGGACACCCGTGAACCCGCCGTGCTGAGCGGCCACCGCGGGCGGGTGCTCGGCGTCGTGTTCCACCCGGACGGCACCCGCCTCGCGACCGGCGGCGACGACGGCACCCTCCGGATCTGGGACCTCACCCGCATGCGGCAGGCGGCCGTCATCTCGAGTGGGGGCCCGGTGCGACCGATCGGGCTCGACACCGTCGGGTGGTTGGCCGCGACCACAGTGGACGCTCGCAACGACCTCGACACCCAGCTGCGCGTGTGGAACTCCACCACCGGTTCGCCGGTCGCCACGTACGACGTCGACGGGTACGGGGTCGGGTCCGGCACGTTCCGCGTCGCGCTGGCCAAGCAGGACGGCACCGTCGAGATCGTCGACACCGCGGGCGGCCGGATCGTCCTTCGTGGACACCAGGGGCCGGTCTACGGCATCGCGTTCAGCCCGGACGGTCGGCGCCTGGCCACCGCGAGCCAGGATGGCACCATCCGCGTGTGGAACGCGGACGGCACCACCGCGTTTACCCTTCCCGGCCATCCCGGCGGCGCCAGGACGGTACGTTACTCCGGCGACGGCCGATGGCTGGTCAGCACCGGCACCGACGAGACCCTCCGGATCTGGAAGGCCACCACGCCCACCGAGCCGATCGTCTTCGACAGCTTCGGGCCGCCGGTCGTCTCCGCCGCCTTCGACCGCGACGCGTCGCGGGTGGTCACCCTCCATGCCGACGGCACGGCACGCGTGTGGTCGTGCGACGTGTGCGGCACTAACCCCTTTGGTACTTCTCCCACCAGGTGAAGGCCACCCGGTACGCCGACGGGGTGTCGTCCGCGGCGTGGCTGGCCAGACCGTTTCTGCCGAAGTAGTAGTCGTGGGTCTGGTTGCGGGCGGCCTGTGCCATGTCCGGGTCGGAGACGGCGGCGGCGTGGATGTGGTAGGGCCAGTCTCCCTGGGACGGGTTGCGCAGCCAGGCGGCGAAGCCGACCGTGCGCAGCGCGCGCACCGTCTCCCAGCGCTGGGTCGTGGTCAGGCTCGTCACCGAGATGTCGACGACTCCGCCGCCGTCGTGGGTGCCGGCGGAGCTGGGGTTGGAGGACGTGTACGAGCCCTGGGAGAGCGTCAGGCTCCAGGAGAGCATGCCGTCGGCGGCGGCGAGCATGTTGCGGGTGCGGGTGTTCACCCGCCGACCGCCGTACGTGTCGGTGCGTGAGCCGGTGGACACCGGCCTGGAGACGGTGAACCTGCCCTCGCCGAGCCGGGTCAGGGACGTAGGTCCGGGGATGCCGTTGGCGTCGAGGCCCGAGTAGCCGAGCGACCGCTGCCACGCGGCGTAGGCGGAGACGGTCGACGTGCCGAAGTGCCCGTCGACGGCGCCGGAGGCGAGCAGGCCCTTGGCGTTCAGGGCGCGCTCCACCTCGATGACGTGGGTGGAGGCCCCGGGAGTGAGGCCGGTGTCGGCCTTGGGTGGGTCGACCTGAGCGGCGAGGAGGACCAGCTCCATGTCGACGGCTGGCAGCGCGAGCGCCTCCGTGGAGAGCAGCGAACTCGCGCCCGCGGCGGCCGCCGTGACCACCGCACCACGCGAGAGGACCCATCGTCTTGTCCGACCGGTCATGCCCAGCTCCATTCCATTCACCAACGCGGATGAACGGAATCTACAGGCTAGATCGCGGGCTTGGCAAAAACTTTCATCGAACCCTAAGAGTCGCACGGACCTCGCCGGCGGGACGCAGCGTGACCATCGGCGCGAGGCGCACCCGCTCGTCGAGCGCCTCGACGCGGTAGCGCGCGAGCAGCGCCCGCAGCAGGATCGTCCCTTCGAGCATCGCGAAGTGCTCGCCGATGCAGCTGCGCGGCCCGCCGCCGAACGGGAAGTACGCGTAACGCGGCCGCTCGTGCTGGCCGGTGAACCGGCTCGGATCGAAGCGCTCCGGGTCGGGCCAGAACTCCGGGTGCCGGTGCGTGACGTACGCCGAGAGCATCACCCGGGTGCCGGCCGGCACGTGGTAGCCGGCGATCGTGGCGTCGACGTCGGCGAGGCGCTCGGTGGTGTACGCCGGCGGGTACAGCCGCATGCCCTCCAGCAGCGCCGCCCGCGCCAGCTCGGCGTCACCGCCCGCGACCCGCGCCTGTAGCTCGGGCTGCCGCCCCAGCTCCTGGAGGGTGAACGTCAGCGCGCCCGCCGTCGTCTCGTGCCCGGCCAGCAGAAACACCAGCACCTGGTCGCGTATCTCCTCAGTGGACAGTGGCTGCCCGGTCTCCGGATCGGTGGCGGAGTGCAACCGGCTGAGCATGTCGTCGCCCGCGCCGCGCTCGGCGTGGCGGGCGATGATGCCGTCGACGATCGCGTACTGCGCCGCGCGCTCCCGGCTGATCCGGCGGGCCCGCGGGGTCGGCCAGGCCAGCGGCGCCCGGACGATCTGGAGGGTCCGCGCCAGGGCGAGGTCGCTCAACACCGGCATGAGCCGCTGCATCCGCGGCACGGCCTCGTCGACGTCGTGGCCGAACAGGGCCCGGCTGACCACCCGCAGCGCGTACCGCTGCATCA
Organism: Phytohabitans sp. LJ34; assembly: GCF_052068095.1. NCBI lineage: Bacteria > Bacillati > Actinomycetota > Actinomycetes > Micromonosporales > Micromonosporaceae > Phytohabitans > Phytohabitans sp. LJ34. The sequence goes on along the minus strand of NZ_JBQHDG010000007.1, from coordinate 6,009 downwards.
GCTCGTGCAGGTCCACAGTGGCGCCGTCCGCGACCGGGGACGTGTCGGCGATGCGCGCCGCCTCCTCGGTCATCAGCTCGGCGTAGCCGGCGACGCGGCGCGGCGTGAACAGCGGCTGTAGCGTGCGTCGCTGGCGCAGCCACACCTCGCCGTCGCTGGTCAGCAGCCCGGTGCCGATCAGCTCGGTGAGCACCTGGAACGCCGTCGTGCGGCGGCTGTAGAGCCGCGGCGTGGTGAACACCTCGTGGATGCTGTCCGGGTGGTGCGCCATGACCACGCGCTGGGTGAGCGGTCCCCATCTCGGCCCGAAGCGGTAGGCGACGACGTCGCCGTAGCGACCGAAGCCGGCCAGCATCGTGCCCAACATGTCGCGCCTGAACGCCGGCGCCATGCCCAGCACCGGGTGCCCGGTAGGCCCCGGTGCCGTGGACCGCACCATCTGCTGCGTCGCCACGTGATCACCCACAGCCCCGCGTTGGTCGCCCTCGGTCAGCTTGCCACGCGCTCAGTCGGGGAGAAAGGGCGAAGTTTCCGGCTCAGAGAAGCTTGCGGGCCTCGGTGGCTAGGCGTGGCAGCGGGTCGCCGGGGTGGCGGAAGCGGTGCAGGGCCGCGCGGCCGCCGGGGGCGCGCAGCCGGCCGACGAGCGTGGACGGCAGGGCGATCGTGTAGAGGAAGCCGCTGTCGTCGAAGCCTTCCACCAGCCAGGAGACCCACGGCAGCTGGAAGGTCGTGGCCGGGCTGAAGGCGGCCGGGCGCTGGCCCTCGAACGTGACGCCGTACGCGCCGAGCCGGCTCCAGTTGGAGATGGAGATGGCGCGGTTGGCGGGGTCGAAGCCGTTGGGCACGCAGTCGCGCACGCGGGAGCGGCCGACCGTGTCGAGGAACGCGTGGTTGGACCGGTAGCTCAGGTGTGCGCGGGTGAAGTCGTCGACCGCGGCCCGGATGCCGGCCGCCAGCGCTCCCGGGCCGGTGTGCGGCGGCCAGGCGAGGCTGATCTCGCTCAGCAGGTTGCCGACGAGGCCGGGTGGCAGGTCGTAGCGGCGGCGCATGTCGACCGGCAGCGTGAGCGCGCGGGTCTGTGCGTCGCCGTCGAGGTGGCGGATCGTGCTCACGAGGTGGGCGCAGAGCGCGTCGTTTCTGGACAGCCGCTGGCCGGCGGCGGCGCTGAGCTCCGCGCGCATCCTGCCCACCTCCGCGTCGCCGAAGTAGGCCTGTACGGTGCGGCTGGACCTGGCGGCCAGCTCGACCTGGCCCCGCAGCTCGGCGGCTTCGGCGGGGTCCAGCAGGCGGAAGGCGGGGTGCCCGGAGTCTTCGGCCGGGAGCACCTTGTTCAGGTAGGCGTCGCGGTCTTCGACCACCTGTACGGGCGGCGGCGACATGCCCTCCACCGACGCGGACCAGGCGCGCATCAGCAGCATGAAGGTGGTGATGTCGCCGACCGCGTGGTGCCACGAGCAGCCCAGCGCGGTGCCGCCGCCGGCCATGCGGCTGACCTGCACGGTCAGCAGCGGCCGCTCGCCCAGCCCGGCGGCGGGCGCGTCGACGTGGGTGACGAAGCCCGACGCGGGCAGGGTCACCCGGCCGATCGCACTACTCAGTGGCTCGTCGACGTCGACGAACGTCATCGGTACGCCGGCGTCGTCGCAGACGATCTCCAGCGTCTCGTCCCGGGTGCGCAGGCGGCCGGCGAAGACGGGCAGGTGGGCGAGTGCGCGGGTGAGGCCGTCGGCCAGGCGGGTCTCGTCGAGGGTGCGCGCGAAGAAGAACACGACGGAGACCGGGAGGTCGGCCAGCATAGTGTCCATCAGGCCGCACCGGACGGCGGTGCCGGGGCTGTGGCCGGCACGGATCGTCCTGGTTTCACGGACTTGTGACCAGTCACCCATGCGCCACCCTCCTCTGTGGACAACGTACCGCCCCTCGTACCCGGCCCGCTCGAGGATGGCTAGGCTCTGGAGCGCCGCTGACCCGTGGTCGGAGCTGGTGGCCCTTCCCGGCACGCGGATCGGCGTAGCGGCGTACGTCGAGAGGCGTATCCGGCCCCCGTCCCGCCACGCGCGATGACGTAGGCGCTGCCGCGCCTCGGCGGACGACCCGGCGCCGCCCCGCCGGAAGCATCGGATCAGTCATCCACCAAGGGAGGATCCGATGACGGTTACCCTGACCAGGACCGGTGAGCGCGGCGCGCCGGCCCGCGTCCGGCCGGGCGTGCTCGGCCGGCTCGGTGGGCTGGCCTTCCGCCGGCGCGGGACCGTGCTGCTCGCCTGGCTCGCGGCACTCGTGATCGCCTTCGGGCTGTCGTCCGCGTTCGGCGGCGACTTCGCGGCCGACTACTCGGCGCCCGGCTCGGACTCCAAGCAGGCCCAGGACGTGCTGGCACAGCGGTTCCCCGCGCGTGCCGGCGACAGCGTCGACGTCGTGGTGCGCGCGGACGCCCCGGTGACCGACCCGGCGGTACGTGGTGCGGTGAGCGCGCTCCTCGACGACCTCGCCGGCCTGCCGCACGTGGCCGCCGTCGACGACCCGTACGCGTCACCGGGCGGCGTGTCGCAGGACGGCCGGACGCTGCTGGCCCGGCTCAACCTCGACGTGACAAACCCGGCGGACATGCCGGTCGCCGACACCGAACGCCTGCTCGGTGCGGCCGAGGCGGCCAGCCGGCCGGGGCTCGAGGTGACACTCGGCGGGCAGGCGGTCCAGCTGGCCGAGGGAAACGAGGTCGGCTCGGAGGGCATCGGCCTGCTGGTGGCGGCCGTCATCCTGCTGGTCATGTTCGGCACCGTGGTCGCCGCGGGGCTGCCGCTCGGCGTGGCGATCGCGGGGTTGGCGGTCAGCGGTGTCCTCACTGGACTCGTCGCCGCGCTGCTCGACGTACCCGACTGGGCGCCGGTGCTGGGCTCGATGCTGGGGATCGCGCTCGGCATCGACTACGCGCTGCTGATGGTGACGCGCTTCCGCGAGTGGCGCGCGGCGGGCCTGGACCCGGAGGCGGCCACGGTGGCCACAATGGACACCGCCGGCCGCGCGGTGCTCGTGGCCGGCGGCACGGTGATGGTGAGCATGCTCGGGTTGTTCGCGATGGGGCTGTCCTTCATGAGCGGGGCCGCCGCCGTCACGATGGTGGCCGTCTTCGTCGTGCTGGCCGCGGCCGTCACGCTCTTCCCGGCGCTGCTCGGCTACCTGGGCAAGTGGATCGACCGGCTCCGCCTGCCGATGGTGCGGCGGCGCACCGCATCGGCCCGCGGTGTGGGGTGGGGCCGGTTCGTGCGCCGGCACCGCGTGCTGGCGATGTTCGCCGGCGTGGCGGCGTTGCTCGCTCTGGCCACGCCGTTCCTCGGTGTCAACGTCGGCTTCCCGGACGCCGGCAACGACCCCGAGGGCACATCCAGCCGGCGGGCGTACGACGCGGTGGCCGAGGGCTTCGGTCCGGGCGCCAACGGGCCGCTGCTGCTTGTCGCCGACCCGGCCGTCGCGCCCCGCCTGGCCGCCGAGCTCGCCGGCACGGCGGGCGTCGCGGCGGTGTCGCCGGTGCAGCTCAACCCGGCCGGCGACGCGGCGGTACTGACCGTGGTGCCGACGACGGGACCGCAGGACGCCGCCACCAAGGACCTCGTACGCACCATCCGCGACCGCGTGATACCGGCCGCCACCGCCGGCACCGGCGCCGAGGCGCACGTGGGCGGGGTGACCGCGACCGCGATCGACACCAACACCGACATCGCCAATCGGCTGCCGCTGCTCATCGGCGGCGTGGTGCTGCTCTCGATGCTCCTGCTGATGCTCGCGTTCCGGAGCGTGGTGATACCGCTGACCGCGGCGGCGCTCAACCTGCTCTCGGTCGCGGCGGCGTACGGCGTCGTGGCCCTCGCGCTGGAGGGCGGCTGGCTCGGTCAGCTGATCGGCGTCGACACCGCTACGCCGCTCGCCGCCTTCGCACCGGTGCTGATGTTCGCGATCCTCTTCGGACTGTCCATGGACTACCAGGTGTTCCTGCTCAGCCGGATGCGCGAGTCATGGGTCCGCACCGGGGACAACGCCCGCGCGGTGACCCACGGCCTGGCCAGCACCAGCCGGGTGATCACCGCGGCGGCGGCCATCATGATCGCGGTGTTCGCCGCCTTCGTGCCCAGCTCCGACGTCGCGGTGAAGGTGCTCGGCTTCGGCATGGCGGTCGCCATCCTCATCGACGTGACCGTGGTGCGGATGCTGCTCGTGCCGGCCACCATGCACCTGCTCGGCCGGGCCAACTGGTGGCTGCCCGCGTCGCTGGAGCGGAGGCTGCCGCAGCTGCACGTCGAGGGCCCGCCCGAACAGGCTTGAGCCGGGTCGGGACTGGGTACGACCGGGGTATGGCGAGCGTCTCCGACCGTGCCGAGTCGTACTGGATGGATTCGACCGCGCCGACCGCGTACCCGCCGGTCGACGGCGACGTCGAGGTGGACGTCGCCGTCGTCGGCGGTGGGATCGCGGGCCTGTGCGCCGCGTGGGAGCTGGCCCGGGCCGGGCGGCGGGTGGCTGTGTTCGAGGCGGACCGGATCGTCGCCGGCACGACCGGGTACACCACCGCGAAGCTGACCGCCCAGCACGGCCTGATCTACGACCGGCTGCGCTCGTCGCTCGGCGCCGACACCGCCCGCTGGTACGCGCGCTCGCAGCTCGACGCGATCGAACGGGTCGCCGCCGTCGCGGCGGAACTGGGCATCGACTGCGACCTGGAGCGGCTGCCCGCCTTCACGTACGCCACCTCCGCGGACGGGGCCGAGCAGGTGCGCGCCGAGGTCGAGGCGGCCTCGGCGGCGGGGCTGCCGGCGTCGCTGGTGACCGAGACCGGGCTGCCGTTCGAGGTGGCGGCGGCGATCCGCGTGGAGGACCAGGCGCAGTTCCATCCGCGCCGCTACCTGCTGGCGCTGGCCGACGACCTGACCCACCAGGGTGGACAGATCTTCGAACGCACCCGGATCACCGACCTGGACGAGGGCGAGCCGTGCCGGCTGACCACCGAGTCAGGCGCCACCGTCAGCGCCCGCGACGTCGTGGTGGCCACCCACTATCCGATCTTCGACCGCGCCAGCCTCTTCACCCGGCTGGTGCCGCGCCGCGAGCTGGTGGTCGCGGCGCCCATCGCGGCCGCCGACGACCCCGCGGGCATGTATCTGACCACAGAGGACAACACCCGCTCGGTGCGCACCGCGCCCTACCGCGACGGTCAGCGGCTGCTGATCGTCACCGGCGAGCACTTCAAACCCGGCACGGAGGGGGTCGAGGATCGCTGGCACCGCCTGGCCACGTGGACGCGCGAAAGGTTCAAAGTGGACGCCCTCGCCTACCACTGGGCCGCGCAGGACAACACCACCCCCGACCGCGTGCCGTTCGTCGGACCGTTCCATCCCGGCGCCGACCACGTGTACGTGGCCACCGGCTTCAACGCCTGGGGCATGACCAGCGGCGTCATGGCGGGCCGGCTCCTCGCCGCGCTCATCGGCGGTGCCAAGCCGGAGTGGGCCGGCGTCTACGACCCCCGCCGGATCCACGTCAAGGCCGAGGCGGGCACGTTCCTCAAGGCCAACCTGGCCGTCGCCCGCCACTTCATCGGCGACCGCCTCCGTACGTCGCATGTGGACTCACCCGACGAGCTGGCCGCCGGGCAGGGCGCCGTCATCCGCCTGCACGGCGAACGGTGCGCCGTCTACCGTGACACCACCGGCACGCTGCACGCGGTCTCCGCCACCTGCACGCACCTGGGCTGCACGGTCGCCTTCAACGACGCGGAACGCAGCTGGGACTGCCCCTGCCACGGCTCCCGCTTCGACCCGGACGGCTCCGTGCTGCACGGCCCCGCCACCCAGCCGCTCCCCGAGCGCCCACTGTAGCGACCTTTCGGGGTCAGGGTCGCCGCTTGTCGTGGCGTTGCTTCGAGGCATATTTTGCCCACGTCCGCGTCAGCTGCGGACCGTATGCTCCCGCGGGCACCGCTCCCGGCCGGCGGCTCGCAGCGCTCGCCGAAACCCC